>CAZVPL010000137.1:0-3844 GCA_964629075.1 uncultured Bifidobacterium sp. | reverse complement strand
GAATACAGCGGTTCGGCCATCCGTGCGCTGTCGATGGAAGGTCGCATGACGGTGTGCAACATGAGCATCGAAGCGGGCGCGCGCGCCGGCCTCATTGCTCCCGACGAAACGACCTTCGCGTATCTGACGGGTCGCGACAACGCGCCGAAGGGTGCCGACTGGGATTCCGCGGTGGCTGATTGGAAGACACTCGCCACCGACGACGGCGCGAAGTGGGACAAGGAAGTCGTCATCGACGCCACGAAGCTGACACCTCAGGTCACGTGGGGCACCAACCCCGGCCAGGTGCTCGGCATCGACGCCACGCTCCCCTCGCCGACGGATTATGCGGATGCGACCCAGCGCGACACCGTCGCCCGCGCACTCGAGTACATGGGCCTCACCCCCGGTCAGCGCATCCGCGACATCGCCGTTGACACCGTTTTCATTGGCTCGTGCACCAATTCACGCATCGAAGACCTGCGCGCCGCAGCCTCGGTGATGAAGGGCCGCAAGGTCACGGCAAAGCGCGTGATGGTGGTTCCCGGGTCGCACCGCGTGAAGGCGCAAGCGATGGCCGAGGGCTTGGACAAGGTGTTCACCGAGGCCGGCGCAGACTGGCGCGAGCCCGGCTGCTCGATGTGTCTGGCCATGAACCCCGACAAGTTGGCTCCGGGTGAACGGGCCGCATCGACATCGAACCGCAACTTCGAGGGTCGCCAGGGTCGCGGCGGTCGCACGCACTTGGTGTCGCCGGAAGTAGCAGCAGCAACCGCAATTGTCGGACGTTTCGCGACGCCCGCAGACTTGAAGTGACAGGAGACGAACGATGAAGGCAGTACGCATCATCTCGGGCACCGGACTTCCGCTCAAGCGGTCCGACGTCGATACCGACCAAATCATTCCGGCCGAGTGGCTGAAGCGCGTCGAGCGCACGGGTTTCGAAGCCGGCCTCTTTTCCACGTGGCGTGATGACCGCAACTTTGTGATGAACGACGAACGCTTCGCCGGGGCAACCGTCCTCGTTGCCGGTCCGTCATTCGGCGTCGGTTCGTCACGCGAGCACGCAGTGTGGGCTCTTCAGCAGTACGGCTTCGACGCCGTCGTTGCGCCGTCGTTTTCCGACATTTTCCGCAACAACTGCACGAAGAACGGCCTCGTACCGGTCGTCGCCGATGAAGCCGTTGTCAACAAGATCTGGGAAGCCATCGAGGCCAATCCAAAGACCGAGATCGTTGTCGACATGGAGAACCTGAAGCTCGAGGTCCCTTCTGCGGGCATCGCCATTTCATTTCCCATGGACGCCCCAACCCAGCATCGCTTCTTGAACGGTCTCGACGACATCGGCATCACGCTCACGCACGCCGACGCCATCGCTGCCTACGAAACCAAGCGCCCCGCTTACCTGCGCTAACCCGAGCGCGATGCTTCAGGGCAGCGTGTAGCTGTTTTCGAACTCGTCCTGCAAGACGGTCGCCACGTGCGCCGTCGTGTCGATGACAAGTTCCGCATCGAGCACGCGGCTGCGGTAGGTCCAGCCATCCGGCAGGGCCAGGCGCGAGCCGAGAGTTGCCAGTGACTCTTCGGTCATGTTCGGATCGACACCGATGCACCGCGCCTGCATCACGTAGGACGTGCCGTCGGGGCGCACCAGTTCGTACACGGGCTTGCCGGCATCGAAGTAGAACACCGCGCCGCGATCGACATGTCGTTCGGTGTAGGGCGTGGCTTGTGGGTTGTTACCCAGGTCGACGACAGCGATGCGCCGCGTCAAGAGACCGTTGAATTCGCGCATCACCGGCGCAACAGGTGCGACCTTCGCGCCCAGACCATCAAGCATCCAGTGGCGCGGGCCGTTCAACTTCACGAAGAGCGCACCCATCTCGCGCGCAATGTCTTCTGCCACCAGCGTCGACCACAGGTCCTCGGGGCAGTCGTTCAGCATTTGGGTGCCGTACACCTCGGCTTGCAGCTTGTCGTCGCGCAGGAATATTGCCAGCACCTCGCCGTAGCGCACGCCCCGCATGTTGTCGATCAGCCTTGTCATCGCCGCCTACTTTACGCAGAAGCGCACGTTGCCCAGCCTTGCTGCGAGCGGACTACTTCTTGGCCTCACGTAAGGGGTGTGAGTCGCCCAGAAACTCGATCAGCTCGATGATGTTGCCTTCCGGATCTCGGCCGTAGCAGGCGCGCAGCGTTCCGATCGATCCCTTCGGTGTGGGTGGCGCGTGAAAAGTCATCCCCAAACCCTCTAGCCGTGCGTAGTCGGCATCGATGTCGGTCGTCTCGACGCAGAAGTGCGTATAGCCATGGTCGCTGGCCGGCCGGTCAGCTGGATTCGGAGCGCCAGCCGGCGACAGGTACTCGAAAATCTCGATGTTGAAGCCTCCGCAGCGCATAATCGCCGTCTTGGCGGCAGAGTCACGCAAGCCGACGATGCCGTCAATCATCGGGTTGCCCGCTTCCCAGCCACCGCGCGACACCAATTCGAAACCAAATGCTTCCTGGTACCACGCCACGATCGCATCGACATCGCGTGTTGAAATCGCCACGTGATTGATCCCCGTGATCATCGCACCCATTCCCTCTCGCCTGACGGGTCTGCGGCTCCGAGAGGCCACAGACCGGATCCTTCACTCTTCGCGAGATTAGGACACGGGGTGACGGCGCCGAGACGATCCGAAAGCAACGAGTGCCCCGCCCAGCATGATGCCGAGCAACGCAAACATCGCGTACGACGTCACCCCACCACCTGTCGCCGGCAATGTCAGGTCTTCGGCAACCGTCACGGTCGCCACCGCAAATGCGGTACGTCCAGCCGTATCGGTGGCTTCGAATCGAATACTCGCTTTACCCACGAAGCCATCGGCGGGAGTGAATCTGAGATTGCCGTTGAGCAGGTCCCACCGTCCGGCTGGGCTCAGGGCATACGTCAACGGGGAACTTCCGTTCAACATGTAGATGGACGAAACGACGAACTTTCCGCCTTTGGACGGGATCGCGCCCGCCAGTGGATTCAGCCACGCGGGAACCCCCGGCTTTGTCCAGTTTGCTTGATCCACGAGCGTCGGGCGTCCGTTAACCGACAAACTGCCAACAAAAATCGATAGCGGTGACTTGTGCACCGCACCGCTTGAATCTTCGATTGACACGATCGTTCGAACCATTCCAACAAACCCTGGTACTGGCTTGAACTTGGCAACGCCATCTTCGATGACCCACGTACCCTCGGCGACTTTCTTCGTCTTCTTCGGCCCGTTCGGTGTGTCAAAGCCGAAAGTATTAGCCAACAACTTTGCACCGGCGAAGGTTTCAAACACTGCCGCGGGCTCCACCTCGGCCACCTCGCCCGGCGGAACAACCAGGACTTCGGGTGCTTCAGATGCCACAACTGTGCTCAGGTCTTCAGGAAGATCTGCCAAATCGCCGACGATGATCGAGTATTTGCCGATCACTTCGTCACCCGCAGGGTCGGAGACCTTGAACACGAGGCTCTTCATCGAAACTCGGTCGCTGCTCCCGTCGGCAGGGGTGAACACGACACGCCCGTTCAGCACCTGGTAGGTGCCGCTTTCGTCAACAAATGAATCGGACCACTTGTTCGACTTTGGATCGAGGATCTTCAGTGACGAGGTATCGAACCCTCCCGGTGGAGGCGTCAAGGAGTCGATCGGGTTGATGTAGGCAGGCCCACCAGGAACCACAACCGCAAGATCTTTCGCCCCATCCACTGCGTACGCGTCGACAGGACCCGACACGTCGCCGCCGGTCGAATTCGAACCCGAGCTCGAATTGTTGTTCGTATTCGTGTTCGTGTTCGTGTTCGTGTTCGTGTTCGTGTTCGTGTTCGTGTTCGTGTTCGTGT
>CAZVPL010000136.1:0-3858 GCA_964629075.1 uncultured Bifidobacterium sp. | reverse complement strand
CGTGGTGAAGTTGGAGTTCACGCCGGCCTGTCAAGCCGGAGGTCGCGGGTTCGAGTCCCGTCGGGACCGCGTTTCGGACATCATGTCCGACACGGTCGAGTAGCTCAGTCGGCAGAGCGTCCGCCTGAAAAGCGGAAGGTCACCGGATCGACGCCGGTCTCGACCACCAGCGTTTGCGTGTTTCCAGCGATTAGACATTTCACGTGGTCAGCGGAATGCGTCGCGACATCGAAGGCCTTCGCGCCATCGCGGTTGGCGTCGTGGTGTTGTACCACGCTCACTTCCTTGGCTTGCGAGGTGGCTTCGTTGGTGTCGACGTCTTCTTCGTCGTCTCCGGTTTTCTCATCACGAGTCTCCTCTTGCGCGAACACTCCGCGAGTGGTCGGATCTCACTCGCCCGCTTTTACGGACGACGCGTCCGGCGACTCCTCCCCGCCTCGTGCCTTGTCATTGTCGGCACGGTTGTGGCGGGGAACATCTGGCTCGAACCCCTCCGCCTACGCGATCTGGGAGCCGATGCCGTGGCGAGTGGCGGCTTCGTGGCGAACGTCGTCTTTGCCCAGCGGGGTACCGACTACCTGCAGTCCGCCCTTCCTCCGTCTGCGCTGCAGCACTACTGGTCGCTCGCGGTCGAAGAGCAGTTCTACGTGGTGTGGCCCGCATTGCTCGCGCTGTTGTTGTGGAAGGGCGCGCGGTCAACTGCGCGCGCCGCAATTGGAATCTCGATGCTTTCCGTTGCCTCGTTCATCGTCTGCATCTGGCAGACATCCGCGTCGCAGCCGTGGGCATTCTTCGGCCTGCATGCGCGGGCTTGGGAACTTGGCGCCGGCGCACTGCTCGCGATCGCCTGGCCCCGAATCGTTGCGGTGTCCCCACGTGTTCGCGGCCTCGTCGGCTGGGTCGGCATGGCAGCAATCGTCGCAGCGTGCTTCGCGATCAGTGAGGCGATGGCTTTCCCGGGTGTCCTTGCTCTCGTACCCGTTCTCGGCACGGTGCTCGTTCTCTCCGCGGGCGACGACGCGACGCGCGGGCCCGTGATGATCCTGCGCAACCCCGTCATGCAGTGGATTGGTGCTCGGTCGTATTCGATTTATCTCTGGCACTGGCCGGCATTGATCATCGGCGAGTCCGCCCTCGACGGCCCGTTGTCGGTGACCGAACGCATCGTCCTCGTTGCAGGGTCGGTCGTTGCCGCCGACCTCTCGTTTCGCTTCGTCGAGAATCCGATTCGCCACTCCCGACCCCTCGCGACACGCAACAATCTCACGCTCGCCGTCGGTGCGGGTCTCGTGGTCGTGAGCATCGGTGCGGGTCTCGTGTTGCGCAACAAGTCGGTCGATCTGTCAACCGATGTAGTTGCAACCGTGCCGACGTTCCTCACGTCGACGACGTCGGTTTCGTCGACAACGTTGAGCGTCACATCCCCCGACACATCCCCGGGCACGACGGCTTTCGACGCCACGACGACGCCCGCCCCGGTCGAGACAACGACCACTGTTCCCGCGGGACCCCCGCCACCCGTCGTCAGCCCAACCGAACCCCTGGCAGCAGTCATCGATGCCGTCGAGACCGCAGGTGTGCCGAAGAATCTGACCCCGTCACTTGCCGAAGCAACCGGTGACAAACCGATCATCTACGACGACGGCTGCCATCTCGATGCCGGCTCAACGGAACCAGGCGAGTGTGCCTTTGGCGACACCACATCGTCATTCACCGTCGCGCTCTTCGGTGACTCGCACGCCGCACAATGGTTCAACGCCCTCGATGCGATCGCAAAGCAGCGTGGATGGCGCCTCCTCTCGCTGACGAAACTCGGCTGCACCCCCATCGAAGAAATCACATACAACTCGACGGTCGGCGCGACCTATCCGCAATGCAAACCGTGGCGAGCAAACGTGAAGAAACGTCTGGCCGCGGAGAAGGCAGCCGTCGTCTTCATTTCGTATTCCAACCGCCTCCAGCAAGTCGGTGTGCGGCAACCCTTCCCCGACCAGGTGTGGCTCGATGGATTCAAGGAGCTCATCCCCGAACTGCGCAGCCTCGGGTCCGAGCCCGTGCTCATCACCGATACTCCGTATCCGGGACGCGACGTGCCGATCTGTCTGTCGGAAAACGTGTCGAGCGTCCGCAACTGCGCATTCGCCCGCGACAAGGGCATTCGCCAGTCGAGGCTCGACACCAACATCGCCGCAGCCGTCGACAACGGCGCTCAGGTTCTTGATGTCACGAACTGGATGTGCACCGACAAGGTATGTCCCGTCATCGTCGGGAACCTTCTCGTGTATCGCGACACGAATCACATCACGACGAAGTACGCCGAATGGTTGGCTCCACTCATCGATGCGGCGGTGTCGCCCTACGTCGAGGGAGTGCGCCAGCGGACCAAGGTCTCCTGAGCAATCGTTGCGACATGGGTGCCGTCGGCACCATAGACGTGACCGAATGTGAGACCTCGTCCACCGACAAACGCGGTGCAGGACATCTCGTAGAAGTGCCACTCGTCCGACCGATGCGGACGGTGAAACCAGATTTGGTGGTCCAAACTCGCGCTGAATCGCAACCCCGCCTCACCCGCGGCACGCGCCTCAGGCAACGCAGCGAACACTGCGTCGGTCGGCAGGTCGTCGGAAATATAGGCAAGAGCGCACTGATGTTCGAACTGCGCGTTCGACACTTCCGTGGTGACGCGCATCCATGCACCGCACCATCCTGCGACATTGCGACGCGAGAGCGGCACGTTGTCGCCATTGATCCAACGTCGGTCGAACACATCGCTCCATGATTCGGATTCAAGGTCGTCGGGTCGAAGCAGATCATCCGGTAGCGACACCGCATCGAGCTCGGTCGTCGATTCGGGAACCTGGAACGAGGACTCGAGATTGAGAATCGCGCCCTTCGCCTGCCGCGCAACCACGCGTCGTGTCGCAAAGCTGCGTCCGTTACGAATGCGATCGACCTCGTAACGCACGGTCTGGGAATTGTCCCCGCGCTGAATGAAATAGGCGCGCACCGAGTGCACCATGAATTCGGGCTCGACGGTTGCTGCTGCTGCTGACAGTGCCTGTGCGACGATGTGACCGCCGTAGAGCCCTCCCCATGGATACGGGTGACCGATTCCGACGTAGGTATCGGGACCGTGCGCTTCGAGCGCGACGAGGTCGTGAAGATTCACTCGTTCATTGTGTCGGATCAGGAGACACGAATGACGACGAGCACCTCGCCCGTCACGTGGCTTTCGACTTCAAAAACGCCGGCTTCGGTTGCGGTGAATGCAAAGACTTTCTCTTCACCCGCCGGTGTCTCGTCACCACCGAGGTCGAACCCGTGCACGTGGAATTCGTCGTCTTCGTCCGGATTGACGATCGTCAGCTCGACCGACTCTCCGACCGCCACTTCCTCGACGCGATCGGGGCCGGAATCGACCCCCACCGTGACATCGATTCGCACGATGCCATCGTCGATGCTAGTCGTGGACGCAGCCAAGACCGACTCCGTCGACTCGACGAGGGGAGCCGTGGTGTCCGGCACGGCCTCAACGGAGACCACGGTCTCGGGTGATGATTCGGTGTCATTTCCGCATGCCGCGAGAACCGTCGCGAGACAGATGACGCAAGCGGCTGTCTTTGACCTCATCGACGGCATTCAATCAACTATTGAAGTCGAATCCGAGGTCTGGCGCGGTCAACATCGGTCGGTAGGGAATGCCGGCCTCGGCAGCCATCGCCGCGCATGTTCCGCCGCGGTCGACGATGACGGTGATGAACACCGGCTCGGCACCGTACGCCTTCACCACCTCGACGGCCTCGAACAACGAGGTCCCGCGGGTCACCGTGTCTTCCGTGATGACAACCTTGTCGC
>CAZVPL010000135.1:0-3871 GCA_964629075.1 uncultured Bifidobacterium sp. | reverse complement strand
TCTACGCTGCGTAGCCCATGGCACGCACTTGGTCTCCCGACTCCTGGCACGGCCTTACAGCCGAGCAACAGCCAGCCTGGCCCGACGCCGGCGACCTTGATCGCGCGCTGAAACAAATCAGCTCCCTGCCGCCCTTGGTGTTCGCCGGCGAGGCGCGCAGCCTGCAGTCGGCACTTGGCCAGGTGGCGGCGGGCAATGCCTTTTTGCTGCAGGCCGGTGACTGCGCCGAAAGTTTCGAAGAGTTCTCGGCGAACAACATCCGCGAGAAACTCCGCGTCATCTTGCAGATGGCCGTTGTATTGACGTACTCACTCGGCGTTCCGGTGGTGAAGGTCGGACGCATGGCGGGCCAGTTCGCCAAGCCCCGCTCGCAGCCGTTCGAGCGTGTTGGTGATGCAGACATTCCGTCGTTCCGCGGACACATCGTGAACGACCCCGCCCCAACCGAGGCTGCGCGGCGACCCGACCCCGAACGTCTCGTTCAGGCGTATCACCAGTCGGCGAGCACGCTCAACCTGCTGCGCGCATTCACCAAGGGTGGCTTCGCCGACTTGAACCGAGTGCATGCGTGGACCCAAGAGTTCATCGAGTCGTCGCCCGAGGGGCAGCGCTACCAGACGCTCGCGACCGAAATCGAAAACGCCCTCGCCTTCATGCGCGCCTGCGGCATCGACACCGAGAACAACGCGGCGCTCCACCAGGTCGACGTGTACACCTCGCACGAAGCGCTCATTCTCGGTTACGAAGAAGCTCTCACTCGTCGTGATTCGTTGACCGGTGATTGGTACGACTGCTCGGCGCACATGCTGTGGATCGGCGAGCGCACACGCCAACTCGACGGTGCACACATCGAGTTCCTCCGCGGCGTGGGCAACCCGATCGGATGCAAAGTCGGACCGTCCGCCACGCCAGAGTTCGTCCTCGAACTGTGCCAGGTGCTGAACCCCGCGCGAATTCCGGGTCGCCTCACCCTCATCTCGCGGATGGGCGCCGACAATGTGGAAGACAAGCTGCGCCCCTTGCTGCGCGCGGTTCACGATGCGGGACACCCCGTCGTGTGGGCATGCGACCCGATGCACGCGAACACGTTCACCTCGACCACCGGTCGCAAAACGCGCCATCTCGACCACGTCGTGGCCGAAATCGCGGGCTTCGTTCGCGCCCACCGCGCCGAACACACCTGGCCGGGCGGCATCCACGTTGAACTCACCGGCGACGACGTCACCGAGTGTCTCGGCGGTTCCGATTCACTGTCCGATGCCGACCTCGACGATCGCTACCAAACGGTGTGCGATCCGCGATTGAACGGTCGCCAGAGTGTCGACCTCGCATTCCGTGTCGCAGAGCTCATTCGCTCTAACCTGAACTAATCAAAGCGTTCGATCAAGTTTCGGGCTGGCCCGTCGAGTTCGCCTCTGTCGCGGTGATCGACCGGTACGGCAACCTTCATACCCACGGCGACACCGGACGCACGGTGCGCATTGCGTCGGTCAGCAAGCTGTTCACCGCGTGGGCCACGATGATCGCGGTGGAAGAAGGCACCACTTCCCTGGCGCAACCCGTCGGCCAAGATGGTTGCACCGTACGTCACCTTCTCGCCCACGCAGGCGGCTACTCCTTCGACGGGGTGAATCCGATCACGTCACCCGCCCGCAAGCGCATTTATTCGAACACCGGCATCGAGCTACTCGCGGCTCACGTGGGAGAACGCGCGGGCGTCGACTTTGCCGACTACCTGCGCGAAGCCGTGTGCGAGCCACTCGGGCTCGGATCAACCCATCTCGAGGGGTCGGCGGCCAAGGACGTCGTGAGCAATGTCGATGACTGCGCGCGGTTCATGGCCGAACTTCGACGGCCCACGCTCTTGTCACGCGACACGGTGCGCGACATGACCAACGTTCAGTTTCCCGAACTCGAAGGTGTGGTGCCCGGCCTTGGCCGCTTCGATCCCTGCCCGTGGGGTCTCGGCCCGGAAATCCGCGGCACAAAAGCACCGCATTGGACGGCACCTCACGGTTCGGCGGCAACCTGGGGACACTTCGGTGGAACGGGCACGTTCCTGTGGGTCGACCCCGTCGCCGACGTTGCGTGCGTGATGCTCTCGAACCGCGAATTCACCGAATGGGGCATGGAGTACTGGCCCGCATTCAATGACGCGATCCTCACTGAGGCGAGGGCGACCCGTGGCTGATGCCCACTCGTCGTCGTTGAGTCCAGCCGACCACGCCACGGCGACGTTGAGTGTCTTGATGTTCGCATCCGGTGCGACGGCGGTGTCGAACAGCATCATCTTCGGCGCACTAGGCGACCTGCAAGACACCTACGGCTTTGCCGACTTCGGACTCGGCCTGATCGCCGGCATCGGATTCCTGATGGGCCTCTTGACCCAAGTATTCGTTGCGCCGCTCGCCGACACGTACAAGCCCAAGGTGTTGATGGTGACGGGACTGGCCTTCGCCGCAGTCGGTTCGCTCGTCTTTGCTCTCGGAGACACCCTCTGGCAATTCGTCATTGGCCGCGCCATCGTCGGTGTCTCGTTCGGCTGCACCCAGCCAGCCGCGCGTGCAATCGCGGCAAACCTCGACAAGTCGCGCGCAGCTGAACGGCTGGGCAAGCTCGCCGGCGTGGAGACTGCGGGCATCGTGGGCGGACCGTTCATCAGCGGCATCATGCTCGATCCCCTCGGACTGCGATGGACATTCCTCGTGTTCGCGATGGTTGCGGTCGCCGCATCGCTCACGTTGGCAGCGAAGTCCCTGCCGAAGCTTCCGTCATCGGGCGAATCTCGTCGGATCAGCCTCACGCTTCTGCGCTATCCGGGCGTGCGCACGGTCGCACTCACCACAATGAGCCTCTACCTGCCGATCGGTGTGTACGACGCGCTGTGGGATCGCTACCTCACTGATCGTGGCGCATCGAACTTCGTGGTCGGCCTCTCGTTCCTTCTCTACGGAATTCCCTTCGTCTTGTTGGCACGAGTTGGTGGCCGCCTGGCCGACAAATGGGGCGCACTTCGCACCGCGCTCTATGCGATCTTCATCCTTGCGCCGATCGTCGCCGGATACGGACTTGCCGCCACGCCACTCGCCATCATCATCGTGTCGATCGTCGAGGGCGTGGTGCAGGCAGCAACCATTCCGGCATCCCAGGCCAGCATGTCCCAGGTGGCGCCCGAAGGTCGTGCGGCTGCCGCGCAGGGGCTTTCAGGAGCCTCGAATCTGGTTGGGGCAGCCGCAACCGCGTTCGTCAGCCCATGGATCTACGGGGCACACGGTCCGGTGTGGGCCTTTGGCATCATCGCCGCCGTCATGTTGTCGATTTCGCTCGTCGCACAGACAATGGCGCGACGCTACGACCTGCTCTAAACGAGCCGCTCGATGATCACAAGGCGATGCGTCAGCTGAGCCGCTCGATGATCACAAGGCGATGCGTCAGCTGAGCCGCTCGATGATCATGGCCATGCCCTGACCGCCACCGACGCACATCGACTCAAGGCCGAAGGTCTTGTCCTCGTGTTGGAGACCATTGATGAGCGTTGCCATGATGCGCGCCCCGGTCATGCCGAAAGGGTGACCCAGGGCGATCGCCCCACCGTGCACGTTCAACTTGTCCATCGGAATGTTCAGGTGCTTGGCCGACGGAATCACCTGCGCCGCAAACGCCTCGTTGATCTCGACCAAATCGATGTCGTTGATCGTCATCTTCGCGCGCGCCAAGGTCTGACGAATCGCCTCAATGGGTCCGAGACCCATGATCTCGGGGTTCAGGCCCGACACACCCGATGCGACGACACGTGCGAGCGGGGTGATACCGAGTTGTTTTGCCTTGGTGTCGCTCATCACCATGACTGCCGCCGCACCGTCGTTCAACG
>CAZVPL010000134.1:0-3875 GCA_964629075.1 uncultured Bifidobacterium sp. | reverse complement strand
GCCTCATCGTGTGGGCCATCGCCGAGGGTCGCGCCGCTGCGGCCGGCGTCGACCGGTACCTGATGGGGGAGACGATTCTTCCCAAACCGATTCCGCCGACTGCACGACCACTCGTCTGACCGACTGGGCAGAACACTGCTGTCAAAACAGAAAAGTTTTACGACTTGGCAAACTCTGCCGACAGCAGGTGAAACTCTGGCGACACTTCTGTGAGTGTCCCGCTTCATTCGCATCATCTCTGCACTGTCGGTAGTTGCCACAGCATTGGTAATTTCGCCGGTGACTGAAATTCGCGCTGCAGCTTGCGCACCAACAGTGTCGACGTCCGGTTTGTACACCGTTGTCCAATTCGGGGTTGTCGCAAACTGCACGTGGACCGTTCCGACGAACGTCGTGGGCAATATTGCAACCCTCGTAGTTGGCGGTGGTGGCGGCGGCGGCGCCGATCGCGGTGGTGGCGGCGGCGGTGGTGGTGTTTTTTACAGTTCAGGATTGAGCATTGCGTGGGGCGAGACGTTGACGATCAACGTCGGTTCCGGTGGTGGGGGCAGCAATGGCTCTCCATTCGGTGTCAACTTGTGTGACGACTCTTCTGCGGTTGCCGCAACAAGCGGTGGAACCTCGTCAATGACGTGGACCGGATCATCGATTTCCGCCGCCGGCGGTGCCGGTGGTGTCACTGGCACCGCGAGCAATCGATTTTCAAATGTGGGTGGTATTGGTGGTGCGGTGACGTCGTCGGGTGTCACGGCAACGACTAGCGCTTCGGGCAAGACGGGTGCGACCGGTGCGAACACTTCGGGCGCCGCGGCACGACCCGGAGTAGAAGGCACCTCGATCACGTTCGTTGGTGCGACGGGTGTCTATGGCTCGAGCGCTGGGAGCGGATCATGGGGTGGCGCATCGGCTTTAGGCGGAACAAACGCTGGCCGGGGCGAGGGCGGAGGCCAAATCAGCACCGGGGGTGCCGCACTCTTCGGCGGTGGAGGAGGCGGTTCGGGTTCTTGTACTTCCTACGGCGGTCGCGCTGGCGGAAGCGGCGTCATCAAGTTGGCGTACCAGACCTTCGCTGTCACGTCGTTCGCCACGACAAGTTCCTCGCCGACAAACGCCAACCCGATCCCGTACACGCTCGTCTTTTCCGAGGCCATCGACTCGGCGACCCTTACCGGCGCCGATTTCACCAATGGTGGAACGTCAACCGGCTGCCAGTTCGCCGTTGTTCGGGTATCGGCCACCACCTACACGATCAACGTGTCGGGCTGCAGCGACGGAACCGTCACGCCCACCCTCGCCCTGAATTCTGTGACGCGGGCTGCCGGCGGAAACGGACCCGGTGCGGCCTATCCGGCCAACACCGTCACACTTGACCGAACGGCGCCGGCCACTCCGACCGACGTGGCTCTCTCGCCGGCTTCCGACACGGGCAGCTCAAACAGCGACAGCGTCACCAATGACAACACTCCGGCTGTCTCTGCGACCGTGAGCGGTGGTCAGAACGGTGAGGTTGTCACGATCACCGCTGCAAAGCCGGGCTCGGCACCGGTCTCGTGCTCGTACACGCTGCCAGCAACGTCCTGCGATCTCGGCACGCTCGAAGACGGGACATGGAGTCTCTCGGCAACACGGGCAGACGCGCTCGGAAATCAATCTCCGGCCTCGACACCCCGGTCGATCACAGTCGACACCGCAACGTCGGCGGGGACTCCTGACTTGGTGCCGTCCTCCGACCTCGGCTCGTCGTCCACCGACAACGTGACGAGCGACGCGACACCAGCCATCTCGGCAGTCGGGGCAGACGAGGGTGACACCGTCACCGTGACGGCGAGCAGACCGGGCTTCGCGAGTGTTTCGTGTACTTATGTGAAGTCGCCCACGGTGACAAGTTGTGATCTCGGGACCCTTGCTGATGGTGACTGGTCGGTATCAACTTCTGCGACTGACCCGGCCGGCAACACGGCGGGCCCATCGGCTGGCCTGAACATCTCGGTCGACACGACGCCGCCCGCGACCCCGTCGACACCCGACTTGTTGCCGGCGTCCGACTCGGGATCGTCTGATGCAGACAACCTGACGTCGGACAACACCCCCGCGGTGTCGGGTGGCACGGTTGCTGATGGCGACACGGTGAAAATCACAGCGAGAAAAGCCGACGGCACGACCGTGTCGTGCACATACGTGGCGTCGGCGACCGCGAACAGTTGCGATCTTCCGACAATGTCCGATGGCGACTGGTCGATCGACGCGACAGTCACCGACCCGGCCGGAAACGTGTCGACCCCCGGCCCGAGTCTTCCCGTCAGCATCGACACGACGCCACCGCCGCCCCGGTGGGCACCCGACTTGTTGCCGGCATCCGACACGGGATCTTCCAATGCCGATGATTTGACCGCCGACAATACGCCAACCGTTTCGGGTGGCTCGGTGGCAAATGGCAACACGGTGACGATGACCGCCAAGAAAGCCGATGGGACGACGGTGTCGTGCAGTTACGTCGCGTCGCCGACGGTGAGCAGCTGTGACTTGCCGACGATGTCCGACGGCGACTGGGCAATCACCTCTGCGGTCACGGATAGCGCAGGTAACACCTCACCTGTTTCGCCACCCCTCAACGTGCGAATCGATACGACGCCGCCAAATCCGGTCGCACCGGACCTGCTGCCGACGTCCGACAACGGTCCATCGCAGACCGACAACAACACCAACGATGCGACGCCAGCCTTTTCGATGCCGAATGCAATCGACGGTGACGAGGTGACCTTCACCGCGAAGAAGAGTGACGGCTCGATTGCTTCCTGTTCTTACGTCAAGTCGGCGACCGTGAACAGTTGCGACCTTCCGGCACTCTCTGATGGGCAGTGGTCGGTCAACGCAGTCGTGAAAGACACATCCGGCAATCAGTCGGGTGTCAGCCCGCCGCTGTCAATGGTTGTCGACACGGTGCCGCCCGAGCCTCCGGCTCCACCGACGATCCCCGTCAACCCGAAACAAGAGACCGGCGACCGTTCGTCGATATCGGGGAACTTTCGCCAGGAGAGACCGGCACGGCAACAGCGACCAAAGCGGACAAGACCGTCGAATGCTCCGTGAGCGGTGGCCCCAATGTGACTGGTTGCGATCTTCCCCAGTTGAGTCCCGGCCAGTGGTCGGTGTCGGCGACGGTCACCGATGCCGCCGGCAACGAGTCGGCCCCGTCTGAGCCGGTCGAGATCGAGATCATCCGCGTTGGCCTGCCCGACGACGCTGCGTCGCTTGACGCTGCTTCGGCATTGGGAGTTCGCGGTAGCACGACTGTGAGTGCCACTTTGAAGGCATCGGAACTTGGAAAGGTCGCGAACGTGGTCTTCGTGATTCGCAATGCTGACGGGTCGATCGCCAGAACGGTTCGTGTTGTGGCGCCGACGAAGTCGACGAAGGTTGTGGCCAACCTCAAGTCGATCAGGCGCGGTCAGCGCGTCAGCGTCTACACCGAGAATTGGTTGGGGGTGTCGCCCCGAGCGCCACGGGAGGCGAACGTCGTACGGTCCCGCACGGTGCGAACGTTCACGAAGTCCGGCATGCCGCGACTTCTCGGTGACAGGGCCGGTGTTGGCCGGATCATCTTCGACCCAGCGTCAGCGCTTCTCGATGCGGCGGACAAGGCGAACCTCGACTCCATCGCCAGCCGACTCTTCGACAAGGGGGGTCTCGTGCTCGTGTCGGGATTTGCGAGGCAGAACCTGACCGACAGCAAGCGATTCCTCACCGATCTCTCTGTCGCGCGAGCCGCAGCCGTGGCGAATTACCTCTCGTCCCGGGGTGTTCGTGCATGGATCCGTTATGAGGGGTACGGAGCCGTCACGACGCGCGAAGGCACATGGGAAGACCGCAAAGTC
>CAZVPL010000133.1:0-3943 GCA_964629075.1 uncultured Bifidobacterium sp. | reverse complement strand
CGGCGGTAGATGTTCCATCAAAGTGTCAGCCACGGAAGCTCCAAACTGATCACGCAGTGCCCGGTGGAGAACAAAGCGTCGAGATTCGGTAATCGTCACGGTAATCCTTTCGGTGGTGTTCGTCCACCGAATGTGTGCGCGAAGGTCAGCAGATCAGCGCAACAACCAGGAGCACCACAAATTGCAGCGGCAAGAAAATGATCATCCGCCGCAAATGCCGATCAAATATCTCGCCCAGTTCGGCGAAATCGTCATTCATGATGTCTCCAAACAAGTTGCGCAAAGTTTGAGGAAGGTCGAGTCGACTTCGTTCTCTGATGCTCACGGTAATTCTTTCGGTGGTGTTCGTCCACCGAACCTATGCGTGGGTGCCGATGAATCAGCGCGGTGCAATCTCTGAGAGTGCTACAAATTGCGCCGAGAAAATTCTCGACCCTGTCGTCACCAGTCGCCGCGACGTTGACGCTTGGTTTCGCTCCGCTGCTTCTTCGACTGCAGCCGACGTTCGATGGCGCCACGTGTCGGCTTCGTCTTTCGTCGCGGTGGTGCTGGGGGAGCAGCCGCTTCGTCGATGCGTTCCACTACTCGTTCGAGACAAAGTTCCCGGTTGCGGAACTGGCTACGCGCAGTCTGCGACGAGACTCGCAACACGGGACTCAATGCGGCGACCACACGGGCAAGCGCGGCAGGCGGACCCACGAGCTCGGCAACGTCGATCTCGAGCATCACCTTTGTGGACACCTTGTTGACGTTTTGGCCACCGGCACCACCCGAGCGGGAAAAGGTCCAGCGCATTGCTGCGGCGGGTACGACGATTCCACGCGAGGTTCGGACGTCGTCATCGACCATGTGGAGCGGGTGACGGGAATCGAACCCGCATTCTCAGCTTGGGAAGCTGATGTTCTGCCACTGAACTACACCCGCGAGTGGAGGCGAGGATACTCCGCAGGCCCTGATTCGAGGGCTGGTCCTGCCTTGAAACCCGCCCTATATTCTGTCACCCTAACTGGCACAAGATTGTCACGCCGATCAGTATTGGTCTGCAACGCAAGTATCAACGCAAGTATGAGGAGAAAGACAGTGAATACCGCACCGCAAAGCGAAACGACGCAACCAATACGCAAGCGGAAGCGGTTGGCACTCATTCTCGGCGGCGGTGGATTGATCGTTGTCGGGGTGGTCGCCCTCATTGCTCTCATTGGGGGGTCCAGCGACGATTCACCCAGCGCAGTCGAAACCAAGAACGCCGCGCTCATCGGTGATCAGGGCGGCCTTCAGAAACTGCTCGACCTGCGCGCGTCGGGTGGCTCAGCACAAGCAACCATCACCAACGTCACCCTTGCCCCCGGCTTCACCATCGAGTCGGTGACAGCTACACGCGCCTCGGACGGCACGGTCACCGGTGCTGCCACCGTGGTGGTGGGCGGAAGTGGATTGCGACTTGGGATGAACATGTCGTTCACCGACGAGAACAACTGGAATCTCAGTGCGAATACAACGAACGGGAAACAGTTCAGCCCAACGTCGGGAATCACGATCGATCCGAACACCATCACCGGTGCCATCACGAAATCTGCCGGAGCCGTGACCTGGTCCCTGACGGGTTCGACGATCACGTGGAACGTGTCCAGCGGAGCGGTGTTGACCACCAACTTCTCGATCTCGAACACCTGTCCGTTCAGCGATCCGCAGAAATGCCCCACCCCAACGGCATCGACTGCCTACATCGGAATGCCCACGGCATCACTCAAGGTGTCTGGAATCAGCAACACCCTTTCGCTCGCAGGCGGCATTGACGTGTCGGGCGCGTGGGCACGCCTCGAAGGAAGCGTCGGTAGTGTTGCGTTCGAGGGGAACGGCATCTCGAACACGCAGCTCGTCGTGTGGCGCGGACCGCGCGTCGACTCGTTCGACTCATCGATGGTCATGCCCGACCTGTCGTCGATCAACAATGGCGCCAACTTCGAGTTCTGTGGCACCTTCACGGTGTCCGTCCCCAAAGTGACAAACAAGTCGACAAACGGATGCGCACGCTGGAGTTCGCAGGGGGTCGTGCTTGCGCAATCCGGAGCAGGAACGACGGTTGTTTCGACGATGCCGACAACCGACGCCAGTGGCGCCACTGTTTCAACCACCGCGAGCACCGATGTGAAGGGTTTTGCGTGGACGAACCTTCCGAACGCGGCCAGCTTCGACATCTCCTTCGGTGGGGTGAAGGCGGCCCTCGCTGATCGCAAGTGGACACTTGCCGGAGTGGCGGGTCTTCCCGGTGCCGCGGCCAATGCGCTGGGTATCGATCTCAAGGGCGCCACGTCGTGGAATTTCGAAGTTCGCGGGACCTTCTCGTCGACAGAGGTGTCGATTTCGGGCGACATTCCCGTCAAGTTGACGATTGGAAACGAGCCATTCATGATCGATGTGAAGTCGGTGCGCGCAACCATTGCGGCTGGAGTGGACAGCGGCTTCACCTTCTCCATCGGAACAACATCGAATGTCACACTGGGGTACGCGCCAAATACGCGGGCGATCACCTCGTCCTTGTCACTCGTTGCGGCGAACAAACCATCGGTCGGCATGGTTCTTTCTCTGAGTGCCGTTGGAAAGAAAGATGGGGCGGACGCCGGTGTGAGCGGCACGACGATTGCTTCGCGCCTCAGTCGCCCGGATCTTGCGACCTACATCTGGCCCGATCAGTTCGGAATTCGTGGACTCAACCTCTTCAGCCTGACGGCAGAGATCGGCTACACCGCAGGTTCACCGGTCGTCAGCTACACCAGCAGTTCGTATCTCAACCCACAGGCCGGCGACATCAGCAAGGTGCTGCAGTGCAACGGACCGTGCGACCCGAGTGACTGGATGGTCAGCAGCCTCTCCATCAGCGCCAGCTACACCAAGCCGTGCTTCGCCTACGGGTTCGACGGTACAGCCGGTGGCTCCACACTCGCCATCGATGGCGGCGTCATGAGGACGAGCGTCTTCAAAATCGGCATCGCGCCGTCGGGTTGCTCGATTCAATCCGGAGCCCAAACGCAGTCGTTGCCGGTGGGGTTCTTCGGGTTCCAATTCAGCGCCCAGTTCGGCAGCAGCACGTTCAACGTTGCGACACAACTGACGTCCGAAGGCTTCGTCTTCCAGGCACAAGCCACGAACTTTGGTTTGGCAGGAATCACCTACCCCCAAATCACTCTCTATGTGAAGATCGACTCGTCGGGAAGTCAGGTCTCGTTGACGGGACAGATGACGTCGGCGCTCGGCACGGCAGACGTCTCGGCCAATTTCGCCGGTAGTTCATCCGGCATCGCCCAAGATCTCACTGCGTCGGTGACCAACTGGAGCATGGGGCGAAAAGGCACTTTCGACGTGCCGAAGTTCCAATTCAGCACCTCGTTCTCGATCCCCTTTGGAGGTGGATGCGCCGACGTGTCTGCGTCGGCTTCGGGTGAAATGTTGGTCAAGTCGAAGACCTATCGACTGAAGGAAGCGAGTTTCCGGTTCACGTGTCAGGGAATCGAAAGCCTGGTTCTTGCGATCAACATGGAACACGTGAAGAACGGCGGCGGCAGCATCTTCACCGATTTTCGTGTCGTATACGGCTACTTCAAATCGCCTTCAGACAAGTACCGCGGTCTCAAAGGATCAGCCGTATTCGAGTATCAGCAATCAAGGTCGTGGAAACTCGCCGAGAAGGATTGGGAACGTAACATCACCATCCGCATCGGGGTGAGTTTTCGACTCCAGTTGAGTGAAGCAAGTTCAGCTGATTTCGCTTTCGGCGGAAGCTTCGAGGCTGACCGAGTGTCCGGTTCGCTGGGTTGCAAGTGGGCGAGTTCGGGAATGGATTTCCGCTGTAATGGAACGCTTCGGTTGAATCCAAGCCATGCGGGGAAGAACCCCAGCGACTACCTAAACGAGGAGCAGCTAAAAAAAGCGATTCAAAAAGAGC
>CAZVPL010000132.1:0-3973 GCA_964629075.1 uncultured Bifidobacterium sp. | reverse complement strand
CCGCCTGAGCAGATGAAGTTGGCGGTGCAACCGCCTGAGCAGATGAAGTTGGCGGTGCAACCGCCTAGAAGTCGACTTCGTTGTCGAGTCGTTGCCCGGACGAGTAAAGGCCCACGTTGCGAACGAACAGGTCGTGCACGCGGCGCATCGTGTTGGCGAGCGTGGCCGAACTGTGGGGTGAAATCCGCGCGGGCGAATCCCACAACGGATTGTCGGGGGGAAGCGGCTCGACCGACGTGACGTCGAGTGCGGCGCCGCCCAGATGACCCGATGCGAGTGAGGCCATCAGGTCGTCCTCGACGACCGCGGTACCGCGTCCAACGTTGACGAAGAAGCAGCCGGGCTTCATCGCGGCAAAGCGAGCCGCGCCGAACAGCCCCGTCGTGTCGGCGTTCGAAGGAACCGCGGCCACCACGGCGTCGGCGGTCGCGAGTGCCGCGTCCATGTCGTCGAAGGTCACGGTTCGCGCGACGCCGGGAGACGGCGAGTCGGCCGAGCGGCGAACTGCGGTCAGCTTGACGTTGAATGGCGCGAGCAGCCGGGCGACTTCCTGGTTGATGGGTCCGTACCCCACGAGGACGATGTCCGAATCCGACAGAGCGCGACCGAAGGCTGGGTGCCAGCGGTGTTCGACCTGTTGCACGGCGATCTGTGGGAAACGCTTCCAGTGCTCGAGGATGCGCGCGATGACGAACTCGGCGATTTCCGTCGCTGCTGTGCCTGCGCCGTTCGTCAGGCGGATGTTGCGCCGGCGCAGTTCCCCGAGAGGGATGTGGTCGTGGCCGGTCTTCAGCGAATGGATCCACTTGAGATTGGGGAAGGCCTCGAAGATGTAGTCGGGCATGTCGAGGATGAAGGCGATCTCGACGTCCGCCATGCGGGCACGTTCATCGGTCGACAGATCGTCGGGTGTGCGATCGCGCATGTCGAGAATCGGGTGGTCGGGGAGTGCGTCGGTGATCCGCGACGGCCCGCGACGTTCCTGCAATTGGGTCGAATCGACCCCGGCGAGGTAACAGACGGCGATCGTCGGTAGCGATGCCACGGATGCGGCCCTAGATCTCGACGCGCGAGCCGACTTCGAACACTCGGTCGGTCGGCAGGTTGAAGAAGCGCACGGCACTGTCCGCGCCGCGGTTCAGCAGAACGAACAGATGCTCGGCGAGCGGATTCATGCCGGGTGCCTTGCCGGCCACGATCGACTCGTGGCCGATGAAGTAAGTGACGTCGTCGGCGTCGTATTCGATGCCTGCGTGGTCGAGTTGCTGCAGAGCCGCGGGAACGTTCGGCTCGTCCATGAAACCGAATTTCAGCTGCACCTGGAACACTCCCGGTGCGACTTTGGTGATGACCGCACGTTCGTCGGCCGCTACGCGCGGTTCGTCTGCCGTGTCGACCGAAACAATGAGGGTGGTCTTGTGCAACACCTTGTTGTGCAACAGGTTGTTCACGAGAGCCGGCGGGGCCTTGCCAATGTCCTTGAACATGAACACTGCGGTGCCCTCGACACGGGTCATCGACTCGACGCCGTCGAGGAACGGTCTGATCTCTTTCTCGCCACGGTGGATGCGCTGGGCAACGAGCGCACGGCCACGACGCCAGGTTTGCATCTGGACCATCAGGATCACGCCGACAGCAAGGGCGAACCAGCCTCCGTGGGGGATCTTGACGAGGTTAGCTCCGAGGAATCCTGCCTCGATGACGAGCATCGGCACGCACACGAGCATTGCCTTGGCCTTGCTCCAGCCCCAGCTGTCGGTGAGGACTCGGTAGAAGATCAGCGTCGTGATCGCCATCGTCATGGTGACCGCAATGCCGTACGCAGCGGCAAGGTTGCTGGCGGTTTGGAAACCGATGACCAGACCGACACAGCCGATCATCAACAGCCAGTTCACCAGCGGTACGTAGATCTGGCCGTAGTGCTTGCTCGACGTGTGCACGACCTTGATGCGCGGCAGGTAGTCCATCTGCACCGCCTGCGCGGTCAGCGAGAAGACTCCTGAGATGAGTGCCTGCGACGCAATGATCGTCGCCATCGTCGCAAGGATGACGATGGGGAGCAGGATCGACTCGGGCACCATGCGGAAGAACACGCTCTCGATGTCCTCGGGATTGTTCAGCAGGAATGCACCTTGTCCCCAGTAGTTCAAGACCAGAGATGGCAGAACCATTCCGTACCAGCCGTACATGATCGGCTTGCGGCCGAAGTGTCCCATGTCGGCATACAGTGCCTCGCCGCCGGTGACCACGAGAAAGACAGAACCTAGCGACAGGAAGGCGTGGCCGGGTTCGTGCGTGAAGTACTTCGCGGCGTAGTACGGGTTGACCGACTGGATGATTCCCGGGGCATCGACGATGTGCGACAGGCCGAGAATCGCGAGGGTCGCGAACCACACCATCATGATCGGCCCGAAGACCTTGCCGACCGCGCCGGTTCCGCGCTTCTGCACGAGAAACAGTCCGATGAGAATGACAACCGCGATCGGCACGACCCAGTCGGCAAATGACGTCGACACTTCTTCGAGTCCCTCGACCGCGCTCAACACCGAAATGGCGGGCGTGATCACGCCGTCGCCGTACAGCAGGGCGGTTCCGAAGACACCGAGGCCAACGAGAATCCCGACTCGTTTCTTCTTCGAGTTCGCTCCACGGCCGACGAGTGCGGTGAGCGCGAGAATTCCACCCTCGCCCTTGTTGTCTGCCCGCATCACGAACAGCAGGTACTTGACCGAGATGATGAGGATGAGTGCCCAGAACGCAAGCGAGCACACCCCGTACACGTTGATGCGATCGACGGTCATCACGTGTGACTTCTCGGTGAAGGTTTCCTTCAACGAATAGAGCGGGCTCGTGCCGATGTCCCCGTAGACGACACCCAAGGCGCCCAGTGCCAGTGCGACGGTGCCGACTTGATGGGCGGCACCGTGGTGATGTTCCCCTGCGCCATGATCTGCAGAGCCGCCGACGGACGGCCCGTTGTTTGCGGCGACACGCCGAGCGAGTTCGACGGATTCCCGTCCGGCTGTCTGGTCAGAGCCCACGAGTCTCCGAGGCTACAACCGGTGGTCGACCGAAGGAAATAGTGACGTTGGTCCGTCAGCCGACTCGGCCCGTGTCGTTACCTTGCGGCCGATGACAAAGGAAAAGGTTTCTTGGTTGGCAGTCGCCGTGTGCGCATTGGGCATCACGGTTTCCGGGTGCACGAAGTCGGCCGACACGTCACCCGAGGCGTTGTCGGAGGGTCTGCTCGACATCACCGACATGCCGGGGGACTGGCAAGAGACCCAACGCGACGTGTTCACCTCGCGCGCCAACGAGAACCCGTCTCTCGATCCATCGATCTGGTGCCCCGATGCCGCCGACGAGGCTGCGGGCCTGATCGGTCTGGCCGGCGATTCGGGTGCCGACGTCGAGATGCAGATGCAGTCCGACGGGCAGGAGGTGCCGCGTTTGATGCGACTGCAGGCGTGGCGCAACGATTCGACGCGGCAGTACTTCGAGCAACTCCTGACGGTGGTCAACATGTGCGACGGCGCGAAGTGGACCGAGGAACCCGGCGTGACCACGGAGATGTGGAAGATCGACGGACCCGAGGTCGGCGACGAATCAGTGAGTTGGGGATCGCAACTGGCTCCGCCCGAGGGCAAGGACGCAGCGGCGTCGATGGGCCGAACGACCGTCGCGCGTTTGGGCGAGGTCATCATGGTGCTGCAGATCGGGGATTTCACGACGACCTCGTCGGTCGGCGAATTGAGTGACGCAAATTGGCGCGAGATCGTTCAGCGGGCCGCAGACAAACTCGCCGACGCCTGAACCCGCCATGCATCGGCAAGCAGACCGATCGAGTGCACGCGTGATTCGGTGCGGTCGGCATGGTGTGCGGTGATGATCTCGTTCGCTCCGGTTTCGGCCGCGAATGCATCGAGGGTGCGCACCACCGAGTCGGCCGTGCCGATGGCCGAGTAGCGAAATA
>CAZVPL010000131.1:0-3999 GCA_964629075.1 uncultured Bifidobacterium sp. | reverse complement strand
TGGTGCGGCGCGAGGCAGCGAAACGCGGTCTGCGAATGGCGCTCTTGCGCGACTATCTCCTGCCCGAAGTGACATCCGATTGATGCCTTGACCTGATACCCCCGGGGGTATATGATCCACCTATGGAAATCCCCCAAGACACCATCGCCGATCTGCAAAAGAGGCTCCGTCGCATCGAAGGCCAGATCCGTGGAATCCAGCAGATGCTCGACGAGGAACGTGACTGTCGCGACGTGGTGAACCAGATCTCGGCCGCCGGCAAGGCTCTCGAACAAGTGGGCTTCAACTTGGTTGCCGCGGGTCTCACGTGGTGTTTGGGCAACCCTGAGCGCTCGAAACGTGAGGGGTACTCCATCGACGACGTTCAGAAGATGTTCCTCAAGCTCAGCTGACGTCATCCGCCCCGTCGGACTTCACCGCCAATCAGAGAAAGTGACAGATCGTTGACCTCGCACGCCCCATCCCGCCATCGCGCACTGCTCGCCACCATGGCGCGAATCTCGGTTAACCACCGTCGCGCCATGATCACTTTGTGGGTAATCCTCACGGTTGCCGCCGCTCCGTTGGCCCTCTCTCTCACCCGTGCACTTTCCGGTGCGGGATGGGAAGCACAAGGCTCCATCGCGCAAGAGGTCCGCGACGAACTACGGCAGGACTTTCCGCAAGCGGGTGCGGAAGCCGCCATGGTTGTCGTCGTTCAGGACATGCCGATTGCCGAATCACCGACCGCGGTGTCGTCACTTGCCGCTGCTCTGATGAACGCACCCGGTTCGGCAGGAGCCATCGATCCGACCTCGATGCCGGCCGAGGCGGGACTTGTTTCGCCAGACGGGAAAACCGCCTTGATACCGGTCGCACTCGAAGCCGCTGTCGATGCCGATCGACCCGAATCAGCGGGTGAGTTGATGAAGTTCGTCGCCAACCAGGAGATGCCCGATGGCGTGACCGCGAACGTCACCGGTGAATGGGCCGTGTGGCATGACTTCAACAAGTCGAATGAAAAAGCACTTCACAAGGCTGAGCTTCTGTCCGGTCTGCCGACGCTCATTCTGCTGTTTGTCGCGTTCGGTTCGGCAATTGCGGCAGGCATACCACTCATTCTCGCGATTGCGGGAATCTTTGTCGGCTGGGCGTCAATCAATCTTTTGAGCAACATCACACCACTCTCGGTTTGGTCGATGAACTTTTCGATGATGATCGGACTGGCCGTGGGCATTGACTACAGCCTCTTCATCACGTCTCGATACCGCGAAGAACGAGAAGACGGAAAAGACGTAGTCGATGGAATGGCGGGTGCACTTGGAACTGCAGGCAAAGCAGTGTTTCTTTCGGCACTTGCCGTCGTGTTGTCGTTGGCGGCACTCTTTCTGGTTCCCGTCATGGTCTTCCGCTCGATGGCTCTTGGCATGATTCTTTCGGTTGTTGCCGTATCGCTTGC
This sequence comes from uncultured Bifidobacterium sp., assembly GCA_964629075.1. Classification (GTDB taxonomy): domain Bacteria; phylum Actinomycetota; class Acidimicrobiia; order Acidimicrobiales; family Ilumatobacteraceae; genus F1-20-MAGs119. The sequence continues at coordinate 2,561 of CAZVPL010000131.1, read as the reverse complement.
GAGCTTCACACTGCTTCCCGCGGTTCTTGCATCGATGGGCGACCGCGTACTCGTGAGCCGCGGCAAAAAAGATCCGGACCGCGCGGCCGAGGGGCGATGGACCCGGTGGACGTCGTCCGCTCTTGCGAAACCTCGTCGTACCTTGTCCCTCGGCCTGTTGCTGCTGCTTGGACTCGCCGCCCCTGCACTCGGCATGGACCTCGGAATGCCGGACGCTCGTGTCGTCGACAAGGGAGCGCAGAGTCGCGAAGGTTACGAAGCTGCGGTTGCGGCCTTTGGGGAGGGCGGGGTTGCGCCACTGTTCATCACGGCTCCGGCACAGGATGCCGACGCGATTGTCTCGGCCGTGTCAAACGATCCGAATATTGCACAGGCGGCAATAGTCACTGAACCAGCGGCGTCCGACCGAGTCGCGATTCGCGCGTTTCCAAAAACGGGTCCTTCAGACAACGTCACAGACGCCACGGTCGACAGACTCCGAGATGCAGTCGCGGCAATTTCCACCGCTGCAAGCGTTGGCGGACCGGGCTCGCAGAACGGTGACCTGACCGATGCATTGATTGGCTCCTTCCCCGTTGCAGTTGCGCTGATTATGGTCGTCGCCTTCATACTCCTTCTCGTCGTGTTTCGCAGCATCACAATCGCTTTCGCGTCTGTCGTGATGAATCTCATCTCCGTTGCCGCAAGTTTTGGATTTGCGACCATCGTTTTCCAGCACGGCGTGGGGGCGGAATTGATCGGTATCGAGGAGCAAGGATTCATCAACGCGTGGGCACCACTTTTCTTCTTTGCGCTTCTGTTTGGTCTGTCGATGGACTATCAGCTCTTCTTGCTCGCCGCAATCAAGGAACACCACGATGCCACGGGCGATTCACGTCTCGCTATCCGCGAGGGAATTGCACGAACCGGTCGACCAATCACCAACGCGGCACTCATCATGATCGTTGTTTTTGTGGCTTTCGGTGTGACCGGACCGATTCCGCCCACAGAACTCGGAATCACTCTCGCCGTTGCAGTTCTTCTCGACGCGACGCTGATTCGCATGATGTTGGTGCCGTCGCTCTTCGGACTGCTCGGTGACAAGACGTGGTATCTGCCGAAGTGGCTGGATCGAACTCTGCCCAAGGTCGAATTCCGCCATTGATCGGAGGCGCCTCCGAGAGATCAGGCCGCAGCGCTGACGTCGGCGGTGGCGGTGCCGCGGTTCGGCAGGAATGCAAGGGCCACGAGCGAACCGACCACTGCAACCGCTGCAGCAACGAGACACGCCATCGTCCAGCCGTGCATGAACGCGTTGCGGGCGGCGTCGACGATCATCCCCTGCCCCGCTGCCGGAGCACGTTCGGCAACCACCAATGCGGCTGCCATCGAACTTTCCGCCGCGTCGAGACCTTCCTTCGGAATCGGCAGCCCTCTGAGATTGTCGAGAATTCTCGGTCCGTAGAGCGACGCAAACACGCTGCCGACAACCGCCACCCCAAGCGTTCCACCAACCTCGCGGGCTGTGTCGTTAACGGCCGATGCCACACCCGCCTTCTCGCGTGAAACCGAGCCCATCACCGCCTCGGTTGAAGGAGACGTCACACAGGCAAGACCCGACGCGAGGAAGAGCATCGACGGAACGATGACACCCCAGTAACTGGATGTCGGGGTGAGCTGCGAGGCGATGAAGAGACCGATTGCCATGGACAACAGACCCCACGTGACGACTCGCTTCGTGCCGAACTTCAGCGCCAGGCGGGCCGCCGACGGTGCGGTGACACCGGCGCCGATGGCGAAGGGCAGGGTGTGCAAGCCCGCGCTGAGCGTGGAATAGCCACGGACGTATTGGAAGTACTGCGTGACGAGAAACGTGAAACCGAAGAGCGCGAAGAATGCAACGAAGATCGCCGATGAACCGGCGCTGAATCGAGCATTGCGGAAGGTACGCACGTCGAGCAGCGGATTGGGAACACGAAGTTCCCATGCAATGAACATGGCGAGCAGAGTGGCTGCAGCGGCGAAACTGACCAATGTTGTCGCCGATGCCCAACCACGGTGCGGGCCTTCGATGACGGTGAAGACGAGCAAACCAATCATCGCGATCGACAGGATGAAACCGAGCGGCTCGATGTGATGGCCCGATGGATCCTTCGACGTCGGCACGAACCTTGCACCGAGCAACAGGGCCACGGCGACGATCGGTACGTTGATGAGGAAGACCGATCCCCACCAGAAATGCTCGAGAAGGAGTCCGCCGGCAACGGGGCCGAATGCAACGGCGGCACCCGACACGGCCGACCACACGCCGATTGCCTTGGCGCGTTCGACCGGATCAGTGAACACGTTGGTGACAATCGCAAGCGTTGCGGGGAACACGAGCGCCGCGCCGATTCCCATCGCGCCGCGCCAGAAGATGAGCGAACCGGTCGACCCGGAAAACGCGGCAAACGTCGAACAGATCGCGAAGAGAACAAGACCGATCTGCAGGGTGCCCTTTCGGCCGAAGCGATCACCGACGCCCCCTGCTGCGAGAAGCAAGCCGGCAAAGACGAGGCTGTACGAGTCGACGATCCACTGCA
>CAZVPL010000130.1:1734-4078 GCA_964629075.1 uncultured Bifidobacterium sp. | reverse complement strand
GCCCGTTGATCTGGATTGGAGAGCGTTCCTATGGAATCTATCTCTGGCACGGGGTTGTTTTTCAACTTACCCGTCCCTCCATTGATCTCGTCGGTGATGACTGGGCGCTGTACGCACTTCGAGTCCTCATAGTATTTGCTCTCGCAGATATCTCTTTACGCTACATCGAAATTCCAGTGCGCCGCGGGTATTTTGAACTCTGGTTCCGAGGTATGAAATATCGAACGAAGGCAGTGCGTCTGCGTCAGAAACTTTCCACTGTGGCAGCCGTCCTTCTCACCTTTGCCGCAACATCGCTCGTTTCCATAAATGCAATGGAGCGAGCTGATCTCATAGCAGCACAAGAGAAGCAAGCTGCAGAAGATGCAACTGAAGGTGGCGTCAATCAAGTAATTACGAGCGCAGATACTCCAGGTCTCTGGGTCACCGGCGACTCTGTCATCCTTGGCATTAGAAATGTTCTTGCGCAATATGAGCGAATCGAACTCATCAATGCTCGGGTTGGCCGCCAAATAAGTGAGCTGATTGAAGTTGCGAAGACTGATCAACAATTTGTCGGACAATCCCCTGTCATCCTTAACCTTGGCAATAACAATCGGTTGGTGGAAGACGATGTAGTTGCGCTGATGGAAATTGTGAAGAACCAACCCAAAATTATCGTTGTGAATACTGCAGTTCCACGTTCCTGGAAAGATTTGAATAACGAGCTAATTCAAAAGGTTGTCGCCCAATACCCCAACACTATTCTCATTAACTGGGACCAAATTTCATCTAATCATCCTGAGTATTTTGCGAGCGACGGAGTGCACCTCAACCCTGCGGGAGTCAATGCCTATGTCTCTGCCATCAGAGAAGTGCTGCAAAAATAAAAACCGCCCCCATTTCTAGAGGCGGTCTTTAAGTAATGTGCTTCTTAGTTCTGGTACTTGCCCTTAAGCGAGAACTTTGCGGCATCTACTTTTGTTCCATCGGAATAAACTGACTGAAGCAGGAACTGCGTTCCACCCTCATCCCCTGCTTTTGCAATATCAAGTGAGAGTTGATCGGCTGCAACCGTGGAAACTTCGGTGAAATCAACGGCGTTGTACGAGACCGAAATTGCATAGCCCGTCAATCCTTCAGAAGCTGCTCGAGCTTTCCACCGAAGTGTGACGCCTCCATTGCCATTATTGATTGCTACAAAACCCTGAGGAGCTTCATAGGTGAGAGTCGCATTGGATTCACTCTCACTTTCTGACGGTTCCGCAGTTGGTTCTTCAGAGACTGATTCAGATGCAGTCGGCTTTGGCGCCGCATCATCATCGCTGGAGGAGTTTGTGAGGGCAAAGATGGCAAGAAGTACAACTCCTGCAATGACGAGGAAGAGGATGCCATTTGAATTTTTCTTGGCCGGAGCTGCTGGAGCAGTTACGGGTTTCGCCGGAGCTGGAGGGCTAGTGACTGGTGTTGCGCCACGCGCAGGAACTGGTGGAATAACAATCTTTGAGGCATCAACTTTCGCAGCAGATTTCGCAGCAGATTTCTTTGCAACAGCGCGCTTAGCAGACTTCTTAACTGGACGTTTTGCTGCCGCTTTCTTGGCAGGACGCTTCGTTGCTTTCTTTACCGATTTCTTCACTGCTTTCTTTGCAGGACGCTTCGCCGCAGCTTTCTTGACTGGACGTTTAGCGGAAGCTTTCTTCTTTGCTGCCACGACTACTCCTTTATTCAATCTCCGTACTGATGAGTGAAGCCTACCTTCGCTCATGCAATTACTCGGGCTTTTAGGCTCCGATAAAGGGGCCTATTTTTGAAGCAATCTCGCGGAGCGCTTTGCCGCGATGGCTAATGGCATCTTTAGTTTCGGGGTCCATCTGTGCTGTTGTAATGGCATAACCATCCGGTTGAAAAATCGGGTCATAACCAAATCCATGGTTACCAATCGGGTTGCGACGCACAACGCCCTCAACTTCTCCCCGCACGATGATGGATCTTCCATCAGGATGTGCCAGCGCAATAACGCAGACGAATTGCGCGCCCCGATCCTCATCTGGAACATCTGAAAGTTCGAGCAAAACCTTTGCGACATTTGCTGCATCATCACCATGAACTCCTGACCAGCGCGCTGACTAGACTCCTGGAGCGCCGTCGAGAGCATCAATTGCGATACCACTGTCATCGGCAAGTGCGGGTAGCCCTGTTTGTCGAGCTATGGTCTCGGCCTTAAGTAAGGCGTTCTCTTCAAAAGTCGTTCCCGTCTCCTCAACATCATCGAGATTGAATTCGGAAACTGAGCGAAGGGTGATCTGTGGCGCGTGCAGAGAAATCAATCGTTGCACTTCAGCAATCTTTCCCTTATTGCGTG
>CAZVPL010000130.1:0-1724 GCA_964629075.1 uncultured Bifidobacterium sp. | reverse complement strand
TCGCGCTGTAAGGCTGCCAATTCAGTGCATCCGCGCGCACCGAGATCTAAAAGTTGATCCAGAAGTGCACGATCAAATGGTTGGCCTTCGGCAGTTCCCTGAACCTCAATAAACTTACCTTCTCCAGTGCAGACAATATTCATATCTGTTTCTGCAGAGACATCCTCTTCGTAACAGAGATCAATCATCGGAGTTCCGCTGATGATTCCAACACTGACCGCTGCAACGGATCCAGACAGCGGCGAAGCGCCAGCAATATGACCTTTCTTCATCGCCCAAGCAATTGCATCGCTGAGCGCCACATATGCACCAGTAATTGCAGCAGTTCGAGTACCGCCATCTGCTTGCAGAACATCGCAATCAAGCACGATCGTATTCTCACCGAGAGCTTTCATATCCACGACAGAACGCAAGGAGCGCCCAATCAGTCGAGAAATCTCCTGAGTGCGGCCCCCAAGTTTTCCTTTGACACTCTCGCGATCGGAGCGAGTGTGGGTAGCTCGCGGCAGCATCGAATATTCGGATGTGACCCAACCTTTTCCACTTCCAACCAACCAACGCGGGACGCCAGGAGTAAATGAGGCGGCGCAGAGAACTCGGGTATTTCCGAAAGAGACGAGAACTGAACCCTCTGCGTTATCTAACCAACCGCGTTGAAATGAGATCGCACGGAGCTCTTCGGGGGATCGCCCATCTACTCTCTTGAGATTACTCATTTAGAATCTCCCTTTCACAATTGACCTTTTACAAAGTTAACTTCCGGTCCCAGGAAGCGTCGCGCCAAGTGCGCAAAGGTATCGGGGTCGCCACTGGAAATAAATTGATAATCGGCAGGAGACTCAGTCCCACGTAATAAATTCTTTTCCACCAACACGCGATAGAGATCTTTTGCGGTCTCCTCCGCGCTTGAAACCAAAGTCACATCATTTCCCATCACATAAGAAATGACGCCAGTCAGAAGTGGATAATGAGTACAGCCCAGAACCAAGGTGTCGACGCCTGCAGCCTTTAACGGAGCCAAATACTTCTCTGCAGTGCTTGTGACTGCTGCGCCTGAGGTTTCTCCGCGTTCGACAAAGTTCACAAAGTCAGGACAAGCAACAGTCGTGAGGTTCAGATGCGGCGCTGCGGCAAAAGCATCGTTGTAAGCCTGGGAGTCAATGGTTGTCTGGGTGCCTATGACTCCAACTCGCCCGCTCCTGCTTGCCGAAACTGCGCGGCGCACAGCGGGTTGGATTACCTCAATGACCGGAATTGAATATCTCTCGCGAGCATCACGGAGCATCGCCGCGCTTGCGGTGTTGCAGGCGATCACAATCGCTTTCACACCAGCGGCCACGAGCGAATCCATGATTTCTAAAGCAAAGGCGCGTACTTCGGCCAACGGGCGAGGACCATAAGGACCCCGAGCGGTGTCGCCGAAATAAATAATCGATTCATGCGGGAGCTGATCAATAATTGCGCGCGCTACCGTCAATCCGCCTAACCCCGAATCAAAGATTCCAATGGGAGCTGCATTCAATGGCGCTGATGACACACAGAGGAGTCTACGGGATGTCCGATTTGCCCTATAAAGGTAGGAAAATTTATAACATTTCTTAAGAAATGCCGTGATTTTGGCTTGAACAACCCACGAGTAGGTAGGACCCTTTTACCTAATCGAATTCTCGCCGAGGCTTCATATGGGTCTACGGAGAGAACCGACCGCTTGGCCCAACTCGAGT
>CAZVPL010000129.1:0-4096 GCA_964629075.1 uncultured Bifidobacterium sp. | reverse complement strand
CGGTATTGATCTCTCGAGCCCCATAGAGAGCTGAGATATCGGAGTAACACATATGAATATAGACATCAGGGCTACCCCAACCGGAGTTACGGCAATGGTTGAATTTTGCAAAAGATAGAAGAGTTGCAACCAAAGTGACGATGAGAGCTACTCGTAAGCTCTTGGAAATTGTCATGTGAGTTACGAGTTAGAAGTTGAATACTTCTTTAGTGCCTTTTCGCAGAATTCAGTGAGATCTTTATTGACTCCAGTGAGATCAGCAGACTTACACCAATCAGCGGCAGCAGAGGGGGCAATGGTTGGAATCGGATCAGGAATTGGGAATGCATCGCTACCTCCGATGAAACTCGGTGGAGCGAAGTCGATAATCGGTGCGCCTTTGAGTGCGACTTTCATATATGCATTCCAAATTCGTGCCGGGAAACTTCCGCCCGTAACAGAATTAAGTCCACCAATTCCATTAAGTGATTGTGTTGCGTCGTCGCGATAGAAGGCAATTGATGTCGCAAGTTGTGGTGTATACCCCGAGAACCATGCGGATGCGTTGGATTGTGAAGTACCAGTCTTGCCTGCTGCAGGTCTCCCAAAACTGCGAAGCGCTGATGTTGCAGTACCAGCGCGCACAACTTCACCAAGCGCATAGTTGAGGTCTGCCATCACATCTTCATCAAAGACTTGTTCTGTCTCAATCCGTGCTTGATACAGCACACCTTTATTTGCGCCTAGTACTTCTTTTACAAGAAATGGCTTCGCCCGGACGCCATTAGCAGCGAATGTTGCGAAGGAGTTAGCCACGTCAATTACGCGAGGGCTAGCTACTCCAAGAACAACAGAGGGAGAAGGAACCATTGCGACGGAGTCTGGAATTCCTGCGCGTCGCGCTGCTTCAATCACTTTATCTACGCCGACCTTGATTCCAAGTGGAACATAGATTGTGTTGATGGAACTCGCCGATGCTTTGAGTAAAGAAATATCACCAAATGACTTATCGCCATAGTTCGAGACTTCATAAGGGCGTCCATTGAAGTCATCAAAGATCTTCGGGCCATCACCATTCCAGACACTCGCGAGCGAAATTCCTTGTTCGAGTGCGGCAATAAGGGCAAATGGTTTAAATGTTGAGCCTGCTTGGGTGATTCCTTGTGTTGCATCATTGAGTTGGCGTTCGAGGTAATCCTTTCCGCCATACATTGCAACAATTTCGCCAGTTCCAGGGCGGATAGAAATAAGACCTATATGTAGGTTGTCAGGAGCTTTCTTGGGAGCTTCTTTGAATACCGCAGTCTCGGCAGCAAGCTGTGCGTTCTTTTCGAGTGTTGTACGAACCGTCAGCCCACCAATCATTAATTGTTCGTCGGGAAAACCAAGTGTGTTGAGTTCCTTTCGAACAGCTTCTATGAGGTGACCTTTATTTCCTGCAAGTTGTCCTGTTGAAAGTCGTGGACGGATAGTGGGAAGTTTCTTTAGATACTTGGCTGCATCATCTTCTGATAACCAACCTTCATCCACCATGTTGTTAAGAACATATTTGTAACGTGCTTCGAGACGCTCTCTATTTCCTTCGCGATAATCCGGATCATAGAAGCCAGGAGAGCGCAGAATTGAGGCTAGAACAGCAGCTTGGGGAATGCTGAGTTGATCCGCGCCACGACCAAAGTACAGCTGGGCTCCCGTTTCGACACCGTACGCGCCACGACCAAAGTAAATAGTGTTGAGATAATTCTCAAAGATTTCATCTTTACTCAATTGATTCTCTAATTTAATTGCAATGATTAATTCGATAATTTTTCGTTGGATAGTTCGATCCGGAGTCAAGAAAGCTGTCTTTGCATATTGCTGGGTGATAGTTGATCCGCCTTGGAGACCCCGGCCCAAGGCAGTGTTGATTGCGCCACGAAGAATTGCAATCGGATTGAAAGCTCCTTGTGAATAAAAGTTTTTGTCCTCTGCTGCTAGCACTGCATGACGTAAGTCGAGAGGGATGCGTGCTAACGGAATGATGGTGCGATTTTGGGCACCAATTCTTCCCACCTCATCACCATCTGCGTACTGAATGATGGTTGCTTGCGAATTTACATAATCATTGGGGTCGGGAATATCGGTTGTGAAATATGCGATGGCAAAAGCAGTTGATCCGATGAGAAAGAAGAAGCCTCCGAGAAGGATTATGAAACGCATTCCCTTTTTTCGGAGCCAATTCATAAGTTAAGACTATCTCGCGCCTTTAACGAGTCTTGACTTTACGAGGCGGTTTGCGGGTTTGGCCATCGCCCAAGAGATAAGAGGCAGTGAGGTGATTCCAGCCGCAACCTAAACAGACTTCCACAACATAGACGCGAAATTCTCCAAATTCAGATTGCATCTCATCGAGTTCCTCGTTGGTCTTAATACGACCTGAATATTGACCGAGCTGATCGCCAAATGTGTATTGGAGTTCGTGGACTTTGTCTCTGCGACACATTGGGCAATCACGATCAGTCAATTCACCATGATGCTTTGCAGCGCGGCGCAGATACGGATCGGCATCGCAGGCATCTGAAGTTGTATTTAGCCCACGGTAGATACTGGCGATGGTTGCACGTTTTTTTAAGGCGAAATCAACATATGCGCGCTTGGACCACATTTTGACTGCCATTGCGCAAGGATAAAGCTAAAAAGTTAACTACGCTTTCCATGTGAGATTCCGGGAAACATTACGAAAAACTTCTGTGGGTCGACTCTTGGCTGTGCGGTGGATGGGCCAACTCACTGACGGAATCTTCCAATCTTCTCTCGCATCATTCTTACTTTTCTCTCCCGAACGTCAACCTGATGCGAAATCTGCCGCGATTGCTTTTGCTGTTGTTTTACTCCCGTACTCACTCGTTGGGCCCTTCGTGGGAACAATCCTGGACCGAGTCTCACGTCAACGAGTCATTCTCTTCTCAAATTTATTCCGTGCATTCACCCTAGTGTTTATTGCAGGTTTGATTAGAAATGGCGCTACTGGTGTTGAATTAACAATCTTTGTGCTTGTTGCCTTTGGTGTGAATCGCTTGATACTCGCCGGACTTTCTGCCGGTCTACCGTTGCTCATCGATACGCGCGGAACTGAAGGGAGAAATACTTTAGTTTCTATCAATGCAACAGCTGTTACTGGTGGGACAGTTTTTGTAGTTCTAGGTGGCGGTATTGGAATCGGAACTCGCGGGTTACTCGAGGGGAGTTTTAGCGCAAACCAAGCAGATGGAATCTTGGTGCTTATTTCTGCTACATCATTTTTGATTGCCGGACTTTTGGCTCTGAGATTGAAGAAAGATCAACTTGGACCGCTTCCTCATGAATTCAAGAAACAGAGCGTTTTTGCTGCCTATCAAGAGATGATTGATGGCTTTAAATTTCTGCGCAATATCCGTGATTGTTTTCTCGGAATCAGCGCTACTGCAGTTCAACGCGGAGGTTTAACTGCCCTCACTTTGATGGCGCTACTGCTTAATCGGAACACTTTCAATGATCCACTTGATCCTGAATCTGGGTTAGCAGGTTTTGCCTTTGCTATCACCATTGCTGGCATTGGAATCACTATTGGCGCAATCGTTGCACCGCTTGGCGTTAGGAAATATGGACGGCATGCCTGGATTAGATATTCATTATTCGCCTCTGCGGCACTTCCTATTGCTTTAGCTTTGAAACAGAATGAATTCTTCCTTGTCGCAACTGGATTCTTTGCTGGAATGGCGGGCCAAGGCGTGAAGGTCACAAATGATGCCCTTGTGCAATCCAAGATTGCTGATGAATTCCGCGGTCGAGTATTTGCCGTCTACGACGTCATGGTAAACGCAGGAATTGTTTCAGGTGCAATCATTGCCGCTTTTGTTCTACCGCCAAATGGAGTTTCATCGCTTTTACCGGCGCTTATTGCTGTCGCGTATGTGCTGGTTGGGTTAGTTTTATTGAGGCCGAAGAAATTTAATTCGGATTTTTAACTCTTGTTATCGTTCCACCACTTGTGCAGCTCTTGAGTGGCTCGCTCTTCACCTAAAGGTCCGTGTTCGAGTCGTAACTCAAGTAGGTAATCGTATGCTCTGCCGACAAGAGGGCCAGCAGGAATTCCAAG
>CAZVPL010000128.1:0-4097 GCA_964629075.1 uncultured Bifidobacterium sp. | reverse complement strand
TGGGCAACATGACGTCGAGAAGAACGAGATCCGGACGCACGAGATCGAACAGGTCGAGCGCCGACTGGCCATCGGTTGCCACCTGGACCCGGAAACCCTCGCGGGCAAGTCCGACCCGCAGCGCTTCGACGAACGATTCCTCGTCTTCGACGATGAGGACCGTTGGATTGTTCATGGTGCCAGTCTGACGGTTCGTCACGTGAGCGACAACGGAATTCTGAGCGTGAAAGTGGAACCTTCACCCTGTTGTGACCTCACGTTCACCTCGCCGCCATGATTTGTGGCGACGTGACGGACAATTGCCAGGCCGAGTCCGGTTCCACCGGTACCCCGCGAGCGGGCGACGTCGACCCGGTAGAAACGCTCGAAGATCCGGTCGAGATGCTCGGCCGGGATGCCGACGCCGGTGTCGTGCACCACGACGATCAACATCCCGTCGTTGATTCGTGCCTCGACGGCCACCGAACCGTGCGGGTTCGTGTATTTGATGGCATTCTCGACGAGGTTGCTGATGGCCGTTTGAATCTGTCGCGGATCGACACTTGCCGAAACCGACTCGTGAGCACTGACCAGATTCAGCGAGACCTGTTTGGCACGGGCCACGTGCTCGAAACGCGAGATGACCTCGGCCAAGAGGCCCGTGATGTCGACTTCTTCGCGCCGTGAATTGCCGACGAATTCGATGCTCGCCAGTTCGAGGAGGTCGTCGATGATGCGTGCAACCCGCGATGTTTCGTCGATCATTCTGTCGGCGAGTCGGCGGAGCGTTTCGTCACCCGACTCGAGTTCGGCACGAATCGCGTCGCTCAATATCGAGAGCGCCCCGATTGGGGTCTTCAGTTCGTGACTGATGTTCGCCACGAAGTCGGTGCGCACGCGATCGGTCAACACCCGCTCGGTGAGATCCTCGACGACGACCAGACCGCCACCGTTGACCAACGGAACGGTCCTCAGTTCGACGGTTCGTGCGGGTGGCCCGACGACTTCGAGAACCCGGCTCGTCAAATGACCCCGCACGGCCCGCGCAGACAGGGATGCGATCAGTTCGTTGATGTCGTCGGCAGCAGGACCGTCACCGATGAGCGCATAGACGCCGCGGCTCCGCCATGATTCGGAACCGTCGGCCGAGAAGATCACGACGCCGAGCGGCAACGCATTCAGGGCGGTGCGAAACTGCTCGAGCGACATCGCCGCGACGGCCGGGGTCTCGTTCACCGGTGGAGTCGCCTCTTTTCGCTTACGCCCGAACACGGGGGCAGTATCTCAGTTCTTGTCGAGGGATTGCCATCTGCCGAGATGATCGGCCCAGGACATCACCCCGAGGGCGATGTAGGCAACCGACATCACGACGCCAACCCATCGAAAATCCTCGGGACAGGGCCAGATGAGGACTGCACACACCGCGGCAAAGCAGAAGAAAACAATCGCGCGACGATCGACCCAGGTGTTCATGACAGCACCGCCACGATGCCGTACGTTCCGGCCGCCACGATCGCCGAACCGGGAATCGTGAGAACCCACGCCCACACGACGCGACGAGCAACCCCCCATCGCACGGCGGACAAACGTCGCGCCGAGCCCACTCCGACGATTGCGCCGGTGACGGTGTGCGTCGTCGAAACCGGAATGCCCTTGGCCGAGGTGAAGAACAACGTCACGGCCGCCGCGGTTTCGGCGGCAAATCCACCCATCGGTTGCAAGCGGGTGAGCTTGTTGCCCATCGTCTTGACGATCTTCCAACCACCGAACATCGTCCCAAGGCCGATCGCCGTGTGCGCCGAGAGAACCACCCACATCGGCACGTCGGCATCGTCTCCCAATTTTCCGGCGCCGATCAGCAACGCAAGGATCAATCCCATCGTCTTCTGTGCGTCGTTGGCACCGTGGCCCAAACTGAACGCCGCAGCCGATACCAACTGCAGCTTGCGAAAGACCTTGTTCGTCATCTCGACCCGTTTGACCATGGACACGAGCCACATCAGGAGAATGATCATCGTGAGGCCGAGGGCCATGCCGACAAGCGGTGAATACACAATGAACACTCCGGTCTTCTTCAGACCATCGAGCAGAACGACGTGCCCGCCGGCTTTGGCAACGCCCGCACCGATCATTCCCCCGATCAAGGCGTGCGAGGACGAACTCGGCAAACCGAGCCACGCGGTCAGAACGTTCCAGAAGATTGCTCCGACGAGTCCGGCGAAAATGACGCCGATCGAAATGATGTCGGGGTTGACGACACCTTTGGCAATCGTCTTTGCAACTTCAGTTCCGAGTACGGCAAATGCGATGAAGTTCCAGAACGCAGCCCACATGACGGCTTGTAGCGGCGTCAGAACACGCGTCGCAACCACGGTTGCAATCGAGTTGGCTGCATCGTGGAAGCCGTTGACGAAATCGAAGATCAGCGCAAGGCCGACCACCGACCAAAGGAGCAGTTCGGACATGGCTACGCGTGCTTCACGGAGATCGACTGCACGAGGTCGGCAACGTCCTCGACCGAGTCGATGGCCCGTTCGATCGCTTCGACAATTTCCTTCCAGCGGAGAATGTCGAGCGCGTCGTGACGACCCGAGAACAGCTCGCCGGTGACGCGCCGGAACACCCGATCGGCCGACGACTCGAGTTGGTCAATGGCGTCGACCATGTCGGTGATACCGCGCATCGACGACAGACGCTTCATCAACTCCGAGTTCGACCGCGTGATCTGCTCGAGGATGTCGGCGAGTTCGAAAAGACCGGGCAATTCGGCCGTTACACGGTGGAGGAACACGAGATCGGCAGCAGCGAAGATTTCGTCGGTCACGTCATCGAGGCTTGTCGCCAATTGCTGGATGTCCTCGCGGTCGAAGGGAGTGACAAGCGAGCGCTCGAGGCGGCGATTGACTTCGCGCACGACTTCGTCGGCCTTGCGCTCGGAAGCCATCAGTGCATCAACTTCAGCCTCTGCCGGCGGAAGTGAGTGCAGCATTCCGACGAGACGCGACGCACAGTCGTGGGCAATCGATGCGGCCTCTTCGAAAAGCGGGAAGAACCCTTCGTCCCTGGGAATGATGCGAAATGCCATGTCGGCTCCCGTCGCAGTAACCGCCGGCACCCGCCGGCGAATTCAAGGTGAACGCTGTTCAACCTATTGCAGACGCGCGCCAACGAACGAGCCGCCCGCACCGGGCAGCAACGACGACCGCAGGAGAGAAACTTTCAGGAAGCCGGATCGACGCGCGGAATCCCGCCGGAACCGTCGAAGCCCGTCTTGGCTCGGTGCCGATCGGCGCCCTTTGCCTGGGGCCTCCAACCGTCGACGAGGAAACGCACGCGTTCACCGATGTTCACGGCGTGGTCACCGATGCGCTCGTAGAACCGGGCGACGACGGCCAACTGGATGGCCACTTGCAGTTCGATCTTGCCCTCGGAATGGCTCTCGAGAACCGCCTGAACGAACTGGCGCTGGAGTCCATCGAGGAACGAGTCCATGTCATCGAGGGCGGCTGCTTTGGCAACGTCGCTCGTCTCGAAAGCATCGAGTGCCGAGGTCATCAACTGTCGGGCCTGTTCGCTCATCTTCGCAATCAGCGACGACAGGTTGCCCGGAAGCGTGTGCCCGTAAATGCGGCGTGACGCCTTGGCGATGTTCACCGTCAGATCTGCGCTGCGCTCGATCTCGCCAATCATCTTGAGGATCGCAACGAGCTGGCGAAGCTCGCCGGCAACCGGCGCCTGGAGGGCCAGCATCCGATAGCAGTGGTCTTCGAGGTCGACTGCACGGGCATCGATCTCGTCGTCGCCGAGAATCAGATACTCGGCACCTTCGAGGTCACCCCCGAGGAGAACACCCGTTGCGCGGTCGATCGCGCCGATCAAAAATCGCGCCATGCTTCCGAGTTCGGCGCGCACACCGGTCAATTCGGTATGAAAGCCCTTGCGCAGTTCTTCCACCTGTGATCAGTCCTTCTCGGTCGCCGCCAGTGCGGTCAAATCTAAATTGGCCGATGGACACCGCGCCGAACTGGCGGTGAACACGGGGTGAACTGTGCCCCGACGCTGGCCGTCAGGCGCTGACGGTGCCCAGATCCCACTCGATCGTGATGTTCTCGCGCTCG
>CAZVPL010000127.1:0-4114 GCA_964629075.1 uncultured Bifidobacterium sp. | reverse complement strand
GACCTCCGCGAGACCTACGCCGCGAAGTAGCGCACAGACACGACCGCGTTTCTCGGAAAAGAAAAAGGGCCCGCCACATTCGTGACGGGCCCTTTCTGGAACGTAGTTGTCAGCTACCGAGAACCTTCTTTGCCTCGTCAGTGAGGTTCTTCACGCACTTCGGGCTGAGAGCCTTGGCCTCGGCCGTGGTCAGCGTGTCGAGTTGTTCGGCATCGAAGGCATCACACGCGTTGGGGTTCAAGGCGCGCAGCTGCTTCGTCGTCATCTTGTCGACCTGGGTCGGGTCGAGAGCGTCGACTTGACCATCGGTGATCTTGCCCAGAGCCGTTGGCGGCAGAGCCGGAATCTTCGTGGGGTCGATTTCGGCCAGCGCCTCGGGAGCCAACTTCAGGAACTGTGCCGGGTTCAGAACCTTCAGAACCCTGGTGCTCATTTCGGCAACTTGCTCGGGTGACAGAACCGACATCATCGTTGCGCGCAACTTCGTCATCTGTTCCGGTGTCAATCCCTGGAATGCTTCGGGGGCCATCTGGTCCAACTGTGTCGGCTTGATCGATCCGAACACGCGCGGGCTGAGGCTGCCCAGCTGGTTCGGCTGCATTCCTGCCATCGCATCCGCAGCCATGGCGACCAGTTTCTTCGGGTCCATTTGCTTGAAGATGTCGGCTCCCATCTGGGCCATCTGGTCGGGCTTCAGGCCGCCGAGCACGTTTGGCGGCATCGACTTGAACTGGTCCGGCTTCAGACCCTTCAGCGCCTCTGCGGCCATGTTCTCCATCTGTTCCTTGGTGAAGCTGCCGAACACCTTGGCGCCGAGGTTCCTCATCTGGTCCGGGGTCATGCCCTGGAAGGCCTCGGGAGCCATCGCCTTCATCTGGTCGGGCGTGAACCCAGCCATCGCGGTTGGGTTCATCTTCATGAACTGGTCAGGGCTCATGATGCCGAGAGCGTCGGGCTTCAGGCCCTGCACCATCGACGGGTTGAAGTTCTTGAATTCGTCGGGCATGAGCGACTTCATTTGGTCCATCGATAGACCCTTGCTGGGGTCGAAGTTTGCCGGCAGCTTTGCGGTCATCATGCTGGAGGGCAGGGCACCTTCAGGGAGCTTGAAGCCGGCGGGAACCTGAATACCGCCGGGAAGTTCAAATTTTGCTCCCGGGATTGTTGAGCCCGTGGCGGCGGCTGTACCTGACGCCGCGAGAATCTTGCGCAGTGAGTCTTGGCTCAAGGTAGCGGTGCCGGTACCACCCGGAACCCACTCAGCACCGGGAAGTGCCTTGCACATTGTCTCGCCGAATCCCATGGTCTGACCGGGCATCGACTCAACGCGGGTGTACGAAACACCCGTCACCTTGCACGCGCCAACCGGTCCGCCACCACCGCTGAAGTTCGGCATCGAGCCGGTCATGCCCGCAGGGATGGAACCGTTGAAGTTCGCCGGAAGTGAGCCGTTGAAGTTCGCTGGCAGTGAGCCGTTGAAGTTGGCGGGGAGCGAACCGTTCAGGTTCGATGGAATGGAACCGGCAGTTCCGCCGGGAATCGTTGCGTTCGGCAGTGAGCTACCGGGAACGCTGCTGCCACCACCCGTGGATGGGATTGAGCTGTTGAGGTTGGGCGGGATCGAGTTGATGACGTTCGACGGGATTGAGCTGTTGAGGTTGGATGGGATCGAGTTGATGACGTTGGATGGGATCGAGCTAATCGATCCTCCGGGTACAGGTATCGAGCCTCCGCCGGGGAATGGGCTTGACGCGCCGGCTGAGGTGGGGACCGCGATTGCTGTCGCGACGGAGAGTCCAAGGATGATTCGTGAGAATTTCATGGTGGCCTTTCTGATGACCTGTATTCGATTCGTAGCGTAGCCAGCCTTCTCAGGGCGTGGAAGTAGCCTCGGCGCCGTGTCTGCCCCGCTTCGACTGACTTTCGTGAAGTCGGTGACCGACCACCATGACTTGCCCCACCTTCGGGCCGAGATTGCCGTCGTTGGGCGCTCGAACGTGGGGAAATCGTCGCTGATCAACGCGCTCGCGAACCAACGCCAGCTGGCGAAGGTGTCGAAGACGCCGGGGCGCACGCAGTTGGTGAACCTGTTCGGTCTGGGGCAGACGACAGGAGTGGTCGACCTTCCCGGGTACGGGTACGCGGCCGTACCCGGGCGGGTGAAGGCGGGTTGGGAGAAGATGATCGTCTCGTACCTGCTTGAGCGCGAGTCGCTGGTCGAAGTGTTGGTGTTGGTTGACGGCGAAATCGGCCCGACGAAGCTCGACGTGCAGATGCTCGAGCACCTTCGCTACAACGACGTACCGTTCCAAATTGTCGCGACAAAACACGACAAGGTGAAGTCGGCCAAGCGCGAAACCCGCAAGCGCGATCTGGCGGCGGGATGTGGTGTCGCGCAACGTGATGTCATGTGGGTCAGCGCCGACTCAGGCGTCGGTATCGATGCGCTTCGTGCCCACATTCTTGGTGTGCTCGAGCAATGACCGACAAGAAAAAGGGAATCCTCTGGATTCTCACATCGGCGCTCGCGTATTCGGTCTTCACCGTGATGGCGAAGCGTTTGCTGGAGGAAATCGGTCCGACCGACGTTCTCTTCTGGCGGTTCGTGATCGCGACGCCGGTGATCTGGGTTGTCGTTCTTGTTCGTGCGAGAAGTGCACGTGGTCCGAAACCGCTACAGGTCGAGTGGCATCCGCGATTTGCAATGGGCTTGCTGTTTGGTTTGCTTGCGTGGTTTGCATTCGTCGGTGTCGACAAACTCCCCGGCGATCTGTACGTCATCATCATCTACACGTATCCGGCGATGGTTGCGGTCGGCGCACGTCTGTTGGGAAAACCGGCGACGCGCCAGTTGTGGACGGCGCTCGCGATCACGACGGTCGGCATCGTCCTCACCGTTCCTGAGATCTTCGACGGTGCCGAAGGTGCGGCAATGTTCGGTTTTGCGTTGACGATCCTGAACGCCGCCTTGTACGCCGGGTACATCCTGTACAGCGAACGCATCGTCAACGACACGAAGGGTCACCGGCTTGCGGGCGACAGTTTCGTCGCGGCGGCGTGGGGAATGATCGGTTCGCTCGTCGTGGCGGTCGCGGTGGCGCTGGGCTCGGGTGGCGTGTCGGTTCCCGAGACGGGAATCGCGATCCTCTGCATGTTCGGTCTGGGCATTGTCAGCACCGTCGTGTCGCAGACCGCCTTCTTCTTGGGTGTCGCCAAATTGGGCCCGGCACCCGCTGCGCTGGTCGCGGCCAGCGAACCCGTGATGGCCCTCACGTGGCTCGTTCTCTTCCTCGACGAATCGATGCGTGCGGTTCAGGTGCTTGGAGCCGCGCTTGTCATCGTGGGAGTTGTTTGGTCGCAGCGAACTAATGTTTCGGGCAGTTCGCGCCGCGCGGCGCCAGTCGAAAAGGGGAAGACATGACCGGTCTGGGAATGCATTCGGGAATCGCGACCGACGACGCAATGAACCTCGCCATGTCGGAGAAGGCGATACCTCTTTACGAGGCTGTGAAGCAGTTCATCAAGAACGAAGTCGACCCCATCACCGAGGAGTTCTATGCGCTGGGTGAGGGCCGCGCCGATCGCTGGTCGTATGCCCCCGGTCAGCTGGAATTGCTCGAGTCCGTGAAAGACAAGGCCAAGGCAAACGGCCTGTGGAACTTCTTTCTTCCGAACGCAGAGACCGGCGAGGGTTTGTCGAACCTCGACTACGCATACATCGCGATGGAGTTGGGGAAAAACCCCCTGGCGTCCGAGTGTCTCAACTGTTCGGCGCCCGACACGGGCAACATGGAAGTGATCGAGCGGGTTGGCACGCCAGAGCAGAAGAAGCAGTGGCTCGAGCCCTTGCTGCGGGGCGAGATTCGTTCTGCGTATGCAATGACCGAGCCCGACATCGCGTCTTCCGATGCGAAGAACATTGCTTGTCGTGCGGTGCTCGACGGCGACGAGTGGGTCATCAACGGCGAGAAGTACTACATCTCGGGTGCCGGTGACCCGCGTTGCAAGATCATGATCGTGATGGTGCTCACGAGCCCCGACGGGCCGCCGCACAAGCGTCACTCGCAGATCCTCGTGCCGATGGACACTCCTGGCGTGCAGATCCTCGGCGCGA
>CAZVPL010000126.1:0-4138 GCA_964629075.1 uncultured Bifidobacterium sp. | reverse complement strand
CGTGCTCAACCGCGCATTGGTTGCGCGGAGTTCCAGGCATTGACGAGGCGGGCGTACGAGCCATCCAGCGACATCAATTCATCGTGGCTGCCCTGTTCGACGATCGTGGCGTGGTCGACAACGGCAATGCGATCGGCCCGTTGCACCGTGGTGAGGCGGTGGGCAACCACGATGACCGATCGGCCGCGCATCAACGCATCGAGTGCCGCTTCGACGTCTTTTTCGGTGCCCGGGTCGAGATTCGACGTTGCCTCGTCGAGAACCAACACGGCCGGGTCGACGAGTGCCGCACGGGCGAGCGACACGAGTTGACGTTCGCCGGCCGAGAACCGTGAACCACGTTCACGTACTTCGGTGTCGAGGCCCTCGGGGAGCTCGGCGAATCTGTCGAACACGCCGAGCGCCCGCAGCGCAGCAACAATCTCGTCTTCGGTCGCGTCGGGCTTGGCGATGCGCAGGTTGTCGCGGATGGTGCCGTTGAAGAGGAAACCCTCTTGGGGCACGACAACGATTCGTTGCCGCAATGAGTCCATGCCGGCGTCGCGCAGGTCGACACCGCCAAAGCTGATCGAACCGGAACTCGGGTCGTACAAACGGGCCATCAACTTCGCGAGCGTCGACTTGCCGGCACCGGTGGGCCCAACGAGTGCGAGTCGCTGACCGGCCGGCAAGACGAGAGACGCCTCTTCGATGGCGGGCTGTGAACCGCCGTGGTAGGTGAACGTGACGTTGTCGACGCGCAGATCACCACGTGCGGGAAGATCGACCGCTCCCGGTCGTTCGTCGATTTCGGGGTCGGTGTCGAGGATTCCGAACAACTTCTTCAACGCGGCACCAGCCGATTGCATCGTGTTGTACAACTGCGACAGCTGTTGAACCGGATCGAAAAGGTTCGAAAGGAGCAATACGAACGCAACCACCGTACCGACAGACACCGACCCGCGATGGACCAGCCACCCTCCGACACCAACGATGAGCGCCGAGGCAAGAACCCCCGAAAACTCAATGAGGCCGAAGTACCACGTACTCACCTTCACGCTCTTCATGTGGCTGCGGTAGAGGGCCTGGTTCGAGGCACGGAAGCGGCGAATCTGCTCTTCCTCGCGCGAGTACGCCTGGATGACACGCACCGCCGCGATGCTTTCCTGCAGCGCCGACAGGTTCGCCCCCACACGTTCGCGCACTGCAAGGTACGCCTTGTTCGAGTCTCGCTGGAACTTCACGGTGGCGAACCAGATGTAGGGCATCACGAGCAATGCGACGATCGTGAGTTCCCACGACAGGAAAAAGAGCAGAATCACCGCGAGCACGAAGAGGATCGCCGAGGAAATGAACTGCAGGAGACCCCACTGCACGATTTCCGCCATGCTTTCGATGTCGGCCGTCATGCGCGCAACCAACACACCGGCCTTTTCACGGTCGAAGAAACTCATTGATTGACGCTGCATCTGGGCGAACACCTTGATGCGCAGCAGACGCAGGAAGTTTTCACCCGCGTTGTTGATGAAGAGGTACTGGAGGCGACCGATGCCGTACGAGGTGACGACGATGGCGACGTACATGATGACGGCGAGATTGAGCGCACCCTCGTCGGCCTTGCGGATCCCCGCGTCGATGCCGTGCTTGATGACAACCGGGCCCGCCAGTGCGCACAGTGTCACCGTGATCACGCACGCGAGCGCGAAGTAGATGGTTCTGCGGAAGGGTGCTGCCATCTGCAGCGTGCGCAGCAGCAGGCTCTTTGCTTCGTCTCGTGTGACCCGCTCTTCCTCGGTGAGGCCAACACCCTGTCGCCACGCCATTACTGGGCCGCTTTCAATTCGACCTCGCGGCGCTCCTGCGCGGCCAATACGTCGGCGTACCGTGCGCTGGTGCGCAGCAGTTCCTCGTGTGTGCCAAGCGCGACCACGCGACCTTCGTCGAGCAGCGCCACACGTTCGGCAAGGGCGATGGTGGCGGGCCTGTGGGCGATGACGAGGGTGGTTCGACCCCGCATGACAGTGGCCATCGCGGCACGGATTTCGTGTTCTTTCGACGGGTCGACCGCGGAGGTGGCATCGTCGAGAACGAGGACGCGCGGATCGGCGACGATTGCGCGCGCAATGGCGACGCGCTGACGCTGACCACCCGACAGTGAGTACCCGCGCTCGCCGAGAATGGTTTCGTACCCGTCGGGAAGTTCGAGAATGAAATCGTGCGCACCCGCCAGGCGGGCCGCTTCTTCGATGCGGTCCTGCGGCGTGTTCGGATCGGCAAAAGCGATGTTCGCAGCGACGGAGTCATTGAAGAGCAACGTGTCCTCGAACACGACGGCCACCGACTTGCGCAAGTCGGCGAGACGCAGGCTGCGAACGTCGATGCCGTCGAGCGAAACGCTGCCCCGCTGGGCGTCGTAGAAGCGCAGCAACAGCCGCGCCACCGTGCTCTTTCCGCTGGCCGTCGCGCCCACGATTGCAATGGATTCGCCCGGCCGCACCTCGAGGTCGAAGCCATGCAGGACGTCGGTGCCGTTCGGATACGCGAAGTGCACGTCGCTGAAGCGCACCGCGCCCGTGAACGCCGAACTGGAGCGCTGAGGCAGGCGTTCCGGCTTGGGCGGATCGGCCACCGCTGGTTCGGTGGCCAGCACTTCGTTCACCCGAATGAGCGCAGCGGCCGCGCGTTGACCGAACGCAATGGTCATGCCGATGTTGCGCAGCGGCCAGATGAGCATGATGAGGTAACTGTTGAAAGCAACCAGTTCGCCCACCGTCATGCGACCGTCGATGACGCGATGACCGCCTATGGCAAGAACCGCGATGAGCCCGAGCGACGGCAAGAGATCGATACCCGGCAGGAACCGGCTGCGAATCTTCGCCGCGCCCAAGGACACCGCGCGAATGTCGTCGGCTTCCTTGCGCAGCTTCGCCATCTGTGCCCCCTCGGCACCGAACCCCTTCACCACGCGGATTCCCGACACGGATTCCTCGACCACATTGGCAAGTTCGGCTTGCTCGGCCTGCACGGCAAGCACCGCGGGATGAATGGCATTGCTGAAGCGCCGCGCCAGGAGATTCACGAACGGCAAAGGCAACAAGGCAACGAGTGCGAGCATCGGCTGGCTGAGCGCGAGAATCACGACGACGCCGAGGATCTGCATCACGTTCGACAACGTGAGGGGAATCATCACGACGAACGCCTGCACAAGACCAAGGTCGCTCGACGCGCGGCTCATCAACTGACCCGTTTGGGCCACGTCGTGGTAGCCGATGTGCAGACCCTGAAGGTGCGTGAAGAGCCGCTCGCGCAGGGAAGTTTCGGTTGTCCGGCTTTCACGGAAAGCGACCCAACGCCGGAAGGCGGTGAAAATGCCCGTCACAACGCCGGCGGCGGCAATGAGGAGCGTCCAAAAAAGGAGCGACCCGCTGCGCTCGACTCCCCTGTCGATACCGAGACGAAAGAGGCTGGGGACGGAGATCTTGGCGATGCTCCAGACCAGGCCGACTCCGACGCCAATGGCGAGCCCGCGGCGCTGTTCACGCAGGGTTTCGGCGAGAAGCTTCCAGCCCCGTCGCCCCGCGCCCTGGTCGCTGTGGGGGTCGGGCGTTGACATTGACAACCACGGTACCCCGAGCGTCGGGTGACACCCCTTCGTCATGCTGATGACGTGACGCAGAACTCCTCACCCGTACAGCCCACGTTGGGCCTCGACGGCTACGAGCCGCCGCTCCAGCTGCGCCTGTCCGAGCGCACGCGCAAATTGGGCCTGAAGCACATTGCGCTCATCCGCCAGCAGCTGGCTGAACAGGCCGCCCGCACCCGCGACGAATCCACCGCCGCCTGATCCGTCGCGTCCGCCGGGGCCGCGACCGTTAGGTTCTCTCCCCGTGGCAAACCATCCCGACAAACTGCAACTCGGCAAGTACGGAATCTTCTCCGCAGCCTTCGAACTTCAGCCCGCCGCGGTGGCCCGCGAGGGCTTCGCCGAACTCGACGCCATGGGCTGGTCGACCTTTTGGATCGGCGAAACCACGAACCGCGAAATCTTCGCAAACGCCATGCTGCTGCTCGGCGCCAGCCACAACATCAAACTTGCAAGCGGTATCGCCAACCTGCAGTTGCGCGCACCGGTGTCGATGAATGCAGGCTGGATGACCGT
>CAZVPL010000125.1:0-4142 GCA_964629075.1 uncultured Bifidobacterium sp. | reverse complement strand
GATGAACTCCTCGCCCTGGGCCGGGCCAAGCTGGCGCGGAAGGGCTGCGACCTCCTTGTCGTCAACGACGTGTCCGAGGGGCGCGTTTTCGGTGCCACCACCAACGACGCCGTGATCCTTGGTGCGGATGGGACGATCGTGGCGGATGCGCACGGCAGCAAGGAGTCCCTGGCAGACGCCATCTGGGACGCCGTCGCCAAGCGCCTGCCCTGACCGATCGAGGCGGACACCTCAGGTAGGGTCAGAACGCGTCATGAGCGCCAGCGTCAAGCCCCGGCTTGCTGGCCGGCAACCCTCCGACCGCGGTGGGGTGCCCCGGGTGACGACCTGGCCGATCCACCCGGATCGGCAAGCGCGGCAAGCCGCTCGCAACGATGGAGGAAGTCCGTGTCACGTCGACTCTTCACCTCGGAGTCCGTCACCGAGGGTCACCCCGACAAGATGGCCGATCAGATCAGCGACGCCATTCTCGACGATCTGCTGCGCCAGGATCCGCGCAGTCGGGTGGCCGTCGAGACACTCTTGACAACGGGCCAGGTCCACGTCGCCGGGGAGGTGACGACCGAGGGTTTCGCCGATGTCATGGGCATCGTCCGCGACGTGGTCAAGGACATCGGCTACGACTCGTCCGAGAAAGGGTTTGACGGCAACTCCTGCGGCATCTCCGTGTCGATCGGTGCGCAGTCACCCGATATGGCCCAGGGCGTCAATGATGCGATCGAGGAACGTGAGGGGCACAGCGGCGATCCGCTCGATCGCCAGGGGGCTGGCGATCAGGGCCTGATGTTCGGCTACGCGACCGACGAGACCCCGAGTTTGATGCCCCTGCCGATCCAGTTGGCCCACCGCCTGGCCGAGCAATTGACGGCCGTGCGCAAGGACGGTCGCCTTCCCTACCTGCGTCCGGACGGCAAAACCCAGGTCACCATCGAGTACGACGAGAACGATCAGCCGGTGCGCATCGATACGGTCGTCGTGTCCAGCCAGCATGCTGCGGATGTCGATCTGGCCCATCAACTCGCGCCCGAGGTGCGCAAGCACGTCGTCGATCCGGTTCTCGAGCAGATCGAACTCTCCAGCGAGGACTACCGGCTGCTCGTGAATCCGACCGGCCGGTTCGAGGTGGGTGGCCCGATGGGAGACGCGGGTCTGACCGGCCGCAAGATCATCGTCGACACCTACGGCGGAATGGCTCGTCACGGTGGCGGCGCGTTCTCCGGCAAGGACCCGTCAAAGGTCGACCGTTCGGCCGCCTATGCCGCGCGCTGGGTGGCAAAGCACGTCGTTGCGTCCGGCGCGGCCACGCGTTGCGAAGTCCAGGTTGCCTACGCCATCGGTGTGGCGCATCCGGTCAGCATCCTCGTCGAAACATTCGGCACCGAGAAGGTCTCGCCGGAATCCATCGAGGCGGCGGTCCGCCAGGTGTTCGACCTGCGTCCCGCGGCCATCGTGCGCGATCTCGACCTGAAGCGTCCGATCTACAAGAAGACCGCCGCCTACGGTCACTTCGGTCGCAACCTTCCCGAGTTCACGTGGGAACAGCTGAGCCGCCTCGACGCGCTGAAGGCAGCGCTCAAACTCTGACCATCGCCGTTCGCGTCGTCCCCGATGTCAGCGGGATCGACAGAACCTTCGATTACGCCGTTCCCGAGCGGTTTGGCTTTGTCGGCATCGGGAGCATCGTTCGCGTCGAGCTGAACGGTCGTCGGGTCGATGCGTGGGTCGTCGACCAGGTCGACGCCGAGGCACCGGGTTACGAACTCAAACCGCTGATCGACGTCCTGTCGATCGGACCCGAGCCCGACGTGGTCGGTTTGGCGAAGTGGTGTTCCCGACGTTTTGCAGGGCCACTCCGTGCGGTGCTTTCGATCGCTTCCCCGCCCAAACGCGTGAAATCCCTCCGCCCGACGCCGCAGGTGGCGCGTGCGTCGAACAGGGAAACATTGACCACCGTCGATGCACTTGTCGAGCGTGGTGGCGGGGTGGTGGTGTGGCCGGCCGGTCGCGCCGTGCGGCCGGTACTCGAGTCGGCACTGGCACGTGGTCGCACGCTCGTCGTGTGTTCGGGCATCACCCAGGCCCGAACGATCGCCGGTGCCCTCCGTCGCGAAGGACTGTCGGTCGCACTCATGCCCGACGATTGGCAGCGGGCGGCCGAAGGCGTCGACGTGGTGGTCGGTGCCCGAAGCGCAGTGTGGGCGCCGTGCGCCGGTGTCGCCGTGATCGTCGTTCTCGACGAGCATGACGAACGCCTGCAAGACGAACGTAGCCCCACATGGCACGCCCGCGACGTCGCGATCGAACGCGCTCGGCGTGCCGGTGTCCCGTGTCTCGTCGTGTCTCCCATACCCACCGTTGCCGCGATCCAGTGGGCGGGCGACAAGCGACTCGTTGTCCCCGAGCCCACCGCGGGGGACTGGCCACGCATCGTCATTGCCGATCCGTTCACTTCGCTTGGTGCCAGCGACGACGATGCCCCGCGACGCGGTCTCGTGACGTCCGAACTCGTCGCTCACCTGCGCGACACGACCAAGGTGGTCGCATGCGTCTTGAACGTGAAGGGCCGGGCAAAGCTGGTGGCCTGCAAGTCGTGTCGGGAAATTGCGCGGTGCGAAAAGTGCGAAGCGGCGATGCACCTCGAAAACGCCCTGCATTGTCCCGCGTGCGGCCATTCACGGCCGGTCGTGTGTTCGCGATGCGGAGCGGCGTCGATGGCGATGTTGCGCAGGGGAGTCTCGCGTCTGCGTGAGGAACTCGAAGCCGCTGCCGGTCGACCGGTGCGCGAGATCACCGCAGAGTCCGAGGGTCCGGGTAATTCGACGTCCGCGGTGTACGTCGGAACCGAAGCACTGCTCCACCGTCTCGATTCCGCCGATGTCGTTGCGTTCCTCGACTTCGACAACGAAGTGTTCGCCCCGACGTACCGCGCCGGCGAGCATGCGTGGAACCTCCTTGTCCTCGCCTCGCGCCTGCTGCGGGGCGCAAAGGAACCCGTCATCCTCCTGCAGGTCAGCGACGCAACGAACGCCACGCTCGCGCGCTTTGCGGCACCCGACCCGCTCGCCGTGGTTGAGGCCGAAACCGCAACTCGTCGCGCGCTCGGCATGCCACCCTTCGTCTCGATGGCGCGCGTCGAGACGACAGATGCCGCGCGACCCGTCCTTGACGCGGTACCGCTCGGCATCGACCTTGCTCGGCTCGATGACGGTCGGTGGTTGGTGCGCGGAGCCGACTCTTCGTTGTTCGCAGATTTCTGCGCGGAACTGCGTCGTGCGCAGGCCCGCGTGTACGTCGACCCGCAGCGCTACTGACTTCGTGTGACGCGGAGAACGCGGAAGCCCTTGCGGCTGCCGACTCGATCGACATCGAAGCCCCGTCCTCGCAGCCAATCGGCAAGCGAATCCGACCCCAGGTTCTTTTGCACCACCAGGTAGGCGACACCGCGTTGCGACAAACGGTTCAGCCAGGCGTCGAGTATCGAGTGCAGTGCCTCCTTGCCCACGCGAATGGGAGGGTTGCTCCAAATGAGATCGAATTCGACACCCGGGTGGACGTCGTCGGGCCGTGACACGTGCACGTTGCCGAGTCCGAGTTGCTCTGCATTTGCCGCGGTGAGATCGAGCGCCCTCGGGTTCAGGTCGATCGCGTACACCTTTGCCGCCGGCGAGAGCGTGGCCAGTGACAACGCGATCGCACCCCAGCCACACCCGATGTCGAGGAATGCGCCGCTCGGCGGGGGGTTTGGCACCAGATCGAAGAGCACGGATGTGCCGCGGTCGAGACGTCCGTAACTGAACACGCCCCGGTCGGACCTCGCCGCTATCTCGCGGTTGTGGACCTTCCACGCGACCTCGCGCGGCGCAGAACCGAGTCTCGCAAGATCTTGGTCGTCGACGTCGAAGTAGTGAGTCGAGTCGTGCGGTTCCACCGTGGATAGCCTTGCACCATGGCGTACGAAATTCGTACATACGGCGACCCGGTGCTGAAGTCGACGGCGCTCGAGATCCAAAAGATCGACGACAAACTCGTGCGTCTGACCGACGAGATGTTCGACATCATGTACGACGCCCCGGGCATCGGCCTGGCGGCGCCACAGATCGGTGTGCAAAAGAAGTTGTTCGTCTACGACATCGGCGACGGAG
>CAZVPL010000124.1:0-4293 GCA_964629075.1 uncultured Bifidobacterium sp. | reverse complement strand
CGACGAGGCCTGGTAGAAGCGGATCGGATTGTTCTGCTGGCCACCCACCATGCGGATCGCCTCGAGCATGCGCAGCACGCCGAGGCCGGTGGTGTTGGCCGTCAACTCGGCTTGCGTCCACGAGAAGTGGACGAACGAGATCGCACCCAGGTTGTAGACCTCGGTGGGCTGAGCAGCCTCGAGGCACGACACCAGGCTCGGCAGGTCGGTGAGGTCGCCCGACAGCACCTGGACGAAGGGGAACTCCTCGCGAATCTGCTGGGCTCGTGGGTTGTTCTGGCCCTTCACCACGCCGAACACCTCGTATCCCTTGCCGTGCAGGAATTCAGCCAAGTGCTGGCCGTCCTGGCCCGTGATTCCGGTGATGAGTGCGCGCGCCATATGGCTGCTGACTCTAACAGTGCCGCCCGTACGATCGGGGGCGTGCGCGGCGGGTACGGCGAATGATCACGGTGATCTCCGGGGGTGTTGGTGCCGCACGGTTGTTGCGTGGAGCGGCGCTCGTCGTTCCGCACGACGAATTGATGACGATCGTGAACACGGGCGACGACACCACGATGCACGGCCTGTCGATCTCACCCGACCTCGACACCGTCACGTACACCGTCTCGGGTGCAATCGATGCCGAACGTGGGTGGGGCCTGTCCGACGAGGCATGGACGACGATGCAGGCTCTCGAGAGATTCGCAACGGTCCGACCCGAATCGTCACGCGCCGGAGAGAACTGGTTCGGCCTGGGCAACCGCGACCTTGCAACGCACTTTTACCGAACCACGCGTCTTGCCGAAGGTGCGACCCTCGCTGACGTCACGTCCGAGATCGTTCGTGCATTCGGAATCGGCTTTCGTGTCATTCCCATGACGAACGAACGCGTCTCGACGATCGTCACCTTGACCGACGGGTCCGAGATTTCGTTCCAGGAATACTTTGTGAAGCTGCGCCACGACGTGCCCGTTCGCAACGTCACTTTCGATGGCGCCGATCACGCGCAACCGCTCGGCCTGGAGGAACTGCGCACGTCACAGGCCGTCGTCATCGCACCATCGAACCCGATTGTCTCGATCGGCCCGATGCGCGCCCTTCGCGACTTCGACGCGACTCTCGCCGCACGACGCGACACCGTAGTCGCGGTGTCACCAATTGTCGCCGGTGCGGCGCTGAAGGGTCCCGCCGACCGCATGCTGGTCGAGCTCGGCCACGAGGCGAGCGTCGTCGGAGTCGCACGTCTCTATGCGCCGATCGCCAGCACCCTGGTGATCGACACGGCCGATGCGGCCCTCGCCCCGCAGGTCGAGGCAGCCGGCATGCGCTGCGTCGTTGCCGACACCGTGATGAAGACACCCGCGATCGCCGCCGATCTCACTCGCACCTGCCTGGCCGCCATCGGTCTCACTTCGTTCGGCGTGACACGATGAGGGGATCATGAACAGATTGACCGCATGGGGAGTCGAGGGAATCGGCGAGATCGTTCCCGGAATGCAATTGGGCGACGTCATTGTCGACGCATGCCGCACCGAACCGAACGGTCCGCTTCTCGACCACGACGTTCTCGTCGTCACACAGAAGATCGTTTCCAAGGCCGAAGGTCGACTGGTCGAGATCGACCCGGATGATCCGTTGTCGCACAAGGCACTGGTCGAACAAGAAGCGGTGCGTATCGTCCGCCGGCGCGGCGACCTCATCATCACTGAAACGACGCACGGCTTCGTGTGTGCGAACAGCGGCATCGACCTCTCGAATGTGCAGCGCGGCCAGGCGGCGCTTCTCCCCCTCGACAGTGACAGATCGGCCCGACGCATCCGCGACATCGTGAAGGCGAAGCTCGGTGTCAACGTCGGTGTCATCATCAGCGACACCTTCGGACGTCCGTGGCGCAAGGGTCTCACCGACGTCGCCATCGGCGTGGCCGGAATCGCCGGTGTGCTCGACCTGCGCGGCACACCCGACGCGCTCGGACGCACGATGCAGGTCACCGAAGTGGCCATCGCCGACGAACTGGCGAGCGCTGCCGAACTGGTGATGGGCAAGTCGAATGGCGTACCCGTCGGTGTCGTACGCGGCGCGGATCCGTTGTGGTTCCGCGAGGCAAGCATGGACGAAATTGTTCGCCCCGCTGCCGAAGACCTGTTTCGCTGAACGCGATCAGTCTCCACCCAAGAGGGCTGCGAGGCCGTCGGCGAGATCGGTGAACGGCGCCCACGCGAGGTGAATACGCGCCCGCACGGGGGAAATGGCGAAGCGGGTGATGTCGCCGGGACGTGCCTTCACGGTTGTTGGCCGCAGCCCGCTCGCACCGCTCATCGCCTTCCACAGCCCCGCGACCGTCGTTTGCACCCCGGTGCCGACATTGATGAGCAAGCCGTCGCCCTTGGTCGCGGCACGCACGTATGCATCGACGACGTCTTCGACGAAGATGAAGTCGCGTGTTTGCCGACCCGACCCGTAGATCTCGGGTGATTCACCCGCGGCAAGCGCCGCGGCAAACGAGGCGACGACGCCGTCTTCGGTGCGTTGACGCGGTCCGTACACGTTCGACACGGCGAGTGCGGTGTATTCGACGGCGTGCACCTCGCGATAGACGGAAAGTAGGTCGAGAATCGCGCGGGCGATGACATTCGGAACGTTCACCGCGTCGGCGAACTTGCCCTCTTTGGCGGGAATGTCGCGTACGGCCACTTCGCCGTACAACAGGGTCGCGGGCAGACCAACAACCACCTTCGCCGCCCCGTACAAACGGGCGGCTTCCAGTGCGGCGACCACCTGCGCGGCAGAACCGACCGAAGAGATGGCATGTGCCGATGCCGGCGACAGTGCCGTCATCTGGAAGATCACATCGGGCCGGCGCAGCGAGACGAGATCGAGAAACTCGGGCGCAGTGACGTCGATGTTGTGGATCTTCAACTCGCCCCCAGCGGCGCGTGCCGCTGCGAGGTTCGCGAACGACCCGGTGCTGAGGTCGTCGACGACTTCAACTGCGTGACCATCGGCGAGGAGGCGGTCGACGAGATGCGACCCGATGAAACCGGCGCCACCGCAGACGAGCGCGCGCACTAGGAGCCTTCGGGCGCGGGGATCTTTGCCCCCGAGATGCGTGCACCGTCGTCGATGACACCATCTTCGCCGACCACGACGTCGCCCGCGACCACTCGGGCTCCGATGCGCCCCATGACCAGGCTCGCGTCGACCGACGCATCGACGCCGACCGACGCACCGGGAAAGACGACCGACTTGATGATGCGTGCACCCTCACCCACCGTTGCACCCGCACCCACCACGCTGCGTTCGATCACACAACCTGCACCGACCCGGGCCGAGGGGTGGATGATGGATCCACCGGCCGCGTCGACGGTTGCCAGGTTCGCGGCGAGGAATGTTTCGGGTCGACCGGTGTCGACCCACGCATCGTTGGTGGCCACCGCGTAGAGCGACGCCGACTCGACCATGGCGGGAAAAACGACGCGCTCGATCGAGACCTTGGCACCGATCGGCACTCGATCGATGACCGACGGCTCGAGAACATAGGTTCCCGCATTCACGTCACGGCTGGTCGACTCGCCAGGGGCGGGCTTTTCCACAAAACGAAGGACACGACCCGACGGGTCGGTTTCGACGACGCCGAATTGCGACGGGTCGTCGACCGGAACGAGGTGCAGCGTGCCCTCGGCCCCCGATGCACGGTGGAACTCGACGATTCGCGACACGTCGAGGCTGGTGAGAATGTCGCCGTTCGCGACCACAAAGGTCGACGAGATGCGTGCATGTCGTGCCGCAAACGCGATGGCACCCGCGGTGTCGAGTGGTTCGGGCTCGACTGCGTAGTCCAACGCAACGCCACCGCAACGACCGTCGGGAAACGCATCGATGAAGGGCTCGGGTTTGAAGCCAAGGGCGAGAACGGCGCGTGTCACACCCGCTCGTTCGAGGCTCGCGATGATGCGCTCGACGATGGGCACGTTGCCCACCGGCAGAAGGGGTTTGGGGACGCTCAGCGTGAGCGGCCGGAGCCGCGTGCCAAAGCCGCCAACCAGGATGACGGCGTCCACGCCCCGACTACCCCTCGGTCGTGGTCGTGACGGCGGCCGTCGTCTCGGTTACGACGGTCGTCGTTGTCTCACCCGCGACCGTGGTGGTCGCGCCGGCGATGGTTGTCGTCGTCTCGCCCGGCACCGTGGTGGCACCGGCCACCGTGGTGGTCGGGGCACCGGCGGTGTCGACGGCACCGAGTTCGGGCAGATTCGCCGCGGTGTCGGGCAGCGGCACTTCGGTGTCATCGGCGACGAACGCGAGCACGAT
>CAZVPL010000123.1:0-4335 GCA_964629075.1 uncultured Bifidobacterium sp. | reverse complement strand
GCGACTCCCTTGGCCGACGATGCTTTACCAACGAGACTGCGCGGCTATCTGCTCGACGCTGGAATCGGCCGTTCCGACGACCCGATCAGCCGTTGGCCAGCCGCTCGATGAGCGATGCGTACGACTCCCCCACGCGCGCAGGGGATGCGTGTTCGACCACCCACGACCTGCCCCGAGCACCCATCGCCTCGAGCTCAGCCGGCGCATCGAGCAGCGACCGCAACGACGCCACGAGCGCGTCGGCGTCGTCGGGTGGCACGACCGCACCGCAACGCGCGGCACCGATCATTCGCGCCACTTCGCTGTCGGCGTCGATCGACGCGACGATCGGTCGTGCCGCGGCCATGATCGAATATGCCTTCGACGGCACGCTCACGTTGCCGAGACCCCGCCGCAACGGCACCACGTGCACGTCGGCGCTTGCCAGCACCTCCGCCAAACGGTCGGCGGGCTGGTAGTCGACGAAGACGACGTTCGCCAGTCCGGCCGCGAGTGATTCGAGGTCGGCACGTGACGAGCCCTCACCGTTCACGACGAAGGTCACGTCGGCCATCCGTCGCGCGGCCTCGATGACAAGATCGAGGGACTGCGAGAAGCCGACGTTGCCCGCGTACATGACCACGCGGTCGGCGCCTGGCGCGAACTCGCGCCGGTACGCGGTGTCGGTTGAGCGCGGCACGATGACTCCGGAGTCGACAAAATTCGGGATGACCACCGCCTTTCCTGCGTGCTTGGCGGGCATCTTCGCCGCAACGTTGTCGCGCAGGTCATCGGACAACACAACAACCGCATCCGACCGCCGGTAGCTCAAACGTTCAAGCCAAGCTGCAAGCGCGATGATGCGCCGGTTCGACAGTTTCCCCGTGCTGACGGCGGCATCGGGAAAGACATCCTGAATGTTGAACACAAGCGGTGCCCGGCGGACCTTCGCAACAACCCAACCGGTGAGGCCGAGCGTGAGGGGCGGCGACATCGCCACGACCGCACGTGCACGCCGGTGCACACCCCCGACAAAGAGACCGCGCAGGCCGATGAGGAGACTGAAGGCAGCGAAACCCAGCGCACGACGCGGAATGTTGGCCTTGTCGCGGCCCGCGAACGGACTGACCCGGACCACCGAACCCCACGACGTCGTTTCCCTTCGCCAGAGGCGACCCGCCCACCCGTCTTCAACACGGTGGCGGCGGTACCACGGCAGCGACGTCACGACATGGACGCGATGGCCGAGGCGCACGAGTTCTTCGACGATGCGCGTCATCACGACGCCCGTCGGTGCCGTGTCGGGCGTGAAGTGCGGACACAACACGATGACCGGACGCCGTGAACCGTCCGCCTTCATTGCAGCAGTCCTTCGTAGACGCCTCGCAGATCGCGACCCGAGGCAAGCAGGCTGAACGACTCGGCCCGTGCGCGCCCCGCCGCGACGAGCACATCGCGATCGGTCGCGATGCGCTGCGGAACGTCGGCCCACATCGCTGCATCGAGCGGCAGCACGAGGCCGCCGTCGCCGACCACGCCGGGAAGACTCGTGCGGTCGGACGCGACGACGGGAACGCCGAGCGCCATCGCCTCTGCGACCGGTGCCCCGAAACCCTCGTATTCGCTGGGAAACACCAGCGCATCGGCTCCGGCAACCAAGGAATCGCGGTCAGCGGCACCCACATGGCCGGTGAACCGAACGCGGTCGGCGACGCCGCTCGACGCGATGTGAGCAACGAGCTCGCCGTGTGCACGACCCTCACCTCCGATGAACAACAGGTGGATGTCGGTACTGCGCCAGGGACCGGCCAGGAGATCGACGAGGAACCGATGATTCTTGTGCGGGTGGGTGATGGCGGGATAGATGAAGTAGCGAATGCCGTCGAGGCCGTGACGACGCCGCACCGTGGCGAGGTCGAGATGCGATTGATCGACCGACTCGATGCCGTGCACCACCACGTGAACGACCGACGCGTCGAGGCCGAAACGTTCGATCAATGTGTCACGCACGTACGGCGACGGCACCGCAATCGCTTCGGCGCGGCGCAGCGACCTCGGCATCATGTACGAGAGATATGCCAGCCTTGTTTGCGAGAAGTACTGCGGGTACGTGAGGTACTGCACGTCGTGAACCGTGACCAATGTGCGCCCGTTCGTTCGGAACGGGATGGTTCCACCACCGTGATGGGTGACAGCAACACCGCGAGTGCGACTCTCGAGCCAGGTGCTCTCGCGCGCGATGCGCGCCGCACGGTTGGCACCGGTCGAACGCGACTCGTTGACGGCGAACGACGCAAGTTCCGGGTGCGCGACCGTGTAACCGCGCGGCGCGAACACCTCGACGTCGAAGTTCAACGGACCGGTGAGAGCCAGGCCGGCGAGTTGGCGCGCGAGGTACTGCTCGCTGCCCCCGACCCGACCCGGCTGACACCACAGCAGGTTCACCGCGATACGTGGTGTCATGGTTTCCGGCTCCGCGGGCCATCGGCCACGGCTTCGGCGTACACCTCGCGGGTGAGTTCGGCCGTGCGCCGCCACGACAGTTGGGTTGCACGGTCGCGGGCCCTGCCCGACAACGCGTCACGCTGTTCGATCACGCGCAGAATTCCGTCGGCGATCGATGGGACATCGAGCGGGTTCACGAGAATCGCGGCACCCCCGGCGACTTCTTCGGTCGCACCGTTCGCGCTGGTCACGACGGGCGTGCCGTGCGCCATTGCCTCGAGGATCGGCAAGCCGAACCCTTCGCGGATCGACGGGTAGCACAGGGCCACCGCGCCGGAATACAACGCGGCAAGGTCGTCGGCCGGAACGAACCCGAGAGAATGGACGCGACCGCGCGAGGCCTCGGGTGGCACGAGCGACTCACCCCAACCCGTGGCGCCGACGATGACCAGATCGGGGATACGGTCACCGAGTGACGCATGCGCCTCGAGCAGACGCGCGAGGTTCTTGCGCGGTTCGATGGTGCCGACGAACAGCAGGTACCGGTCAGGAATTCGCCACCGCGTCCGTACCGTGGACACGGCGGCATCGGACACCACGCCGGCGCGCACACCGTTTTCGACGCACCGCAGACGATCGATGTCGAAACCGTTTGCCAGGCAGTCGTCGAGTGTTGCCTGCGAGACGCAGATGACGCGCGACGCGTGACGCTTCACGCGTTCGACACTGCGTCGAAAGACGTCGACGCCACGCTTGGTGAAATGTGACGGGTCGTGGAGAAACGCGAGGTCGTGAACCGTGACGACAAGCGGTACGGATGTGGCAGCCGGAATGATGCTGGTCGCGTGCACCACGTCGACGGCACCGGTCGCCGCCTCGACACGGGGCCAATGAAGTCGCAGCCAACCTTCGTAGAGAAGCGGACCGGCGAGGGGCAGAGCCTTCACTGCGACGGGCGGCTCGAACCCGGCAGTCGGTGGTCGACGGTGACGGCCCGCAACGCCGACAACGTCGAGCCCCCTCAACTCCATCAGGTCGCGGACCAGTTCGACTCCATAGACGCCCGTTCCACCGGGCACGTCGTGCCAGCACTGTTCCAATGTGACGGCAACACGCACCCCCCTATTGTGCCCGTACACGCCCTACCATCAGTGGGCATGAGCGGCTTCTGGAAATCGCGGTCGGTGCTCGTCACCGGCGGCAACGGTTTTCTCGGCCGCGTGGTGGTGCGAATGCTGCGCGAACAGGGTGCCAACGTGTCGGCGCCCCGCAAAGCCGAATTCGACCTCACGGTTCCGGGCCGGGCCGAGGCGATGCTCGCCGCACACAAGCCCACGCACGTCATTCACCTAGCTGCCCGTGTCGGGGGTATCGGCTACAACCAGGCCGCACCCGCACCTCTGTATCTCGACAACCTCATGATGGGGACCCACGTCATCGAAGCCTGTCGTGCGGCCGGAGTCGAAAAGACCGTGCTGCTCGGCACCGTGTGTTCGTACCCCAAGTTCACTCCGGTGCCCTTCCGCGAGTCGTCGTTCTGGGACGGATATCCCGAGGAGACCAACGCACCGTACGGCATCGCGAAAAAGGCACTGCTCATCCATGCGCAGGTGAACGCCGCGCAATACGGCCAGCGCTTCGCCTATCTCATCCCCACGAATCTCTTCGGCCCCGGTGACAAGTTCCACCCCGACGTCTCGCACGTCATCCCCGCGCTCATCAAGAAGTGCGTCGAAGCGAAGGAGTCGGGCGCCAACAAGGTGCACGTGTGGGGCACCGGCACGGCGAGTCGCGAATACCTCTACGTCGATGATGCTGCGGCAGCCATTGTTCTCGCGGCCGAAATCCACGAGTCACCCGAACCGCTGAACCTCGGCACGAACCGCGAGATCACGATCCGCGAGACCGTCG
>CAZVPL010000122.1:0-4405 GCA_964629075.1 uncultured Bifidobacterium sp. | reverse complement strand
AAGCTGGCTATGCGGGTTCGATTCCCGTCACCCGCTCCAATTCTCCCGGCCTACGCCGTGGCTAACGTTGGCCCCATGAGCGTCGATCACGCACACCGACGGCAGGGCGATCGATACCTAGTCTCCCGTGAGGACGTTGAAGCGTTCCGACGGGATGGATACGTACATCTGCCCGGTGTCATGTCGGAAGAGGAAATGGCCGACATCGAGGCTGTCTACGACCGTTTCCTCCGCGGCGAAATCAACGTCGAGGGCAAGGATTTCAACGACATGACCACGGGTGAGCACGGCACCGACCCCACGGGCTACGCAGTCGTCAACGTGATGCTGCCCCGTCGGTACCACCCCGAGTGGCAGGACAACCTCTTCGAACGGCGTGCGCGGTCGATCGCCGAGCAACTGTGCGGCGAGGGAATGACGATCGACTTCGACCAACTCCTTGCCAAGTCCCCGGGTCGTCCCGATGCCGTCTTTCACTGGCACCAGGATCAGGCCTATTGGATCGACACCGACGACCGACGCACGGCAACGTGCTGGCTCGCCGTCGACGACTCGACTCTCGAGAACGGTTGCATGCAGTTTCTGCCGGGTTCGCACCACGAACCGGTCAGACCCCACCGACCGCTCCACGGAGACAGGTCGGCGAGCCACACGCTGGTCACCGACTTGCGCCCTGACGACGTGATGCGTCCTGTTGAAATTCGTCGCGGCGACATCACCGTGCACAACGAAGGAGTTCTGCACGGTTCGGGTGGCAACACCTCGGTGAACAGTTACCGACGTGCGTACATCGTCGCCCTCCGCAGCGAATCCACGGTTGCCGAAGAACGCCGCCGAGGCTTCACACACAGCCACAATGACGCGGGCGAAGTGCTCGGCACAGTCGATGGCCTCCGGGCCTGAAGCCGATGATCGCAGTCGTCACCGGGGCAACTTCGGGCATCGGCCGTGCCGTCGCCGAAATGTTGCTCGAGCGTGGCGCCACGGTCATCGGAGTCGGCCGTAATTCTGCGGCGCTCGACGAGTTGTCTGCCGACGAGAAATTCGTCGCGGTCAATCACGATGTGGGTGATGTCGATGGCCTTGTCGACAAACTCCGCCAAACCGTGTCCCGTTGTGGCGGCATCGACGTTCTGGTCAACAATGCCGGCACCGCCGAGGCCCGTTCGATTCGCGACACCGATCCGGTCTTCTTCCGTCACACGAT
Source organism: uncultured Bifidobacterium sp. (assembly GCA_964629075.1). Taxonomy (GTDB): domain Bacteria; phylum Actinomycetota; class Acidimicrobiia; order Acidimicrobiales; family Ilumatobacteraceae; genus F1-20-MAGs119. Next base: position 3,198 of record CAZVPL010000122.1, on the reverse strand, counting down.
CGACGTGAATCTTGTGGCCCCGGCGGCCGCCATGCATGCTCTTTGGCCGTCGCTCTGTGAGTCGCGCGGCTGCATCATCAATGTGTCGTCGCTCGCGCAGCTGGACCCGTTTCCCGGATTCTTCGCGTATGCACCATCGAAGGCCGGTCTTCACCTGCTGACGGTCGTCTCGGCTGCCGAGGGTGCGGAGCACGGCATTCGAGCCTTCACCCTTGCCCCCGGAGTGGTCGACACTCCTCTGCATCGGTCGATGATGCCCGACAGCATCGAACCGGTGAACGGCCTGGCATCGGTGTTGACGGCCATGGACGTTGCACGAACGGCGTGCGACGTCATCGACGGTGTTCACGACGAACACAACGGTTGGGTCCTCGCAATGCCCGCGCCGGCAGCGATTGCCGACATCGCTGCGTGGGTCGATTCCCATCCCGGTGGCGGGGTCAAGATCCTCCAGTAGCGTTGGTTGCGCATGACAGACCGTGTTGCCGTCATTCGTCACGAGCATTTCAATGCCGCCCATCGCATTCACAATCCGGCGTTGAGCGACGAGGAAAATGCCCGCCTTTACGGGAAGTGCAACGGAATCAACTACCACGGGCACAACTACGAGCTTGCAGTGCGCGTGGCCGGGCCCGTTGATCCGATCACCGGATACGTCATCGATCTGGGTGTCCTCAGCTCGGTGATCAAGGAACAGGTCCTCGACCGGTTCGATCACAAGAATCTCAACCTCGATGTCGCCGAATTCCGTGACGTCAACCCGACTGCCGAGAACATCGCGATCGTGATCCATCGCTTGTTTTTTTAATGAGACGGCGACCACCGAGATCTACACGTCACCCTCGGCGAGACTCCACGCAACATCGTGCAGTACCCCGCCGACTTCAGTTAGGAGCCAACATGGCTTACCGCGTCATTCGCGAATACGACGAAGACACCACTCGCGACTTGTCCGACGCCTATCGGCGAATCCTCGGCCTCATCGGTGAGGATCCCGACCGCGAGGGCCTTGTGAAGACTCCCGAACGTGTCGCAAAAGCGATGCAGTTCCTGACCCACGGGCAGGACCTGAATCCGGTCGACATTCTCCGTAGTGCGCGCTTCGCCGAGGATGTCCGTGAGATGGTGATCGTCAAGGACATCGAGATGTACAGCCTGTGCGAGCACCACATGATCCCGTTCTTCGGCAAGGCCCACGTCGCCTACATCCCCAACGGATGGATCACAGGCTTGTCAAAGGTGGCGCGGGCGGTCGATTCGGTCTCGCGTCGCCTTCAGGTACAGGAACGCCTCACCGACCAGATTCGACAAGCGTTCGTGGACGCGCTCGATCCTCTCGGTGTCGCCGTCGTTGTCGAGGCCCAGCACCTGTGCATGATGATGCGCGGAGTCCAGAAACAGAACTCGGTCACAACCACGTCGTCATTCAGCGGCCAGTTCGAGGCCGGGCCGACGCGCATGGAGTTCATGCGTCTGATCGGCCGCGACCTCTCCTAGCGAAACCTCAACCGAGGACTTCGAATTCGCGCCACATTCCGGCCGCATAGTGGCCGGTGATGTTGCAGAGCAATTGGTACTTGCCCGGCTGAAGGTCGACAGACAGTTTGCCGATCTCGCCCGGCTTCCACTCGGGAATTTCGTCGATGACCTCGAGGCCCTCGGCCTCTTCGTCGAATCGGTTGTTGTCGCCGAGCGGAATCTTCCCGCCCGCGAAGTCGGTCTTCACAACGAGGAACTCGTGCGGAATTGTTCCGTCGTTCTTCACTGTGAAGTTCACCTTGCCGGAATCGGCTTTCACATTGCCGACCCAGACGGCCCATTCCTTCACGAAACCATCGATGTCGTTGCTCGCCTCTTCGGATGGTTCGGGCAAGGCGGGGGCGACTTCCTTGTATTCGCCGGGAACGACTTCGAACGACGTATGCATGCCCGCGGCGTAGTGACCCTCGATATTGCACAGCAATTCGTACATGCCGGGCTCGAGTTCGACCTTCAACATTCCGGTGTTGTTCACCTCCCATTCGGGAATCTCATCGATGACTTCGATGCCCTTCAGCTCCTCATCGAAACGATTGTTCTCGCCGAGCGGAATCTTTCCGGGAGGGAACGTGGTCTTCGTGACGAGGAATTCGTGTGCAACCGTTCCGTAGTTCGTGATGGCGAACCGCACATCCCCGGCGATCGCTTTTCCCGCGCTCACGTCGACGTGCCACTCACCGACGCTTCCCGTGACCTTGTTTGCCGTCACCTCGGCAGCGGCCTTGTTGCGTCCCCGACCCTCACCCGTGTCCGCATCGCTCGGATCTTCGGCACAACCAGAAAAAATCGATGCCAACCCAAACGCAACGACGGCAGTGAGCCTGACTCGACGCGGCTTCACAACACTTGCCTGCATGTTTCCCCCTCGGGTCATTCGATACCGACCCAAGACAAGTTTCTAGTCCACTTGGACGAGCGTGTTGTGCACGCGCCCAAGTAGGCAGGCCTTACAGGTTCATCTTTGCGGTGAAGCGCGTCCCCTCGGGGTCGACCGCCCAAGAGGCTGCTTCGCCCCACGAGTCGCCGAAAACAAGCTCGGCCATCGGTGCGCGACGCACCGGGCCATGCGCACCTGCGGGCTTTCCCAGGGTGATGGTGGCGGCGATCTGTGCATGCTCGGGCAAGGCGAGCAACGTCACGAGCTCGGCCTCGACGGGTGCGTGAAACGCCGTCAGCGCACCGCCGTAGCCCAACGCCCGGGCCGCGAGCAGCAGGTTCTGGCACGCCGGGTAGATCGATGCCCCCTCGATGTGAACCTTGCCTCGGTAGCGAAGATTGATTGCGAGCACCAACACGGGGACATCCGCAAAGTTGTCGACGTAGTGCTGCATGGTCGCAGCCATCCGGGCCTTGGGAGAATCGGCAACCTTGCCACTCCCCTCGTCGTAGCCCTCGTTGGCACGCTTGCCGCCCCAGATCTCGCGGGCTCCGCGTGCGACGAGCTCCTTGACCTCGCGCGAGCGTGCCGAATCAGCGAAGACCATGAAACGGAACGGCTGGCGGTTGCTTCCACTCGGTGCACGCGTAGCGGCGAAAAGAACGTCGCGCAAGACTTCGTCGGGCACCGGTTCGTCGCGATAGCGACGAATTGCGCGGGTGGTTCGCAGCCCTTCGAGCAGCTCGACTCGTTCGAAATCAGCCAAAGTTCATCACCCCATC
>CAZVPL010000121.1:3442-4415 GCA_964629075.1 uncultured Bifidobacterium sp. | reverse complement strand
CCATGACCGACTTCATCTTCATGGTGCGCGAGAGCAGCCACATGTTCATCACCGGGCCCGACGTCGTGAAGACGGTGACCGGTGAAGACGTCACCCTCGAGCACCTCGGTGGCGCCATGAGCCACGCATCGAAGTCGGGCGTGGCGACGTTCGTGTCGCAGGACGAAAAGGCGTGCCTCGACGACGTGCGTTACCTGCTTTCGATGCTGCCCCAGAACAACCTGGAAGACCCCCCGATGGTCGAGCCGACCGACGACCCGGCACGCGAGTGCCCGATGCTGCGCGACATCCTTCCGGCATCACCAAACCAGCCGTACGACATGAAGAAGGTCATCCGCGAGGTCGTCGACGACGGCGAGTACTTCGAGTACTTCCCCTACTGGGCCAAGAGCATCACCTGTGGCTTCTCGCGCCTGAACGGTCAGGTCGTCGGCGTCGTCGGCAACCAGCCAATGGAATTTGCCGGCGTGCTCGACATTGAAAGCTCGGAAAAGGCCGCTCGTTTCGTGCGCACCTGCGATGCCTTCAACATTCCGCTCATCACATTCGTCGACGTGCCGGGCTTCCTCCCCGGCGTCAACCAGGAACACGACGGCATCATCCGTCACGGTGCCAAGTTGCTCTACGCCTACTGCGAATCAACCGTTCCGCGTATCCAGATCATCACGCGCAAGGCGTACGGCGGCGCCTACGTCGTCATGAACTCGAAGTCCATCGGTGCCGACCTCGCCTACGCGTGGCCGACCGCCGAACTCGCCGTCATGGGACCGCAGGGCGCGGTTGAAATCGTCTACCGCCGTGAACTGCAGCAGGCCGCCGACCCGGTTGCGCGCCGCGCCGAGCTCGTCGCCGATTACACCGAGAAGTACGCCAACCCGTACAGCGCGGCCGAGCGCGGCTACGTCGACGACGTCATCGACCCCGCCGAAACGCGCATCAAGCTCATCAACGGATTGCAGATGCTGCAGACCAA
>CAZVPL010000121.1:0-3432 GCA_964629075.1 uncultured Bifidobacterium sp. | reverse complement strand
AAGCGCGAAGAGCTGCCCCGCCGCAAGCACGGCAATATGCCGCTATGACACGGCAATATGCCGCTATGACACGGCAATATGCCGCTCTGATACGGCACGAATGAACTCACTGCCACCGCCCGATCCGCGCACGCGCGTGGCGTGGCAGTACGCGGGGTTCTGGGTGCGACTCCTTGCCCGCGTCGGGGATTCCGTCGTCGCCATCATTTATGCGTCGCCCGTGCTTGTCGGCGGAATCTTCCTTGTCGCCCTCGGCGTTCAGAACTGCGACACCACCGAGGACTCGATCACCTGCACCTCGGAACAAATCGAATGGGTACCCATCGGTCTCGGGATCGCCGCTTTGCTGGTGGGCGTCGCCATCGCGATCATCGTGCCGATCCGCTGGATCGCCACAACCGGAGCCGGCCCGGTTGCCCGCAGACTCCGCGTGAGGGTGGTGTGTCGGCGCACCGCCCAACCCATCGGCACCGGGCGGTCGATCGGCCGCATGCTCGGATCCCTTGTTTCGGGTTGGGTTTTCTACCTCGGGTACCTCTGGATGCTGTGGGATTCGGAAAAACAGACCTGGCACGACAAAATGGTGTCCTCGGTGGTGATTCGCGCATGAACCAGAACTTCTCCATTTCTCCCGTTCCCTCAGAGGAAGAAGCTGCGGCGATCGTCGCCGCTCTCTCCGCTGCGATGCCGGCCGGTGGAATGGTTGCCTCGCCATTGCGCGACCGACGCAGCGCATGGAAGTTCAGCGGTCGCTGGTGGGCACGGCCCTCCACCGCCCGCCGCGACAGGCCATGGTTCTGACCAGGCCTGGACTCAAGTAGACACGCCGCGATGTCACGGCTTCCGCTTGCCGACATCCGCGTTGTCGACATTTCCACCGTTCTCGCCGGGCCGAACTGTGCGCGGTACCTCGCCGACTACGGCGCCGACGTCATCAAAGTCGAACACCCCGACACCGGTGACTCGATGCGCAACATGGCATGGCGCGACCCGCGCGACGGCAGCGGCCTGTGGTGGAAAATGGTCAACCGCAACAAGCGCACCGTCGCTCTCAACCTGAAGGACGAAGCCGACAAAGCGGTCTTGCTCGCTCTCCTCGCCGATGCGCACGTCCTCGTCGAAAACTTCAGACCGGGCACGCTTGAACGGCTCGGCCTCGGACCCGATGTACTTCACGCGCGAAATCCGAAACTCGTCGTCACGCGCGTCACCGGTTTCGGGCAGGACGGCCCGTACGCACAGAAGGCCGGGTTCGCATCGATCGCCGAGGCGATGAGCGGCTTGTCGGCAATCAGCGGCGAGCCGGACCGCGGACCACTTCTTCCACCCATCGCACTCACCGACGAAATCACGGGTCTCGTTGCCGCATTCGCAACGATGGTGGCGTTGCACTCGGGCGAGGGTCAGGTGGTCGACGTCAGCCTGCTCGAAAGCATCTTCCAGATGATGGGTCCGCTGCCCGCGTTGTACGCACTGACGGGTGAACAGCAACAGCGTCTTGGTTCGGGAATCCCCTACACGGTTCCGCGTGGCACCTTCGAGTGCAGCGACGGCAAGTGGGTCGGCATCTCGACATCCAGCGATTCGGTCGCCGCACGCGTGCTCGCGATTCTCGGTGTCGCGAACGACCCACGGTTCGCAACGTTCAATTCGCGGGTCGAGAATCGCGACGAACTGAACACTCTTCTCACTTCGTGGTGCCGCGAGCGCTCGCAAGCCGACGTCATTCGCATTTTCGAGGAAGCCGATGCCGCGGTTGGTCCCGTTTACGACATGGCCGACATCGCTCACGACCCCCACTTCGCCGCACGTAGGATGATCGAACAAGTGGAGGGGACGCCCATGCAGGGTCTTGTGGCGCGCCTTTCGAAGACACCGGGTGCACTTCGTTGGCAGGGGAAGTCGAAAGACGCCGACGGAAAGGACATTCGCGAACACGGTTGGGGGTAACAACATGGCAATGTCCCGCGGCGCGAAGACTCTCGCGCTCACATCAACGGGCATCGCGCTCGTCTCCCTCGATGTGACAATCCTCAACGTCGCCTTCGGCTCGTTGCTCGCCGAGTTCGGAACCGACACCCGGCGGGAACTCACGTGGCTCTTCTCCGGCTACAACATCGCCTACGCCGCAACTCTGCTGACCGCCGGACGCTTGGCCGATGCCTACGGCCGCAAGAAGGCGTTTCTGCGCGGTCTTGTCATCTTCGCCATCGGGTCGGCCCTCTGCGGCGTCGCACAGAACCCCGAAATGCTCATCGCCGCGCGCGTCATTCAGGCAATCGGTGGGGCAATCCTCTCCCCCGCATCGCTCGCTCTCGTTCTCCCCGAATTTCCGGTTGAACGTCGCAGTGCAGCCATCGGCGTCTGGGGTGCCGTTGGTGGACTGTCGGCGGCCCTCGGCCCGGTGATCGGCGGCTGGCTCATCGATATCGCCAACTGGCGGGCGGTCTTTTTCGTCAATGTGCCCGTGTGTCTGGTGGCCATCGTGATCGGTACACGCTTCCTGCGTGAGGGTCTCGACGAATCCGCGAACAAACACGTCGATGTCCCCGGTGCAATCCTCGCGGTTTCCAGCGTCGGGCTTCTCGCGCTCGCAATTGTGCAAAGCGACGAGTGGGGTTGGGCAACACCCACCACGATCGGCATCCTCGTCGGCGCGGCGCTCTCGACCATCTTGTTCATCGGCACGTGCCGACGCAGTGCCACACCGGTGCTCGACCTGCGACTTCTCAAGCTGCCGTTCGTCACAGCATCAACCGTTTCCGGCCTCGTGTTTTCAGCGGGCTTCTTCGCGATGATCTTCGTGAACACCCAATGGCTGCAGGCCGTCTGGGGCTACGGGGTCCTGAAATCAGGTTGGGCCACCGTGCCCGGGCCGTTCATGGCGGCCCTCGTCGCCGCGCCGGCCGGTCGTGCTGCTCACCGATTCGGTCACGGCAAGGTGATCGGACTTGGTTGTTTCATCTTCGCTGCGTCGATGGCACTCATGAACATCTTCATGGTCAAAGAACCATCGTTCTGGACACACTTCTTTCCGTACAACGTCATCAGCGGCTTCGGCATCGGCCTCAGCATCTCCACCTTCTCCAGCGCCGCAACCGCCTACCTGCCACATACACGTTTTGCCATGGGATCGGCGCTGTCCAACACCGCACGCCAGGTCGGTGCCGCGCTCGGCCTCGCAATCGTCGGTTCACTTCTCACGGCGGCTGTGAAAGACAAGGACGTCGCACACGGCGTGCAGCAGGGTTGGACCTACGTGTCGATCACCATTTTCCTGGCGGGAATCGTGATGATTGCGATGTTCCGCAAGCCGACCGCCGACCAGTTGGCGACCGCAGCGTCGTAAAGCCGGCCGTTACGCGGTGGCCACACCGACGGGGCACGACACACCCGTGCCGCCGAGCCCGCAGTAGCCATTCGGGTTCTTTC
>CAZVPL010000120.1:0-4437 GCA_964629075.1 uncultured Bifidobacterium sp. | reverse complement strand
TTGAGGCAGCTGCACGTCGTGCAGTGTGCACGACATCGCAGATCTGGAACTCCGGGGCGTGCCCTCGATGTTCGTCGCCTCGAGCGAGTTCGTCACTGCCGCGATCTCGCAATCCGAGGCACTGGGTTTCCCCGACGTCGCGCGCGTGTTCGTCGAGCACCCGATCCAGGACCGGACAGACGACGAGATGATCGCCATCGCCGATGCCGCGTTCCCCGAGATTCTCGCCGCTATCTGCGCCTCTCGCTGAGCCTGTAGTCGCGACCGACGCGTTCCACCAATCCGTCGGAAACGAGCGACTCCGCGAGACGCTCTGCGCGATCGACGTCGTCCAATCCCATCACTTCGGCGATGCGGGTCGCGTCGACCGAACCTTCGGTCAGGCGCTTCATCATGCGGCCGCGAGCCTGACGATCAGAACCCTCGAAGCGGCCCTGCGGTCGGCTGGTGAATGCCGTGGTTCGGGCCGGATCGACCCCCTCACCACGCCACGCGCAGAGCCGGGCAATCGGACACGATGAGCACTGCGGCGAACGGGCATTGCAGACGGTCGCACCAAAGTCCATCACGACCTGGTTCCAGTCACGGGCGAAGCCTCGGGGAAGCAGTTCATCGGCGATCACCTGCGTCTCACGCGGCTTCAGGGACCGGCCCTCGATTCGGGAGATCACGCGCGCGACGTTCGTGTCGACGACCGCGGCATCATCGCCGAACGCGAACGCGAGAATCGCCCGGGCGGTGTACGGCCCGATTCCGGGCAGAGCGATCAGGGCGTCGAGATCACGCGGAACTTCGCCACCGTGATCCTCGACAATCACCCGCGCCGCGTCGTGGATGTTGCGGCATCGTCGCGGATAACCCATCCCCTGCCACTCGACCAACAAGTCTGAGAGCGCCGCGTCGGCACATGCCCTCGGAGTCGGCGCTAGCGCCACGAATCGTTCGAACCGCGGGCGCACACGTGCCACGTTCGTCTGCTGAAGCATCACCTCTGAGATGAGGACATGCCACGGATCGCGCGTGGCGCGCCATGGAAACTCGCGCATCCGGGGCAGGCCCCACGCGAGGAGTTCGTCGGTGACGGGCCCTAGGCGTCCCAAGCGGCGTTGACGTCGTACGGACGCTTGCGCTCCGGCGCATTCGCGCGCTTCCACACCATCACGCGGCGACGGAAGTAACAGACCTCTTTGCCGTCCTGGTTGAAGCCCTTCGTCTCGACCGTCACGATTCCGCGGTCGGGTTTCGACTTGGATTCGCTCACATCAAGCACGCGCGTTTCGGCGTGGATGGTGTCACCATGGAATGTCGGGAACTTGTGCTGGAGTGTTTCGACTTCGAGGTTTGCGATCGCCGCCCCACTGACGTCGGGAACGCTCATGCCGAGAACCAGCGAGTACACGAGGTTGCCCACCACAACGTTTCGCCCCTGCACGCTTTCGGATGCAAACCAGTCGTTGGTGTGCAACGGATGGTGGTTCATCGTGATCATGCAAAAAAGATGGTCGTCGTATTCAGTGATCGTCTTCCCCGGCCAGTGGCGGTACACGTCGCCCACGGTGAAGTCCTCGAGGTATCGGCCAAAGGGCCTTTCATGCACTGTCATGGGTGCGAACGCTAACCCACCGGTCCGGTGTCGTCATCATTCACCGGCGGCAATGGGTACTGACCCGTGCGGTCTCGCGGCGCCCGTTTCTCGAAGAAGGCGATCTTGCTTTCGCTCTTTGTCACGGCCTCTTCGGCGACGACACGCAGCGGCTTCAGACGATCCTTGCGATCGAGCGACCATGGACCGACCCGGAGGCTCAGATAGCACCCTGCGCCGACGACGATCGGCAACCAGAACTGCGCAAGACGGTACGCCAGGATTCCGACCGTTGCCGTCGAGCGTGACAGGCCGAAACCGACGATCGTCGGGATGTAAATGCCCTCGATGATGCCGAGACCGCCCGGTGTGATGGGCACAACGGCCATCACGTTCGCCAAACCGAATGCGACGATGAGTCCATCGATCGCAAGGTTGCCGCCGAATGCACGCAGGAACACGTAGACCGCGGCCATATCGAAGAGCCAGTTGGCCGATGCCCACACGATGACACGCACGAGCAGTTGTCTGTCGGCGATCAGGCCCTCGAGTCGATTGCCAAGATGGCGAATGACCTCACTCGCGCGGTCGGCATCGAGTCGGACGTGCCGGGCGAGCCAACGCACCGCCCGTTCCGCGCGACCTTGGCCCTCGACCAGGCCAAAGATCAGGGCTGAGGCGATGAGCATCAAGATGATGCCAACGATCGCGGCGAACCCGTAGAGGGCGTTCACCCCGCGGATCGGAATCGAGATGATGAGTCCGAACCACAAGATGAGGTTCAAGACGACTGCGGATCCGATCCCTGCCGTGGCGAGGGCGAACCCGGCGTCGGGTCCGTGAACCCCCGACAGCGTGAGGAGGCGATAGCCGAGGGCTGACGACGCCGCACTGCCCGCCGGCATGATGCTCCCCAGCGCCTTGGTGCTCAACTGAATGCGAAACAGCCTCAACACCGTCACTTTGTCGCCCTCGGGCCCGAGCGCCGCCCGAGTGAGGAGCGAGTAACAGAGAAGCGCCACGAATTCGAGGCCGACACCCAACAACAACATCGAACGATCGACGTCGAGCAGGTCGTCGAGTGCCTGTCGGAAACCGGGGATCAGAGGAAGAACGAAGAAGTAGATGATGACGGCTGTTGCCACCATCTTGAGGGTCCGCACCCACACTTTCCGGCGGCTCGACGTCGCGTCGCCCGGTGCGCCCCCCTTCGCCATCCCCTCCACCGTAGGCGATTCAGCGCTGTAGGTGACGCAGTTCGCCAACCAGCACGACAAGATCGTCGACGACGTTTTGCCTGATTTCTGCCGGACTCTTGCCGAGTCGCACGACCACGAGATCGTCTTCGGGAAGCACGATCGTGTACTGACCCTCGTAACCCGTTGCAACCAACGAACCGGGGAGTTGCGGCCAAATCCACCAGTGATGCCCGTACCCGTTGCCCGTTTCCGGGTCGATGGTGACGATCGTGCGCGCTTCGTCGCGCCAGCCAGCTGGAAGAAGTTCTGTTCCCGCCGGTGAGCATCCATCGACATACAGGCGACCGAAACGCGCAAAGTCGGCGGCCGTTGCATAGACGAATGATGAGCCGACGAAGGTCCCCGCCGAATCGAACTTTGCGGTTGCACTCGACATACCGAGGGGACGGAACAACCTCTCGTTGATGAACGAAGACATTCGTTGTCGACGCTCGTCGGGTCCGATGCCACCCACAATGTCGCCGAGAATCCGACAGATGATGTTTGTCGTTCCCGACGAATACTCCCAGTGCGTTGCGGGCGAGTGTTGCGAAGGAAGCGCCGCAGCGAATGCTGCGTGGTCGTCTTTGCCCGCACCGAAAAGCATCTCGATGACGTGCGAGCGTTCGCCATCGACGTAGTCCTCGACCCACTCGAGACCGGAGCGCATCTCCAGCAGGTGACGGAGTGTGATCGCGCCCCGTTCGTCGTCGCGCCACTCGGGGACGGCGGCCGGCTGGTCGATGTCGACGAGGCCGTCGAGAACCATGCACCCGACGAGAGCGTGGGTCATGCTCTTCGCCATCGACCACGAGATGTGTGTCACATCAGGCCCGCATACGGTGTCGTAGCCCGAGCCATAGACGGCGAAAATTTCCCTGCCGGCGCGCCACGCAACGATCGCATGGGTCTCACCGTGGGTCTCGACCGGCGGCATGCCGCGCGAGTAGGCGTCGCTGATTTGGTTGATTTTTTGATCGTACCGATGGGCACCACGGCGGTGTGCAGGGCTAGCGTTTTCAGCCATGGCCAGCAACGCATCCCTCCCCACCCCCGATCTGCAGACCGCCGCCACGATCATCGAAACCGCGCGTGCGATGGTCGGCAAGGCGGTCCGCAAACTGGCCGCCGGTGGCGGACCCGATGTCGAGCAGGTTCTTGCTTACGACCTCGCGCATGCCGCCGCCGCGGTTGAAACCGCTCGCTCGATGCTCGACTACGGCGCCAAGGGTGACACCGAAGCGCGTCTCACCTGCGCATTCACCGCCGACATGGTGCACGACCTCGTGACGCGTCTCGTCGGACGCGAACAATTGTGGGGCGTCAGCGCCGCAGATCTTTCTTTCGGACACGACTTTGTTGCGGCGTTCCGCTCGCCCGAATTCCTCGCGTCGCTTGCCGACCAGCAAGGCCCGCGCCACCTCGATGCCGACTTCGAGATGGTGCAGGACACCTTCCGTTCGTACGCGAACAAGGAAGTTGCACCACGCGCCGAGCACGTGCACCGCCACAACGCCGATGTTCCGGAAGAACTGATTTCCGGGCTCGCCGAGATGGGCGCCTTCGGACTCTCGATTCCCGCCGAGTACGGCGGCTACAGCGAGGGTGGCGACGGTG
>CAZVPL010000119.1:0-4464 GCA_964629075.1 uncultured Bifidobacterium sp. | reverse complement strand
GTGTGTCGCCCGACGACATGGCCGACTTCAAGCGATGGAGCGACGACAACATCTCGACCATCGGTTCGTCGGTCACCGACGAGCGTCGCATTTCCGCGACGAAGGGCATTGTCGAGATGCAGCACTACTTCGCCGAGCGTCTCGAGGCGCGTCGCAACAACCCGCAGGGGGACTTCCTGTCCGACCTCGTGAATGCAGAAGTCGACGACGGAGAGGGTGGCAAGCGCACACTCCACATGCCCGAGATGCTGTCGATTATTTCCCAGCTGCTCGTGGCGGGCAACGAGACCACCACCAACACCATTGCCGAGGGCATGCTCTACTTCGGTCAGGACATGTCGGTGTGGGACAAGGTTCGCGCCGATCGATCGCTCATCGCGCCATCCGTCGAGGAAATGCTGCGGCTCGCCTCGCCGTCGGGCGGCATGTTCCGAGTGGTCACGAAGGACGGCGTCGAAATCGATGGTTGCCCCGTCAACAAGGGCGAGCGCGTCATGGTCATGTACTCGGCTGCGAACCGTGACCCGAAGGTATGGGGTGACGACCCCGACCGGTTCGACCCGACGCGTCCGAACCTGAAGGAACACCTCGCGTTCGGCAAGGGCATCCATTTCTGTATCGGCGCACCCCTGGCACGTCTCGAGCTGCAGATCGCTTTCGAAAAACTGGCCGACAGGGTGGCATCGTGGGAGTTCGCCGAGACGAACGATTTCCACTATCACCCGTCGTTCATGTTGCGTGGGCTGCAGAAACTCGACCTTCGCCTGACGCTCGCCTGAGCGTCACCCGTAGACTTCGACGCCATGGCAGGTGAACGGGTACTCGTCGCGAAAGTCGGCCTCGACGGTCACGACCGCGGCGTCAAAGTGGTGGCTCGCATTCTTCGCGATGCGGGTTTCGAGGTCATCTACACGGGGCTCTTCCAAACCCCCGAGAAGGTCGCCGCGGCCGCCGTCGATGAAGACGTCGACGCAGTCGGCCTTTCGATGCTGTCAGGTGCCCACATGACCCTTGCTCCCAAGGTCGTCGACAAACTGCGCGAGCGGGGCGTCGACGTGCCCGTCATCGTCGGCGGAATCATTCCCGACCAAGACGCACCCAAACTGAAGGCTGCCGGTGTCGCGGGTGTGCTCAGCCCCGGTTCGACCGCCGACCAGGTTGTGGCCTTGGTGCGCGAAATCATCGACGCCGCAAAGGCCGGTAGCACGGGCGTGGCAAAGTAGCCCCCGTGGCGGCAAAAAAGACGGCGAAGAAAACCGCGTCCAAGAAAGCCGTGAAAAAGAAAACGGCCGCGAAGAAAGCCGTTGCAAAAAAGACCGCCGCAAAGAAAGTCGTCCCGAAACGAGCCGACAAGCCAAAGGACCAGGCCGAGCGTCTCTTGAATCTGCTTGCGGTGCTCACCCACGACAGCAACTACCGCACCCTCGAAGACATTCACTTCGCAACGAACATGTACCACGACCGTTCTCTCTTCGAACGTGACAAAGCGGTGCTTCGCGAGATGGGAATCCCGATCGATGCCGTCGTCCTTGGTGGCAGCCAGGCGGGGGTGTCGAGTTACCGCATCGATCGCCGAGAAATGCAGCTCGCCAACATCAACTTCACGAACGATGAAGAGCGGGCTCTGCAGTTGGCCCTCGCCGCCGTGCACGTCGACTCCGCGTGGGCCGAACGCGCGCGACTCAAGTTGAACCTTGCCGAATCCGACATGCCCGCGGGCCCCCAGGTTCATCTGCCGGTGAACAGTGAGTTGCTGCCAAAACTTGCCGCAGCCGCAGCCAAAACCGTTCGAGTCGAATTCGACTACGCCGGCGGCACGCGCAGGTCACTCAATCCCTACGGTCTTCTCAGTCGGGGCGGCTACTGGTACGTCGTTGGCCACGACCTCGGGCGCACGGCAATCCGTAGTTTCCGTATCGACCGAATCACCGGTGCGGTGAAGACCACCGCCGATTCGTTCGAACGTCCCGAAGATTTCGACATCGAAGCCGCGGTGGCGACCGATGCCGAAATGTTGGGCGATGCCGACGGGGCGGTTGCCCGAGTTCTTGTCAGTGCGAAACTCGCCCCGAGCGTCATGCGCGACTTCGGAGAAGACTGTGTGGTCGAACGGCTCGATGATGCCGTGATCGTCGCGGTTCCCTGTGCCAACCGCCCGGCGTTTCGTTCGTGGGTTCTCGGCCTCGTCGCGGGTGCCGAGGTGCTGTCGCCACCCGAGGTGCGTCGTGACATCATCGATTGGCTCGACTCCCTGGCTGGTGCACGATGAAGCGTCGCAAAGCATCCGAGCGTGTGCAGGGGTTGCTCGTCATGCTTCCGTGGCTCTTCGAGCGAAAGCGCGTGCGTATCGACGAAATGGCCCGGACTTTCGGTCTCGACCGAGACACGCTGGTCGCCGATCTCACGATGTCGACATTTTGTGGCACACCGCCGTACTCGCCACTCGAGTTGATCGAGATCTACTTCGACGACGAATACGTATGGATCGAGATCCCGCGCATCTTCACGCGACCCTTGCGACTCACGGTCGAAGAAGCCTTCACTCTGAAGGCCGTTGGTGAGGCCGCGCTGGCCGTGGTGGGCGATTCCACTTCCTCGGCCCTGGCGTCCGCGCTCGCCAAACTGCCCGACGCTGCCGATGACGCACCGGTTGTCGTGCGCCAGCCCGATGACCCGAAGCTTGCGGGCCTGGGGGACTGCGCTGCGTCGCACGAAGTCGTCACGATCGAGTATTTCTCGCCGATCAGTGACAAGTCCACGCGCCGCGACATCGTGCCGATGCGGCTGTGGGTCGACGGTGACCATTGGTATTGCGACTCGTTCGACTACCTGTCGGGCGAGCGGCGTCAGTTCCGTCTCGACCGAATGGAGAAGATGGAACGCACGGGTCGTTTTGCCGACCCGTCGGGTTTGCCGACGTTGCCCGACGAGCCCGGTTTCAACTGGTCGGAGGATGCCGACGTCGTGGTGTTGCATCTGAAGCCGGGTGCCCATTGGGTCGCCGAGCGGTACCCGACCCGCGGTGTGAAGAAGCTGCAGTCCGGAGTGCTCGAGGTCAAGCTTCACGTTGCCAACGAGGATTGGCTCGGACGACTGCTGGTACGTGCGGGCAAGGATGCAAAAGTCGTTGCGCCGGCGAAGTACGCCAACCTGGCGGCGACAACCGCCCGACGTATTCGCGCCCGTTACGCCTGATCCGTCAGGCGGCTTTGCGGGCAACGATTCTGCGCAGGTCGCCGATCGTTGTCGCGCCGTGGGTCTTGATGAGAACCGCCAACAGATGGGCTGTGGCAGTTGCGTCGCACAGGGCATCGTGGGCGTTGTCGAGAGGAATGCCGTACCGCTCGCACAGCGTGGCGAGTCGGTGTGACTCGGCGCGTTTCGGGTCGAGTTTGCGCGAGAGCTCGAGCGTGCAGACCGGGTTGTCGACGTGCAGCGGAACCGAGTGACGCTGGGACTCCGACGAGATGAAGCCGTAGTCGAATTTCGCATTGTGCGCCACGAGGACACGGCGTCGCGCAAGACGACGAAGTCGCCGCAGAGCGCGACGCGTGGGGAGCCCGCGGTTGATGTCGTCGTTCGTGATGCCGTGGATTTCGTGGGCAGGCGGTTGGGGAGTGTCCCAAGGAAGTGTTCCATTGCCTGGCCGTACGTAGGTGGAAAACCTGCGTTTGATGCGTCCGCTCGAATCGGTGACGACCGCACCAACCTGCAGAATCACGTCGGTCGCGGTGGAAAGCCCCGTCGTTTCGACGTCGACGACGAGAAACTCGACGTTGCTGATCGGTCGAGTATCGGCGTCAGCCGCGGGCCTTTGTCGCATGAAGCGCACGATAGGTGGGCGGTGTGACGGCGTGGGCCGCAGCCTCAGCCCGCCATCGCTTTTTGGAAGGTCGCGAGGTCGAAGTAGTCACGCCACAGCGAGATCTTGCCGTTCTTGATTTCGAACACTCCGGCGAGGGGAAGCTCGACCCAGCGTTCGCCCATCTTGAAGCGGTCGATGCGTTCGTTCAACACGACACCGGAGGTCATGTCACCCGCGGCAGACTGGCGAACGATCACCCAGTCGATTTCGCTGCACCCCGACGTGAAAGGTCCGAGGATCTGCTTGACCGCATCGATGCCGAAGACCTTCGTCATCGGTACGTTGTCGTACTCGCAGTCATCGGTCATGAGCGAGCATGCAGCGTCGAGGTCTTTGGCCTCGATGTGATTGATGAACGTACGAACCAGCTCGTCGGGAGTCATGCAGTCAATTGTGACCGCTCGCAGCAATTCACCAAAATGCGGTCACGCACTGCGCGGCATCCGCGCGCGGATGCCGATGGGGGCAGCCACGGTGAATCCGGCCAGGTGGCGATCTTCTTCGCTCTCGCCGGCCCAGAACCCGTACTCGTGGTTCTGGCGGGCAAATTCGCGGCACGGAGCCATGACTGGACACTGTGCGCAGAGCTGTCGTGCGCG
>CAZVPL010000118.1:0-4486 GCA_964629075.1 uncultured Bifidobacterium sp. | reverse complement strand
GTTGTGGGCCGTGTGGACCGAGGTGCGTGTTCCGTCGGCCCCCGGGCTGACCGCAAGTCGCTTGGGTCGCGGGAAGACGGCACCCTCTCGCAAGCCCGCATCGTCCGTCGGACCCAGCAAGCTGTTGGTTGTCGAGCCGGCGGCGATGCGGGGAAGCACGTTGTCGTTGGTTGATGAAGTTTGGGTGGGTCGCGCACCCGAATGTGACGTCACACTGGCCGACGACCCGTTCGTCAGCACCCACCATGCACGGTTCTTCCGCTCTGGCGAGAATTGGTTCGTGGAAGACCAGGGCAGCACGAACGGCACCCTGGTGAATGCGCAGCGCATCACCTCTGCGACCATGTTGCGCATCGATGACCGCGTTCAAACCGGTAGTGCAGTGTTCGAGGTTCACTGATGACGTCGGTGTTTGTATCACACGGTGCGCAGACCCATCCGGGTCAAGTTCGGAACAACAACGAAGACGCGTACCTTGTTCAGAATCAGTTGTTCGTTGTCGCCGATGGTATGGGCGGACACAGCGCGGGCGAGGTGGCTAGTGGACTTGCCATCAGCAGCCTGCGCGACGGGGCTGTCGGCATTGTCGATGAGGCAACTCTCGGCGCAGCCCTGCGTACCGCAAATGAGGTGATCCACACCGAATCGATGTTGAACCACCTGCGGCACGGAATGGGCACCACAATCGCTGCGCTGTTGACAACCGATGACGCGGTGGTTGTTGCACACGTCGGCGACGCACGCATTTATCGGTGGTTCGACGGCGCACTTTCCCGGGTCACAAAAGACCACAGCTACGTCCAAGAATTGGTGGACGAAGGAATCATCACCCTCGAAGAAGCCCGGGTGCACCCTCGTCGCAACATCGTGACACGTGCCCTTGGTATCGACGCCGAGGTTGAGATCTCGACTGCCACGCTTCCGATCACGCTTGGAGCCCGCTACGTACTGTGCAGTGATGGTCTTGTCGATGAAGTCACCGACTCCGAGATCAGTGCCATCCTCGACCGCCACGAAACGGCTAACGCCGCGGCAGAGGCGCTGGTTGCCGCAGCGAACGCCGCCGGCGGCAGAGACAACGTCACGGTCATCGTCGTCGACGTGCTGCCCGAGGGCGCCGCGCTTCCGGAGAGCTCGTCTTCCTCACTCCGCGTTGCGGAAAGTTCGTCAGACGACTCTCCTGCGCCCGTCGCCGCATCGGGCATCTCAGCGGCTCCTTCTGACAATGTGTTGGCGACACCTGTTCTCCCAAAAGCGAGAGTTGGCTTGTCGCTCGGGTTCATTCTTTTCTGGACTGCACTCGCCGCAATCGTTCTTTCGGTATTGATCGTCTTTGCGGCGTACGGACGGACCGGCTATTTCGTGGGATTCGAGGGTTCCGACGTGGTGATCTACAAGGGGCGTCCCGGCGGTGTGTTGTGGTTCGACCCCACAGTCGAAGCACGCACCCCTTTGAAGGAACGTGATCTCACCGAAGAGATGGCACAGGAGATCTTGGGCAACCCGACGTTCGGTGATGCGGCGTCGGCTCAGCGTTATGTGAATGGCATTCGCGACGAAGTGCAGCCAATTCCAACAACGACATTGCCCCTGCCGGCGACCACCACGTCGTCAAGCACAACGACAACGTCCACATCGTCGACGGTGCCGGCAACAACGACGAGTCCGACAACTTCGGTGGCACCGACCACGACGGGTCAGTGACAGTCACGTCACCGCACGCCATGCTGCGGCGACGCAGTGAACTGGGATTGGTGGTGTTGGCCGCCGTGATTACCGGTGCCGCCTACACACTTGCGGCGCTGGGCAAGAATGCCACCCTTCCTGCGCGAATTGGTCCCTTTCTCGCCTCGGTCTTGGCGCTGTTGTTGATGGCTCATGTTGCTGTGCGGCGGTTGGCGCGCGGCGCGTCTCCCCTGCTGTTGCCGATCGCGGCTTTGTTGCACGGTGTCGGCTACGTGATGATCGCGCGCCTGAGCGACCGTCTCGCCGGGCTGCAGGCGACATGGAGCTTGGTCGCGATCGCCGCATTCGTTGGTGTCTTGTTGGTGGTGCGACGGGTTGTCGACTTGTTGCGTTACCAGTGGTGGTTTCTCAGCGCTGGTATCGCATTGCAACTCATGCCATTGGTACCGGGAATCGGCTTCTCGTCGGGCGGGGCTCGTATCTGGGTGTCGATTGGGCCGATCAACTTCCAGCCGGGTGAGTTTGCCAAGGTGTGTCTCGCCATCTTCTTCGCCGGATACCTGTCAGAGCAGCGCGAGTTGATTCGTGCGGGTGCCCACCGAGTGGGTGGCTTCGCCCTGCCCGACGCACGTGCGTTTCTTCCTGTTTTGTTGGCTTGGGCCGTGTCGGTGGTGGTGATGGTGGCCGAGCGCGACCTTGGATCATCGCTTTTGTTCTTTGCGTTGTTCGCCCTGATGCTGTGGGTTGCCACCGAGCGAACCGGTTTTGTCGTCTTCGGCGGCGTTCTCTTTGCCGTCGGCGCAGTTGTCGCGTATCAGTTGTTCGATCACGTCCGCGACAGGTTCACCATCTGGATCGACCCGTGGAGCCATTACAACGGCAAGGGCTACCAAATCGTTCAGTCGATGTTCGCTTTTGCCGAGGGTGGTCTGTCGGGCACGGGTCTGGGCCTGGGTGACCCGGGTCGCATTCCCGCGGTGAAGACCGACTTCATCTACGCCGCGATTGGCGAAGAACTGGGTCTGTTCGGAGCAACGGCAGTGCTGGTGGCCTTCGTTCTCCTGGTGGGCAGTGGTCTGCGCACCGCGGTGCGAACCGACAATGCATTCGAAAAGTTGCTGGCGGTCGGGCTGACGGTGATCGTCGGTGTGCAGGCCTTCATCATCTTGGCGGGTGTGCTGCGCGTATTGCCGTTGACGGGCGTGACGCTGCCCTTCATGAGCTACGGAGGCAGCTCGCTGGTTGCGAACTACATGCTGCTGGCGTTGCTCATTGCGGTATCGCATTCATCTGCTCGCCGTCTTCATGAGGTCGAGTCATGAACCGTGTGATTCGTCGCCTCGCAATTGGCTTGTTGGTGTGTTATGTGGTGCTATTCGTGCAACTGAACGTTTTGCAGGTCGGAAAACGCGAGGCGCTGCGCGCCGACGTGCGCAACAACCGCGAAAGCGTGCGCACGTTCGATGCGCCTCGCGGCCCCATTGTGACTGCAGATGGCGTGGTCATCGCCGAGACGACGGAGATCCCGCTGGACTCGCGTGGTGACTATCGATATCAACGCGAATATCCCACGAAGGATCTTTTTGCGAATGTGTCGGGTTATCACACCTACGCGTACGGCTCGACGCAACTCGAACACCTGTATGGCGACGTCTTGCGCGGTGACACGCCGAAACAACAAGTGCTGGCTGTCGGTGAAACGTTCTCCGGCGAAGACCAAACGGGTTCGGTCGTGCTGACGCTGCGCAGCGACCTCCAAGAATTGGCGAAGCGAACTCTTCAGGGGCGCGAGGGTTCGGTCGTGGTCCTCGACGTGCGCACCGGCGCCGTCTTGGCGATGTATTCCAACCCGACGTTCGACCCCAACACGATCGCGGTGCACGATGTCGATGCGGCGGGCGCGGCATTGACGGCGTTGGACGAGGCTCCGGGAAAACCTTTGCTGGCCAACGCGTACCAAGAGCGTTACATGCCCGGGTCGACGTTCAAGGTGCTGACAACGGCGACGGCGTTGTCGAATGGAGTGGTGTCAGCGGCGTCGGCATGGCCCAACGAATCGGCGTGGGTGCCGCCGAACACGAACAACCCGATTCAGAACTACGGCAAGAAAGTGTGTGGTGGGGATCTGGCAGAAGTATTCCGTCGCAGCTGCAACATTCCCTTTGCTCGCATGTCGGTGGACGTGGGGCCGGAGAAGTTGGTTGATGGCGTTCGGTCGTGGGGACTCGAATCGAAGTTGCCGATCGACCTGCCGGGGGCCGCGACATCGACATTCGGTGGCGACGCGAAATCGTTCGAAGACTCACTGGCGCTGCTGGCGATTCATGGTTTTGGCCAGGGCGGGGTGCAGATGGTGCCGCTGCACATGGCAATGGTTGCGGCTGCTGTTGCAAACGACGGCAAGATGATGAAGCCCTACGTGGTCGACAAGACCCTGGCCTACAACGGCACGGTGTTGACACAAACTTCACCCGAGGTGTGGCGCACGCCGATCTCCCAGCCGGTTGCCGACCTCTTGACACAGTTGATGGTGGGAGTGGTGAATGACGGCACTGCCCGTTGCTGCATGAAACTGGCTCGGGGCGTTCAGGCCGCGGCGAAGACGGGAACGGCGCAATTGAACGCCGATGGAGAAGAACAACGTTCTCATGCATGGATCACCGCGTTTGCGCCCGCGAAGGCACCGCGCGTGGCGGTGGCAGTGATGCTGAAGGGCGTGAACGCCACGATCAGCGCCGGAACGGGTGGAACATTGGCGGGCCCCGTGGCGAAAACTCTTCTCGACAAGGCTTTGCTCGTT
>CAZVPL010000117.1:0-4522 GCA_964629075.1 uncultured Bifidobacterium sp. | reverse complement strand
AACCGCATGGCGGCATCCACTGGTTCTTCGACCTCGGCGACCAATTCGAGCACCGTTTCAGCGACCTCTCCCGTTGATAGCCCAGACGCGGATGTTGCCGCATCACCCGAATCATCACTACCCGCACACGCTGACAGCAACACGACAACAGCAAATGCGAGTCGTTTCATGTCGTGAGCCTAAACAAATCACCGGGGCGATGTGCACCTATGGGACAGTCGTACCACCCGAGGCGATACCCCATTGCGAGGTTTGGAATTGATTGACGTCAGACTCCACACCGTTACGCCATCCGGCAACACGGAAATAAATCACCGCGCCAGACGTCAAGCCCGTGATCGTGTACGACGTCGACGTTGTTCCTGTGTACGTGTACGCGGTGGCAAAGGTGGAATCTGTACTCCACCACACGCGATAGTTGTCCCCTGTATGCGTGGTGGGACCCCAAGCAAATGTCAACGATCCAGTACTGCTCGTGCTGAGCGCCACACCCGTTGGCGCACTAGCCAGAACAAACGGAGTCACCCCTGAAGTTGTCGAGCTGGGCACGCCCGTGCCACTCGTGTTCACGCCTGCAACACGGAAGTAGTAGGTCGTACCGTTGGTCAACCCAGTGACGGTCTTACTTGTCGTGGCAGAACCCACCGTCACAGCGGTGTACGTGCCGTTCGCCACAGTGGAGTAATAGACCCGATAGTCGCTAATTGGTGAGGCTCCAGGAGACGATGGCGCATTCCACGTCACTTCGACTTGACCATTCTGCGGAGTCAAACGAACGCTAGTGGGACTCGTCATTCCCGCGACGCCAGCCGCAACGCTGTACAAAGCTGTGTAAGAGGAAGACACGCCAACAGAGACGTTGTTTGCGCGAACCTTTACGTAATACGTCTCCCCATTAGTTGCCGATGTCCAGGTATAGGCCGTCGACGCGGTGCTAAAGGTAAGAGGACTGGTGAACACCTCGTCGGTCGAGATGGCGACCGTGTAGCTCTCCACCGCTGTCCCTGATGGCGAAGGCGCTGTCCAACTCACCGCCAATTGTCCATCGCCGCCTGCAACGCTCAGGCCAGTTGGGGAGTTGAGATAGGGCGGAACGGTAGTGGTCGTCGTAGTAGACGATGTCGACGTCGTAGTTGCCGGTGCAGTGGCAATCGTCGTGGTTGTCGAGGTAGTCGTGGTCGTGGACGATGTTGTCGTGGTGGTCGAAGAAGTTGTGCTCGGAGTCGGCGGACGCGTGGTCGGTGGTGTGGCAAGCGTGGTGGTCGGCGAAACCGTCGTAGTTGGGGCGAGAGTTGTCGTGGTCACTGCAGAATTGCGCAATGCGACCGAGGCAGAATCAATCGTCACTGGTTGATCTGGTTGGTAGTTCGGATTCAGCAGACTTCGTTCAGCTGACGGGCTCAGACCGGGCTTCACCTCGTCCACCTTCAACTCCGCAATGACGGGTGCCTGCACCTCATTCACCTGCAGAGCCTTTTGCTCCACCACCGATTGTTCGGTGCCATCCAGGAAGACCCGACGCACTTCAACCAACTTGTCGTCAACCTTGACTTGAACCTCCAAATCAAGGGGCTTACCGCCAACCTCCCGAGAAACTGCTGAGGCAACGAGTGCGGGCCGTTCTTCGTTCACCTGCAATTCGTATTCACGACCAGTCCCCGATTGCACTGTGACGTCAAGCGTGGATGAACCAATCGCCACCTGTGTCGATGGCGCAGCGACGCTTGCCACCAAATTGTTGGCAGCAACCGTGAGCTGCACACTCTCGTCATCCACCACTACCGATTCCTCGGTGACTTCCACCGGTGTTGATGATCCAGTGCGAGTTTGCACCTGAACCACTGCGGAACCTCGAGCCACATACGCACTCGAGGGATCTGGAAGATCGAGACTCAAGTTGAGACCCTCGACAAACACTACGTAGTCGAGCGTCGAAGGGTTGCCTGCTGAACGAACTGGCTGCGCGCTCACCCCTTCCACTTCCACGCCACTGGATGGCGAATACGTACCGCGTTCTGTCGAGATGCTCCACCGACGATCAGTGGACTTGATGACCACGATCGAATTGCGCACGGTGGTCTCTGTCTGGCAAAACGGACACAACGCAGATTGCCGACTCGACAGCGAGGTCAGATCGATGTCACCCGATCCTCCTGTCCAGAGGTTCGGGTCACTCGCAGGATCCTCACCAGAGAAGGAAAACTCCCATGATTCGTTGGCCAAGTCGACGTCCACGAAGCGATTCTTTGCCGGCCAATTCGAGTCGTAGACGTGAATCCGCGCGGCGGACTCACCCATCAATTCGACGGCATAGGGCAGGACCGCATGGCCTCCCGTATCGACATACAGACCGAGCGAGTACTCCAATCTGCCCGACGCCAACGACGCACCGAGCTGATTGACGATTTCGCGCACCGATCTCTTTTGCCAAGCCAGCGTTTCTCGCTGTGTGGATTCGAGAAACTGAGTGGCAAACGATCGGAAAATCTCCTTGGTGACTTGACCCTCGTTTTGCAACTCGACCGTTGGCGGAGTCGCACCCTCGTTGAATCGGGTGAGCGCCTCCACCACGAGGCCCTCACAATGCCCCGAGGCGCGTGAGTCGTTGATCATTCGAGCCCACGCGGCCGCTTCGGCGACTGGTTCACACGGTTCCACGACGCCGTCCACACACGACTCCGGCCCGAACATCGCGACGAGATCAGATTCGTCGAACACGTCAGGAACGGCAGTGGCAGCGAAATTTGCAAAAGCGAAACCATCGTCGGTCGGTCGCATTTCCGTATCGACCGACGTCGTCAGAGCCGGGGCGGTGGGAAGTGTGACTTCTGGTCCTCCACTCGAACAGGAGGAAAACAGTGCGAGGGTCAAGAAGACTGACGTCCCCCTGACCCTCTCACTAAAACGCATGGTGCGAACTGGCCTAGCCAGCGGTTACTGACTTGCGACGCTCCCTGATGACGGCGACTGCGATCAACAAGATCAGGCCAATCAGCAACCACCAGATCGCTGGTGACATTGACGAGCTCTCTCCAGCACCTTCACGCTGGGCTTGACCTTGCATGACGTACGTGGCGCCATCGTCGGCCACCACTTTCACCTGAATGTCGGTCACATCGGCATCGAGCGCAAACTCGATCGCCCCGTTCGACGCGTCCAGTGGCAGCCATTCAGTCGAGTTGACACGGGCATACACCGTGCCATTGTCAATGCCTACTCGATTGACGAGCAGTTGAATGCAACCTGAATCGCAGGTGATGCTCACCACTTCCTCTGGCAAGACCTGAGCGATGATCTGGTCCGGTGCAACGATGTCGACGAGTGAGAGCGTCGGAGTCTGTGGTGCCTGTCCTTGGACGTCGGAGCCACCGCTGCTGGCGGGAGCCGTAGAGACAGTCGTATCTGTACTTGCGCCTTCGGTCGTCTCCGTAGACGTGTCTGCCGTCGTGTCCTCGGTCGTCACCTCGGTCGTGTCGGTAGATGCATCCGACGAATCCTCCGATTCGTCGCTCACGTCGGTCTCGGCGGCGACGGTCGTCGAGGTTCCTTCGCCAACCTCGGCGGTGAAGTCAAGCGACAACCCGTACAACGCCCAGAACCCGGCATAGATGGTGAATCGATAGGTCCCCACCTGCGTAGGCGTTCCCGTTAGACGGCCAGACTTGAAATCCAAACTGATTCCCGGCGGCAACGAACCGCGACTGACGATGTACCCCATCACCCCTCGCATCGTCCCATCGAGGTAGCCGCCACCCTTGGCCATCACACCATCGTCATAGGGGGTGTTCAAGACGAATGCACCGAGTGTGTCGTCGGCCCAGATCTTTTCAATTGACGGCGTCACCACTGCGGTGATGTTGAGTGGCGCGAGCGACCCTTGGCTGTATTGAGCCGTCACCGTGAACGGCCACGAGCCAGGAGCCGACGGCGTTCCAGAAATCCCACCCGTCGAGGTGTCAAAAGACAGCCCCGGCGGAAGCGTGCCAGTGATCGAGTATGACTGCGGCTTCGGTGATGCAGAGACGCCATCGGAATATGCGATACCCGAGATGATTAGACCGAGCCCCGTATCGATCCACGTGGGTGACTCAGCCTCCAATGGTTCCTCTACGACCACCGAAAAAGACTTCGACAGACCGCAGATACATCCCCAGAAGCCGCTGTACACACTGAACGAGTATCTACCGGCTTTCGTAGGAACGCCTGTGACTCGGCCCGATCCGAAGTCAAGACTCAATCCAGGCGGCATGATCGTGCCATTGGACATGATGTAGCCCATCACGCCACCAGGCCCCTGCGATGAAATGCCATCCGAATAAAGTTCGCCAACTCGCATTGCGCCCAATGAATCGTCCAACCATTTTCGTTCATTTGGATCCGGCGGAGTCGTAGTAGTGGTTGTCGATGTGCTCGTCGTGGTTGCGGCTTCAACTGTTGAACATCCGCCTGTGGGTGCGGGAATGATGTCGTCAGCGTGATCGCCGTGGTTTTTTAATGATTCGGCGACCACCGAGATCTACAC
>CAZVPL010000116.1:0-4548 GCA_964629075.1 uncultured Bifidobacterium sp. | reverse complement strand
CAACCCGCAAGAAAGGCAGAACCATGGCAGGCAAGTTGAATCGTCGTCAGTTCCTCATTCGTTCCGGCGTCGCCGGTGCGGGTGCGTTGTCTCTTCCGGCCCTGCTTGCCGCATGCGGTGGCGACGACGGCGGCTCGGGGGGCGGCGGAAACTCCCTCTTCTTCGAGAACTGGCCCGAGTACATCGACGAAGAGACCGTTGCCCTCTTTGCTGCGGCAAGTGGCGTCGACTTCAAGTACACCGATGCCTACAACGACAACAACGAGTACTTCGCCAAGGTCCAGCCGCTTCTCGCCAAGGGCAAAAAGATCGAGGCCGACATCATCGCCCCGACCTTCTGGATGGCCGGACGCTTCGTGCAGTTGGGCTGGGCGCAGAAGCTGCCGGTGGACAAGATTCCCAACATGGCCAACCTCCGCGACGACCTGAAGGGCCAGCCGTGGGACAAGGATCAGGAGTACAACCTGCCGTGGCAGACCGGTGTCGCAGGCATTGCCTACAACATGAAGGCGACGGGCAGAGAGCTGAAGAGCGTCGAGGATCTCTTCGACCCGGCGCTCAAGGGCAAGATCGGCATGCTCACCGAAATGCGCGACACGATGGGTCTCGTCCTCATGGGCCTCGGCAAGAACATCTCGCAAATCAGCACCTTCGACGAGGCCGCAGAGGCTTTCGAAAAGATGGAGAAGGCCAAGAACGACGGCCAGATCCGCGCTTTCACGGGCAACGACTATCTCGACGACCTCAGCGCCGGAAACTTTGCGGCATGTGTTGCTTGGTCGGGTGACGTTCTGCAACTTGCGAAAGACAATCCCGACGTCAAGTTCATCATCCCTGAAGAGGGTGGCACCAGCTGGTTCGACACCATGATCTGGGTGAAGGGCTCGGAGAACGGCGATGCCGTTGCCAAGTGGATGGACTACGTGTACGACCCCGTCAACGCGGCGCGCATCACGGCGTCGGTGCAGTACATGTCGCCGGTCAAGGGCGTGCAGGACGAACTCGTGAAGTTGGGCGGCGAGGCTGCAGCACTTGCGGAGGACACTCTTCTGTTCCCCGACGAGTCGACAGTCGCGCGTCTGCAGAGTTGGGGCGCGCTTGCCGAAGAAGAAGAGGCCAAGTTCGACGAGGCCTTCGCTGCAATCATCGGCGCCTGACCGTAGGCGCCGTCACAACGTGAATCCGACGACACGACTCGCAACGGCTGCTTCGCAGCCCGAGCGTGTCGGTCTCGGGGTGATGTTCGCACTCGGGCTCGGCGCGGTGGCGTTGGGCGCGAAGTGGGTGAGCGGACCGGCTTCAGCCATCGTCGCCGCGGTCATGCTGGCGGCGGTCATCGGCCTCATCTGGGTCGCATTCGTCGGTGGACTCGAGACCCGACGTGCTCTTGCGCCCTATGGCCTCTTGAAGCCGGGCATCCTCTGGCTCAGCCTCTTCTTTCTGGCACCGCTGTGGTCGATGGTCGTGATGTCGCTCTCGAGCAAGGAGAGCCGGTTCGACTTCTTCCCATCGTTCTCGTGGGAGTGGGACAACTACCGCACCGCTCTCACCGACTTCAGACCGCAGTTCCTCCGCAGCTTCGGCTACGCCGCAATAGCGACACTGCTCACGATCCTCATTGGTTTCCCCCTCGCGTACGTCATTGCATTCCGCGGCGGAAAGTACCGAAACCTGCTGCTCGGCCTCGTGGTGGTTCCGTTCTTCACGTCGTATCTGATCAGAACCCTTGCGTGGGGCAACATCCTCGCCGACGAAGGCCCCGTCGTCTCGATCTTCGACAACTTGGGTCTCACCGGGCTGCTTGAGTCGTTGAACATCATGGACAACGGCAAGCTGTTGAACACTCCCGCGGCCGTCATCGGCGGTCTCACCTACAACTTCCTTCCGTTCATGGTGTTGCCCATCTACGTGAGTCTCGAGAAAATCGACCCACGTCTCGTCGACGCCGCGATGGACCTGTACTCCTCGGCCTCGTCCGCGTTCCGCAAGATCGTCGTCCCCCTTGCGCTTCCGGGCATCTTTGCCGGAAGCCTTCTCGTGTTCATTCCCGCCGCGGGCGACTTCGTGAACGCCCAGTTTCTCGGCAACCCGCAAACGACGATGATCGGCAACTCGATCCAAGACCAGTTCCTGCGCCAGTTGAACTACCCGGTCGCATCGGCGATGTCGTTCGTGCTGATGTTCATCATCACCATCGCCGTCCTGATCTACACCAAGTTCATGGGGACAGAAGACCTCGCGTGACGGCGTTCTCGCGGCGGCAGCGCTTCGGACAAAGGGTGATCAACGCGATCGCTGGTCTTGGGCTCTTCTACATCTTCTTGCCGATTCTCGTCATCGTTCTCTTCTCGTTCAATGCGCCGAAAGGCAAGTACAACATCAAGTGGCAGGGCTTCACCCTCGACAATTGGGCGAATCCGTTTTCGGAAACGGAACTCACCAGCGCGTTGTGGGTGAGCCTGCGCATCGCGCTCATCTCCACCTTCTGCGCCACCATCCTGGGTTCACTCATTGCTCTTGCACTCAGTCGCTACAAGTTCAAGGGCAGCGGTGGCATCAACCTCTTCCTCGTACTTCCGCTCACGTCGCCTGAAATCGTCCTCGGCTCGTCGCTGGCGACCCTGTTCCTCAACAGGGGGGTCGATTTCGGCTACGTCACGGTCATCATCGCGCACATCATGTTCCAGATCTCCTTCGTCGCGGTCACGGTTCGTGCCCGAATCAGGGGCTTCGACTGGACGTTGGAACAGGCCGCGATGGACCTGGGTGCGACCCCCGCACGCGCCTTCTGGAAGATCACCTTCCCGCTCATCCTGCCCGGCATTCTCGCTGCGGCGCTGTTGTCGTTCGCCTTGTCGATCGACGACTTCATCATCACGTTCTTCAACGCGGGTTCGCTCGTCACCTTCCCGTTGCAGATCTTCGGCGCCTCACGCGTGAAGATTCCGCCGCAAATCAATGTTCTCGCCACCATGCTTCTGATCGCCAGTGTCAGTTTGATGGTGGCCGGAACCGTGATAGGTAATCGCCGTCAGCGCAAGCTCGCCGGCAACTGAACAAAGAACACGAATGCCCCCATCTCCTGCCATATCAGTCGGTCCCGCGTCGGCCCCGTCGTGGGTCGCCGATGCCGTCGTCGCCGGCGGGGGAGAACTCGTCGAGATCGGACGAGCAAAGGGCCTCGTGTGGGCGTCACCCACCGCAGCCCATGAGCTCGGAGAAGTTCTCGATGCGAACCCGCACATCGAGTGGGTGCAGTTGCCCTGGGCGGGTGTCGAACGCTTCGTTCACCTCGTTGACGAGTCGCGTCTGTGGACATGCGGCAAGGGTGTGTACGCCGAACCCGTTGCCGAGCATGCGCTGTCGCTTCTGCTCGCAGGCATGCGCAACGTGGCCGACTACGCACGACAACACGAATGGACGGGTCCGGTCGGCCGTAATCTGCTGGGTGCGAACGTCACCATCCTTGGAGCGGGCGGTATCACGACGTCTCTCGTGCGGCTGTTGAAGCCCTTCGACTGTCACATCACGGTCGTGCGCAACATGCCCGAGTACTTTCCCGGTGCCGACACGGTGATGACGAGTGTGAACCTTGTCGATGCCCTCGTCGGTGCCGATGCAGTGATCGTTGCGCTTGCGCTGACACCCGACACCGACGGGATCCTGAGCAAAGGCGAGTTCGAACACATGGAACGCCACGCGTGGGTTGTCAATGTGGGTCGCGGCCGCCACATCGTCACCGACGATCTCGTCTGGGCATTGCGTGAAGGTGCGATCGGCGGTGCGGCGCTCGACGTCACCGACCCCGAACCACTTCCCGCCGGGCACCCGCTGTGGTCGATGCCGAACTGCATCATCACCCCTCACGTTGGCAACACTCCCGAGATGGCCGTGCCCTTGCTGTCGGAACGGATCACCGAGAACATTCGCCGATTCGCCGCCGGCACCGAGCTCATTGGTGCGATTCACCCCGAACTCGGCTATTGATGTTCGGGTGAATCGGCCCCGCGACCACTACGACGTCCTCGGGGTCCCGCGTTCGGCCAGCGCAAAGGCAATCAAGACCGCCTACCGCCGCCGCATGCGCGAACTGCATCCTGACACCGCCAAGCAAGTGGTCGATACCGAGCAGATCGCCGCCGTCTCGCGTGCGTGGTCGGTTCTGTCCGATCCGAAGAAGCGCAGTGCATACGACGCCAACCATGACGTTTCCGAACCCATCGAGCGACCGGCTCCTCCGCTCAGGTTCGATGTCGCCCCCGCACGCTTTCCGTGGCGATTCGTCCTCACGCTCATCGGTATCGGCACCGCCGCAATCCTTCTTGTCGCCGCCTTCACCAAGCCCACGGAACCCGGCGGTCCCGACAACCTCTTGCAGTCCGGATCGTGCGTGACGATCGCACCAGCCGGCACGGTCAGCGAAGTTCGTTGCGACGGACCCCACGACGCAGTCGTTCGAAGCCTCATCGCCTTCGATGCCGCATGCCCCTCGGATACCGAGTCTTTCCTCGACCGCCAGGGCATGGGCCGCGCCTGTGTCGTGCGCGG
>CAZVPL010000115.1:0-4649 GCA_964629075.1 uncultured Bifidobacterium sp. | reverse complement strand
CCGACGGATTAACAGTCCGTTGCTCTGCCAACTGAGCTACCCCCGAAGGGCATCGGGCAGGCTAGCAGCGGGGTCGGGAAATCAATCGTCCAGAAACGCCCGAAGTCGCGCCGAGTTGTGCGGATGGCGCAAGCGGGCAAGCGTCTTTTGTTCGATCTGTCGAATGCGCTCACGGGTCACACCGAACTCTGCGGCAACCTCGTCGAGCGTGCGCGACCGGCCATCGGTGATGCCGAACCGAAGGGCGAGGATCTCGCGGTCACGGTCAGGCAGCATTCCGAGCTCGGACTTCACGGCGTCGATGAGTGCGTTGCGTTCAGCAATGCCGATCGGTGACTCGGCATTCGCGTCGGCGATGATGTCGCCGTAGGCGCCGCCCTCGCCGTCATCGCCGAGCGGCGTGTCGAGACTGATGGTCGGGATTGCGTACTGCATCAGTTCGAGAACTTTCTCGACGGGTAGATCGCATCGCTGCGCGACTTCCTCGGGCCCCGGGTCGCCCTTCAGTTCCGACGTGAGTTCACGCTCGGCGCGCTGCACCCTGTTGACCAGTTCCATCATGTGCGTGGGGATGCGGATGTTGCGACCCTGGTCGGCCATCGCTCGCGTCATTGCCTGGCGGATCCACCACGTTGCGTACGTCGAGAACTTGAAGCCCTTTTCGAAGTCGTATTTGTCGGCGGCCCGCATGAGGCCGATGTTTCCCTCTTGGATGAGGTCGGGAAGCTGGAGTTCCTTGCCGTCATAACGTCGCGCGATCGACACGACAAGGCGCAGATTCGCCTCGACCATCTGGTCTTTGGCTTCGGCGCCGGCCTTCATGGCCCGTTTCAACGCCTGCTTGTCGGCGATGCTGACGTTGCCCGCCTCGAGTTTCTTCGCTGCGGCCTGACCGTCCTTGATGAGCTTGCCGAGGCGGCGTTCGTCGTCGGCGGTGAGAAGTTCGTGCTGGCCGATTTCGTTCAGGTACTGCCGCATGGCGTCAGAACCACGTTCTGCTACAGCCATGCCCGCTCCCCCATGACCCCAACACTAGAACGAAATGCGAACATCGAATGACACGACGCGTTAGGCGTCGTCGACGACCGCCGAGGACTGCAACCACCCCAGCAGGAACGCCGCGGCCGAATCACCCTCGGGTGATTCGAGTTTCTCGAGGTGAAGTCGAGCGTCACGGTCGGCGCGCAAGACGTTGGGGTCGGTGACCCCGCGACGCGCGGCGAGTTCTCGGCGCACGGCGGCCGAGATGAGGTTGAAAGCCTCGGCCCGACCGTTCGCGTCGATGTCGACGACGACGGCTCGCTCGAGTACTTCACGCGCCTCGGGGTCGGCGGCTTCGATGGCGGCTTCGACCGCACCGGACGACTCGGCAACCGCGACGAAGGCCCGGCGCATGACATCGGTGGGAAAGAGTTCCTCGACCAGCCACGGGGCGATCGAATCCCAGCTCTGCAACAGCATCGCAATCGCGGCAAATTCGGCGTTCTCACGTGCCGACGGCGCGGCCGGCGCGGCGACATCGATGCGCGGGTTGCGTTCACGCCGCTCGACGCGTGGCACCACGTCGCCAACCGGAAGGCCCGTGTGGGTCGCGATCTGGCCGGCGTAGATCTTGCGGACGTTCACGTTCGGATGTTCGTTGATGACGGCGATTGCCCGCTCGGCGGTGCGCGCGCGCTCTTCGGGCGTGCGTGCCGGGTTCGCATCGAGCACCCGCTGCAGGCGAAATCCGAGGAAGGGCTGGGCTCCGTCGACCGCCGCACGCAGAGCGTCGGGGTCGGACTGGGCCAATTCGCCGGGGTCCTTCCCTTTCGGAAACTGCGCAACGCTGACGCTCACTTCGTACTTCGCTTCCCACTCGTAGAACCGCTCGGCGGCACCCTGCCCCGCTGCGTCGGCATCGAAGGCGAGGACGACCTTGTTCGCGAATCGCTTGAGGATCCGTACGTGTTCCTCGGTGAGTGCCGTTCCGCACGTCGCCACGGCGCGGGGAACTCCGGCGCGATGGAATCCAATGACGTCGGTGTACCCCTCGCAGATGATGACTTGGTCGGCGCGCACGATGTCTGCCTTGGCCCAGTTCAAGCCGTAGAGCGTCCGCGACTTCGAATAGATCGGCGTCTCGGGCGAGTTTTTGTATTTCGCGGGGTCGGTGCTGCCCGGCAGGATGCGACCACCGAAAGCCAGCACGTCGCCGGTGTCCGAGATGATCGGGAACAGAATGCGAGCTCGGAATGCGTCCTGCATTCGATCTCGTTTGTTCATGAAGGCGAGTCCGCAGTCTCGCAACACGTCTTGAGTGACCCCGTGCTCCTTGGCGAGTGCGATCGACAGGGCATCCCAGTCGTCGGGCGCCCATCCGAGGCGGAATTGTCGTGCCGCATCACCTGCGAGACCACGGCCTCGCAGGTAGTCGCGTGCTGCTCGTGCGTCGGGGGCGTTCAAGAGCCGATCGTGGTACCAGTCAGCGGCCACTTTCATCGCCTCAACCAACTTCTTGCGGCGCTGGCGATCTTTGGATTCCGTCCCCGACGTATAGGTCAGTTGGTAGCCGTACTTGCCCGCCAGGGATTCCACCGCTCCGACGAAGTCGACGTGTTCGATGTCCTGCACGAAACGAAAGATGTCGCCCGACGCCCCACAGCCGAAACACCGGTAACGAGCCGTTTCCTCGCGAACGTTGAAGGAACCCGACTTTTCCGCGTGGAATGGGCACAGTCCGACCCAGTTGCGACCCACACGGCGCAGGGCGACGTAGCCCTGAACGACTTCCACAATGGAGATTCGTTGGCGCAGCGCCTCAATGTCATCGGCCGCAATCGCCATGCGCGCAGTGTAGATCCACCCCCCACTTCACGGGTTCTCGGCGCAAGGCGGTGCAGGTTTTGCGCACTTTTGCGCCGAGATCCGAAGCTCACCGGATTCTCGGTGCGAAACGTTGCAGAAAGCGGGTCGTATTGCGCCGAGAATCCTCAATGGGTGGATTCGTCGGGCCACTGCGGCGCGGGATGGGCATGGATCCGGGTGTGGCGCAGCGACCACATGATCGACACGAAGAGAATGACGGCAATCACGGCGAGCGATACGAAGGTCGGTAGGTGCCACCACGGCGAGATCGACATCTTCACGCCGACGAAGACGAGTATTGCTGCGATCCCCTGCTCGAGGTACTCGAAACGGTGCCGAATGTCGGCGAGAACGAAGTACAGCGCCCGCAGCCCAAGGATCGCAAAGGCGTTCGACGAAAACGCAATGAACTGTTCGCGACTGATGGCAAGGACAGCGGGTACCGAGTCGACCGCGAACAACAGGTCGGTCAGCTCGATGAGAACGAGGACCGCAAGAAGTGGCGTTGCAACACGACGACCCAGGTGCCGCGTGATCAGTTTCTGGCCGTCGAGCTGGTCGACGCTCGGGACGAACCGATGAAACAGCTTCATTGGTTTGCTCTCGGCAGGGTCGAACTCGTCGTCACCCTTGAAGAGCTTTGCCCCGGTCCACAAAAGGAACGCCCCGAAGAGAACCATCGTGAACTCGAACCGTTCGATCACCGCGACGCCGGCGAGGATGAACCCGAGCCGCATGGCAAGCGCACCGAAGATGCCCCAAAAGAGCACCCTGTGTTGGTACTGCTCGGGGACCCGGTAGTGCGTGAGGATCACCGACCACACGAACACGTTGTCGATGCTGAGGCTCTTTTCGATGAGGTATGCGCTCAGGTATTCGCCCGTTGCGTCACCACCGAACTGCGCGAGCACGAAGAACGAAAACCCGATTCCGACAGAGATCCACACGATCGACTCGATGAGCGCACGCCGCGTTGAAATGACGTGGGACTTGCGATGAACGACGAGTAGGTCGATCAACAGCAGTGCGGCGATGAGGGCACTGAGAAAAACCCAGACCCCCACCCCGACGTCGAGCGAAACGAAAGAACCCGACTCCGAGGTGGCGATCATTCGAGCCGAACGATCCGGCTACTTCGTGTCGCTCGAGAGACCGCCGAGCACCGCTTGCGCGGCGGAGAGTCGTGCGATCGGAACGCGGAACGGCGAACAACTGACGTAGTTGAGACCGGCCGCATAGAACAGACCGATCGACTCGGGATCGCCACCGTGTTCGCCGCAGACACCCAGCTTCAGGTCGCGCTTCACCTTGCGACCACGCTGTGCAGCCAGCTGCACGAGCTCGCCCACGCCAGTCTGGTCGATTGTCTCGAACGGGTTGCGCTTCAGAAGGCCGGCCTCGAGGTACGCGGGCATCATGCGGCTCTCGACATCGTCGCGACTGAAACCGAACGTGAGCTGCGTGAGGTCGTTGGTTCCGAAGCTGAAGAAGTCGGACACCTCGGCCAGCTCGTCGGCGCGCACCGCGGCGCGGGGCGTTTCGATCATGGTTCCAATGGTGACCTTGGGACGCGACACCTTCTTGCCTTTCGCCTGAGGGGCAGGCTTGGTGGCGTTTTCGCGCAACACTTCCTCGACCCACGAACGAGCGAGGGCGAGCTCTTCGCGCGTGACGGTGAGCGGGATCATGACTTCGGCGACGGGCTTGTACCCCTCGGCGGCCACCTGGTCGGCGGCCTCGAGGAGAGCGCGCACCTGCATGGCGTACAGACCCGCCTTGATGACGCCAAGGCCCACACCCCG
>CAZVPL010000114.1:0-4655 GCA_964629075.1 uncultured Bifidobacterium sp. | reverse complement strand
TCCGGTGCATCGGGACGGTTCGTTGTTGCCATAGGAGTCCTTTCCTATCAGAAACGGCACGCGACGCAGGGTGTCGAGACCGCCAATCGTCGCGGTCAGGCGAGCAGACCACGCAACAGGCTCGTCAATTCGACGGGCTTGTCACCCTGAATGCTGTGCCCCGCGCCATCGACAACGGTCACCTCGGCATTCGGCCTCCGGCGCAGCAACTCGGCCACGTCGGCATCGTCGACCACCGGAGACAGCGACCCTCTGAAGAGGGTGACGGGGCACCCGAGTCCGGAAACGATGTTCCACAACGACTCGAGGGCGGACTGGGCCACGGGATCACCCTGCGCCTTTTCGTCGCGCACGTGGCTACGTCGGTCGTACCGCCACTGCCATGAGCCGTCGTCAAGCTGTTTCGCGTTGTGCAGAATGCCGCGTCGAAGCGACGACACGGTTCGCGTCGGGTTGTGCTCGATGGTGCGCGCAAGCAGATCGTCGAACGAGGGAAACGACTGGGGACCGTTCACGAAGTCGAGGACCGCCTTCGCCTTGGCTCCGGTGACTCCGGGCGTGATGTCGACGAGCGCAAGCCGACGCACGAGTGATGGCGCACAACCCGCGAGCGCAAGGCTCGTGAGCCCGCCGAGCGACATCCCCACCACGACTTCGGCCTGCGGTGCATGTGCCGCGACGACCTCGGCGAGGTCGGCTGCCATCGATGCGGGTGAATATGCGGCGTCGTCACGCCAGTCGGAGTGTCCGTGACCCGGCAAGTCGACGGCGAGCAGCGGCTCACCGAGGCCGAGCGCGACGGTGTCCCACGTGTGTGCGTTCTGCGAACCACCGTGCACCAACACGAGGCGCGGCGCACCGGCGCCCCACTTGAGGAAGCTCATCTTGCGACCGTCAGCGAGAACGTGGCTCGAACGCGCCACAACCGGTGTGGACGAAACAACAAGGTCGTATTCGGAAATGTTCTCGTGAAAGAGGCCGAACTCGTCGTAATGGATGCGCTCGCTCATCGCGTCAGCCCCCCGGATTGGTGGTTGTTGGCGCAACCGTCACGACGGATGCGGTCGAGGTTGTCGCCGTTGCGGGAACCGTAGTCGGCACCGTGGTTGTCTGCTGTTGCGTCTTGGCCGTCGTCGAGGGAGACATGGTTGTCGTGGGTGCAACCGTCGTCGTCGAACCGCCCGGCACCGTGGTGGTCGAGGTCGTCGTGGTGTAGTTCGGATCGGGCCTGTCGGCTGGCGGCGGGGGTGAGCCGTACTCCTCGGGCTCCCTCACACCGTCGAAGATGTAGATCCGATCGCCATAGGCGACGAGGTCGGGGAAGTACTCCGAGATGAACATCGGAATACGAATGCAGCCGTGCGATGCGGGACGGATCGGTACCTGTGCGGCGCCGTGCACGGCGACTCCACCATTGAAATACACCGGGTTCCACATCGTGCCGAGTTTGCTTTCCCGCGTGCCTGAGCGACGGTTGTAAAAGTAGAAGAGGCCTGCCGGCGTGACCGACTCGCCGCATATTCCCTTCTTGATCGGCTCCTTGCCGTTCAAGTTGCCGTCTTCACCCGGATCGATCGTCACCTCCTCACACCACGGCTTGTTGTCACCCGATGAGATATGGGTGACGAGGGCCGGCTTGTCCTGCTTGAAGACGATCAACACCTGCTCGGGCAGGTACACCTCGACGTGAGTGTCGGTTTGTGCGTTCGGCCGCCGGGGCACGATGAGACCGTCGCGCTGGGCGACCTCCCACATCTCCGGCGTGAATTCATCCTTCACTCCGGAGATCGGGATTCGCATGACGAGTTTCTGGAACGCCCATACGGCCTGCAGCGTCTGGTACCCGAATTCACCGTCGATGAGGTTCGGATCGAAGCCGATGTCCTTCAGTCGTTGTTGCATCCGCTTCACGTCTTCGCCCGTGTCACCAAGAACGAGTTTTCTTGTCAGCGGAACCGCGGGCTTCACGGTGGTGGGTGTTGCCGATGTCGTTGTGGTGGTTGACGACGTCGTTGAGTTGTCACGACCGGCGAAAGCCACCGACACGACGGTGAGGAGAACAGCGAGCGCGAAATAGGCGGGCCGCCAACGTCGGAGGTGGGACGCGCGCACGTGTGCACCAGGGGCTTCTGGGTGCGGGAGGTCGGAGTGATTGTCCATGTGGTGGGCGACGTGGTGGGCGACCGTCGGGGTCGCGCACCCCGGGATCAACCCTGAAGGCTACGAAGTTCCCTGCGCAGTGAGAACATCTCACGCAGGATCTTGCGGATGACCGCGGGCGAACTGAGCGTCGAAATACCCCGCGTTCGGGGGAAATAGTCGACGCCGAACTGAATGACGCTCTTGCCGGTCTTTCTCGCACGGATGACGAGTTCTGCATCGATGAAGGAGCCCTCGCTCTTCAACTCGATTTCTCGGAGCAAGGATCCCCTGCACAACTTGAAGGCGAAGTTGATGTCGCGCATCTTGACTCCGAACAAGATTCGAACCAGTCCGTTGTAGAAGGCCGAGTACACGGTGCGCACGTAACCCTCGCCCGTGCGGTCGAACCGGTAGGCACTCACGATGTCGGCCTCGTAATAGCGCATCAGACGGACGGCTTTGCGCGCCTCGAGCATGTCAAAAGGAAGGTCGGCGTCGGTGTACAGGATGATGTCACCGGTTGAATTTGCAAAGCCCGTCTTCATCGACCCACCCAATTTGCGATTGACGGGGTGGTGCACGACCCTGACGCGGGGGTCTTCGGCCGCAAACTTGTCGGCCAGCTCCGGGGTCGAGTCGGTGGACGCATCGTCGATGATGAGCAACTCGTAGGTTTCGATCTCACCCATGCGGATGAGCTCTTCGCACAGTTCCCGCCCAGCCGAGAGGGCACGCTCGATGTACGCCTCTTCGTTCCACATGGGGAAAAAGATGGTCATCTTCGGAAAGTTCGCCATGCCTTCGTCAGGTTACCGCCGACCAATTCCCCTTAGTATTCGCCCAAATGTCGACTGCTTGGTCACGCCTTCTCGGCGCATCATGGGTGCTCGTGGCAATCGCTCACGGCTTCGTTTCCGTCGCCAGTCGCCGCACCGGCAAGCCGTTGTGGTGGGTCGACAACAACGGATTCGTCGGTTCGGCGACCCCCATCGTCGGCGCGGGACTCGTGTACTTGGTGATGTTTGTCGCCTTTGTCGTCGCGATCCGACGCACGCCCCCGGCGCCGTTCATCTCCGCCACGGCGTCGCTTCTCTTGGCTGCGTGCGCGATCGTCGACCTTTCCGCCGCGCCCGGTTCGGCGATCGTCGCCCTCGCCACCTGCGGCGCGGCCATGCTCGCCTCGCTCGCCGCACTCGCGGGTCGCGCCGCGCACTAGTCTTTCCCGCGAAGATCCAACGCGATTCGGGGGAATTGAAGTGGAGGGTGTTCTCGCATGAGAGGAATCAAACATCCGCTGTCGGGCGCCATTTACGACCTGACCGAGGCCGGAACCATCCTCGTCCAAAAAGACGGGAAAGTCGGCGAATTCACCAAAGACGGCGTCTACCTGAACGGTGACGTGAAGCAGTGCGACCCCCACTTGTGCGTATGGATCGGGGGTCGACAAATCACGATCGACCCGAACATGGCGCGCAACCAGCGCGCCATCGCAGCGAAGAAGGCGGTATCGAAATGACGATGACATCACCCGCTCCCGGCGAGGCGCGCTCACCCGGGCTCTCCTACCAAGATCTCCACAAGAACGACTCGCGGCCGGTGCCCGAGGTGCTGCGCTGGGTCAACTGGGAGTTCATGGGCGACAGCGACATTCCCGTCGCCGCGTACACCAGCCGCGAATGGCACGAGCTCGAGAAAGAAAAGATCTGGAAGCGCGTCTGGCAAATGGCGTGCCGCGAAGAAGACGTCCCCGAGGTCGGCGACACGCTGCGTTACGACATTTGCGAAAACTCGATCCTCATCGTGCGCACCGCGCCCGACACCATCAAGGCATTCCACAACGTCTGCCTGCACCGTGGTCGTCTGCTGCGCGAATTCGACGGCCCCGCGAACGAACTGCGGTGCCCGTTCCACGGCTTTTGCTGGAACCTCGATGGTTCGTTGAAGCAGGTTCCCTGCGAGTGGGACTTCCCGCACGTCGAAAAAGACGAGTGGAGCCTTCCCGAGGTGAAGGTCGGTACGTGGGGTGGCTTCGTGTTCATCAACATGGACCCCAATTGCGAGTCGCTCGAGTCGTTTCTCGGCGACTTCCCGTGGCACTTCGAACGTTGGCCACTCGAGAAGCGGTACAAGAGCGTGCACGTCGCCAAAATCTTTCCGACGAACTGGAAGGTCGTACAGGACGCGTTCAGCGAAGCATTCCACGTCGTCGCGACGCATCCGCAACTTCTGTCGAGCATCGGTGACGCGAACTCGCAGTACGACTGGAAGGGCAACTACTCCCGCGCCATCACACCGAACGGCACGCCGAGTCCGCACATCAAGTACACGCCGACCGAACAAGAAATGTTCGACGCCGTCGCCGACAAGCGTCTCGACGAAGAACCTTCGGTTGTTCTGCCACCCGGTGCCACGGCACGCCAGATGTTCGGCAACGGCGGCCGCGCCACCATGCGCGACGTATACGGCGCCAAGGCCGACGAGTTCAGCGACGCCGAGTTCAGCGACAGCATCTA
>CAZVPL010000113.1:0-4699 GCA_964629075.1 uncultured Bifidobacterium sp. | reverse complement strand
ACTTAAGGAAGTGAGCACATCCTTCTCCGGACCTGCGTCCGGAGCAATAGATATGCCACTGTAAATGCTCTGCAAATCATTAACAGTTTGATTACGAGACCGTAATCAAGAAGTGAATTATGTGCGGCTTAACCAGAGCGTTGAGTGAGCGGGTAGGTGCACGGCGTTGCCCTGCACTCTTGCCTCAGGGCTGGATGCTAAAACTTGGGCAAAGTCGCTATCCGCCTCGGATAAGGCAATATCGAGCTCGTTGTCGGTGACGTTGGAATACAGAATGAAGTGGTCTCCGCGGCGAAATGCCAGAACACCGTGGGGTGTTTCGATCCAAGAAATCTCCAATTCTTTCGGCGCATCGTCTTTCGGCGCATCGTCTTTCGGCGCATCGTCTTTCGGCGTATTGCTGTGAGTGTTGAACAAGTCGCGTCGCATCGCAATAGATTTCCGATACAGGGCAAGGTAGCTATCGGAGGTGTCCTGCGAGCTCACAGCTAAAGATTCCCATGCCGCGGGCATCGGGAGCCACGGTTCTCCGGATGTGAATCCAAAATGAGGCAATCCAGCGCTCCAAGGTATGGGCACTCTCGCACCGTCACGACCCTTATCGGCGCCATGTGTTCGAAAAAAAACGGGATCTTGGCGGCGTTCATCGGGGATTGCTGCATCCTCAAGCCCCAACTCTTCACCTTGAAAAATGTAAATGCCGCCGGGTAGCGCATGCGTGAGTAGCGCCATAGCCCGAGCTTTTCTGCGCCCTTGCTCTCCCCCACCAAGTCGGGTCACCAGTCGCGGCGAGTCATGGTTGCAGAGCACCCATGTTGCAGGAGCATCGACAGCGCTCACCTCTCGGAGCGTCTTATTGATTGCAGTTTTTAGAAAATCCGCATCCCACTCTGCTATGAGGAAATCAAAATTAAAAATCTGATGTAACTCATCGCTTCTGACATATCTTGTGGCACGAGAGCTGGGGTGAACCCAAGCTTCTGCAACGCTCATCCGTTGACCAGGATATGAATCAAAGATCTTGCGCCAGTGACGATAAATCTCATGAACACCTTCCCGATCAAAGAAAGGAACATCCGATAACAATGATTCGCGATCTACGCGCGACATATCGCTTACATCGAGTCGGAGTGCTCGAGTTAATCCTTCTGGATCACGGTGGTCTGTAAGAATCTCTTCTTTTACCAATCCATGTGCTACATCGATTCGAAAACCATCAACACCTTTATCCAGCCAAAACCGCAACGTTTTCTCGAAGTCAAGTCTTACCTCGTTGTTCTCCCAGTTGAGATCAGCTTGAGTCGAGTCAAATAAATGGAGATACCACTGACCGGCCGTTCCATCTAGTTCTTTAATTCGAGTCCACGCCGAGCCACCAAAAATCGAACACCAGTTATTTGGTGGAATTTCTCCGTTGGTTCCACGGCCATCATAAAAGTGGAACCGATTTCTCGCCTTTGAACCTGGAAGAGATTTTATGGCCTCTTTAAACCAATGATGTTCCGTCGAAAAATGGTTCGGTACAATATCAACAATAATTCGTAAACCTCGAGCATGTGTCGCTTCAATCAAAGCTTCTGCATCGCTGATAGAACCGAATCTTGGATCAACATCGCGTGGATTAGCTACGTCATATCCACCGTCATTATTGGGTGATGTGTAAAAGGGGCTGAGCCAAATCGCATCGACTCCCAGAGATTTCACATAATCTAATTGGGAAATAACCCCTGCTAGATCCCCTTCGCCATCTCCATTCGAATCTTTAAAGGATCTTGGATACACCTGATAAATGGCAGATTCACGCCACCAAGGAGATCTTGATTTAGATGAAGCTAACGGACTTACTTGGGATGACGACATGGGTGTTACTCGAGCCGCCTTGTTGAATCACGCACAACAAGCGTCGTTGGAAGTGTGAGTGAATGGGAATCACTCTTTGGAGCTTTGAGTCTCTCCATAATTGACCAGGCTGCCATCTCGCCCATCAATTGCACAGGCTGTTCAATTGTTGTGAGATCCGAGAACTCTGCCATTTCATGCCCATCAAAACCGATAATAGAAATATCATCCGGAACTTTTAGTCCATTGCGGCGAATGGCCTGGAGCGCACCTAGCGCCATTTCATCGGATTGAGCAAAGATTGCAGTAGGTCGATCAGGTCGTGCAAGTAGATCATCCATGGCGCGACTTGCACCATGCATCGTGAAGTCCCCATAGACTTCCCGTGACGGTTTCCATTCCAAGCCACTTTCTGCGAGAACTTGCATGAAACCATTACGACGATCTTGAGGCACGCTAAAGCCAAATGGATCATCAGGTCGTCCAGATAGCAAACCAATTTTTTTATGTCCTAAGTTCACAAGATGCTGCGTTGCTGTGCGTGCACCCGCAACGTCATCAATCGCAACACTCGAACATTGCGCATGATGCATTCCCACTAGCGCAATGGGAATTCCAAGTCCAAGCATCGATTCAAATTCCTCTTCAGTTGGAGGAAGGCTGATAACAACAAGTGCGTCAACGCGACCCTTCAAGAGTTGGTGTTGAAAAAGACGTTCTCGACCCTTCATCTGAGAGAAGTTATAGAGAAGTAGATCTAGGCCTGCTTCACGGAGCGCTTGTTCTGCTCCATTGATGACTTGCGCGAAGTACCAACGAGAAATGTAGGGCGCAACTACTCCAACCGAATTCGTTCTTCCATAGAGCGCTTTGGCAGAAGTTTGAGGAATTGGATAATTGAGTTTC
Organism: uncultured Bifidobacterium sp.; assembly: GCA_964629075.1. Lineage (GTDB taxonomy): Bacteria > Actinomycetota > Acidimicrobiia > Acidimicrobiales > Ilumatobacteraceae > F1-20-MAGs119. The sequence goes on along the minus strand of CAZVPL010000113.1, from coordinate 1,954 downwards.
TCAGCAGCGTCGAGAATCTTCTTACGAGTCTCTGGATTAACGTGATGAAGTCCGCGGAGCGCACGCGAAACTGTTGCAATGGAGACGCCAGCTTCCGTGGCAACCTCTTTGATTCCAACTTTGCTCCCAGCGTTCATGTCTCGCTATAACCCCGATTCTGGAAATGGCCCAGTTGCTGATGTAAAAATCTGCAAGCGGCTAAAAATAGACTGCAAATCCGAAAATGGCTAGGTGTTTTTTGCTGCTAACGTCCCTTCTGTGGTGAAGACCCTCGCAGAATCAAAATCTGCTGCTCGAGAGATCATCCAGATCAATCCTCGTTTCCAAACTGTTATAGAGCGCGCTGGATTTTGCCGGATCGGCATGGCGCGTCCGACACATCAGCGCGAGAGTAACTTCGCCTCACTTGCTTCATCCATCATCTCTCAACAACTCTCTACAAAAGCAGCGGCAACGATTATTCGCCGCGTGGAGGAGTTATCTGGCGGCACCCTGCAAGCTAAGAAGTTGGCGCTGCTTCCAGCCTCGACGCTGAGAAAAGCTGGATGCTCGGAGGCCAAAACTCGTGCACTTCGTCAATTAGCTCTTGCTACGGTTAATCGTGAAATTCCCATGCAATCTCTTCATCGCTTGGATGATGAAGAGATCATGTCGCACTTACTACCCCAATTCGGTATTGGTAAGTGGACCGTTGAAATGTTCTTGATGTTCCAATTGGGACGGCAAGATGTCTGGCCTGTAGGAGATCTTGGTGTGCGGCGCGGTTGGGAGAAAGTTCATCGCATGCGAAATGAGATTGAACCAAAGACTTTACATAAGCTGGGAGCGGTTTATTCGCCTTATCGGAGCCATCTAGCTTGGTACTGCTGGAGAGCGCTGGAAGTTTTGTAAGACAACTGCTTCACGACCTGCATCAAAATTGATGAAGCGAACTATGTGTGCTTCGGTTCTAGAACTAGCGCAACAGAATTGATGCACCACCGTTGATCCGTAGGTACGGCATATCCCTCGCCTTCAAAGACATGACCTAAGTGGGAGCCGCAGGCTGCACATCTCACTTCAGTTCTAATACGTGGAGCTAAAGATCGATCCTCAAGGAGAATCACAGCATCGGCTTCTGTTGGCGCATAGAAAGAAGGCCAACCACAACCAGAATGAAATTTAGCCTCGCTTCGAAACAACTCCGCATTGCACGCTTTACATTTGTAAACTCCGATTGTCTCTGTTTCATAGTACTTTCCAGTGAAGGCAACTTCAGTGCCAGCTTGTCGAAGTACATCAAAGGAGAGTGGATCGAGTTCCTCTTTCAACTTTTGGTCATCAACTTGAACGGGAAAAGGTTTTCCTGTTTGAGGATTAATTTTCGGTAGCTCAGCACCTGATTGCATATATCAACTCTCTCTACTTCATCACGGGGAAGGCAACCCCCGTCGTGGAATGACAGTCGTATCCGTCAGGATTCTTCTCGAGATACTTCTGGTGATACTCCTCGGCAAGCCAGTAAGTGTGCGGCGAAGCATCGTTAATCTCAGTGACTATTTCACCATAGCCATTCTTTAGCAAAACATCATTGTAAAGTTCCCTGGTATTTACAGCAGCAATCATCTGTTCTTGATTCGTTGTAAAAATGGCGCTGCGATATTGAGTTCCGACATCGCCACCTTGCTTATTCAATGATGTGGGATCGTGCATTATCCAGAATTCTTCGAGCAATCTTTGGTAAGAAATCTTGGTGGGATCAAAAACAACTTCTACGGTCTCTGCATGATTGGTACGCCCTGTGCACACTTCTTTATAAGTAGGTTCAGAAGTTGTACCACCCATATAACCGACTGAAGTCGATACAACTCCTGGTAACTTCCAAAATCGCCTCTCGGCTCCCCAGAAGCAGCCGGTAGCAAAGAATGCGCGTTGATTCACCAGCGCATCTTGGCATGAACATTCACTGATAATC
>CAZVPL010000112.1:1241-4774 GCA_964629075.1 uncultured Bifidobacterium sp. | reverse complement strand
GCGCACGCGTGTCGCGCGCGCGTATACGCGTACGCGAGAGAAAGGCAAACGAGGCTCACGATTGCTCGCGCCACAACTCCGGATCGATCGACTCGGCGAGCGGAACCCAAGGCAACTCGGGAAGGTCGTTCTCGAGTCGCACCTGAGGTTCGACGATCGCGATGTAGTGCGTTTCCCAGAGCCACCAGACGGGTGCCTGGGGGCGACCTTCGAAGGTGAAACCCGGCGGCAGGTCGAGCATCGACGAATGATCACCGACGATCCATCGGCGCAGTGCGTCGGCGAGAACCACCACCCACTGCTCGACGACCCCGCGGTCGTCGATGTTCGCGCCCACGACCGTTCGCAGAAAGTCTTCGACATCCGGGCTGATGATGATCGATTCGTGCGGGGCCGATGCCCCATCATTAATTTCGCCCATCTTCGACACTTCTTTCCCGACCCCGACGTCGAACGTATCCGCGAGACAATCGGAGTGACGATTCCTGTTTTGTCGGCAACGACGACCCGTCAGGCCGCCGAACCGGACATCCCCTCGACCGCATACTGTTCGAGCACGGCCATCGAGATGCCACCGAAGCTGTCAACATCCTTGCCTTCCATCACGGCATTCACGACCTCACGCTTTTTCGCAATCAAATCGGCGATGCGCTCGTCGATCGTGCCTTCACACAACATCGTGTACACCGTGACCGAGTCTTTCTGGCCGATGCGGTGGCAGCGGTCGGCAGCCTGGTCCATGTCGGCGGGGTTCCAACCCTGTTCGATGAACAACACGTCGGACGCAGCAGTCAACGTGATGCCGACCCCGGCCGCCTTGATGGAACACGAGATCACACGAGCGTCATCGCTCGTCTGGAAATGGTCGACCGCGGCCTGCTTGTCCACGTCGCTCATTCCGCCCTGGATCTTCAGGCCGTCGGCGAAAGTGCTCGCCACCCAGTCGACATCGTCCCGGTGCCATCCGAAAACGACCAGCTTCTTCTCGTACTCGGCGAAATCCTCGATCCATTCGGTGACCGCGGCTCGTTTCGCCTTCGCAGCCAACTGGCGTAGTTGCTCGAGGCGCACGAGGTGCGACTGCGCATTCTTGCGGAACTCACGCATGCCGGCCTCGCGTCGCTCAGCTGAGTTTGCACCCTTGGCCATGGCAGTGGCGCGGGCAAGCTCTTCTCCCAGTTCCAAACGCAACCCTGCCTCGGCCATGCGGTATTCGCGCATCACGCGCTCGTCACCTGCGACCACGAGCGACGAAAACTCCTTCTCGCCGAGCTCGGCCATGACGTCCTTTTTCAAACGACGAACGAAACACGTTTCGCGCATCCGACGCCCCAGACCGGCGAGGTCGGGATCCTTCGACTTCCCGTAGGAGTAGTCGAACCCGCGCGACCCGCCGAACTCTTCGAGCCGACCGATGATCTGCAGCTGACTCTTCAGTTCATCGGGGCGGTTCAACAGCGGTGTTCCCGACAACGCCACCGAAAAGCCACCGGCCTCGATGGCCCGCTGTGACAACACGAGGGCAGCCTGCGTGCGGCGCGAACGAGCACTCTTTGCGTAGTGCACTTCATCGAACACCGCGGCTTGCACCGGCAAGGCCTCGGCCCATCCGTGCAGCGTGTCCCAACCGACGACGACGATGTCGGCTGAGATCTCGATCGGCTCGACACCGCGCGCCACCTCGACCGAACGATGTGGCAACCACTTACGAACCTCGCGCTGCCAGTTCAAACGCACCGAGGCCGGGACGACAACCACCGCCGGATAGGCATCTGCAGCCTCGAGGACGCCAAGTGCCTGAACCGTCTTGCCGAGTCCTTGTTCATCGCCGATGAACACACCACGCTTCACCCGATCACTCGCCCGCTCCCATCGGCCCGGCCGCTCGACAAACCCCAGCGAATCGAGGGCGAAGCGGATTCCCGCCTTTTGAAAGCCCTTCAGCTGACCCCTCAGTGAAGGAAGGACCAGATCGTCGTCGGTTGCAAGAGACATCGCATAGCGGCGGCGGCGCTCGGCAAAATCGGCGAATGAGGCTTCGAGTTCGTCATCCAGTAAGGCCGAGGTGTCCTCTGCAAATTCGACGACGTCTTCCTTGGCTGAGTTGCGGACGAACCACGCCTTCTTCTCACGGTCGTACTCTGCGGTCGGAATCTCACGTACCCGCTGGACAAGGTCGCGGTCGTAGGGAAAGCGGATGAGATAGCCGTGAGGAACCTTTGCGATTTCCGGCTCGATCACAGGGTCCGAGTCGGGCACGTCATCGAGCGCAGCAGTCGACAACTTGAACTTGTCACAGAAGTTACGTACGCCACGGATCGACGACACGGGCACCGACCACATCTTCGTCTCGGGATGCCAACGCCGACCGTCGATCGTCTTCACTGCTTCGACACGTGCCTTGTCGTACTTGAACTTGATGTAGAAGGCATCGTCGACCCGAGTCACCCCGGATTCCCCGACGATCACCGGCTGCAAAGCCTCGGGATTCCCAACCGCCTTCTTTGCCGCTTCGGTCAGGACGAACGAATGTGCCTGCGCCACCGCCGCCACCTCATTGGCGCGGCTCAGCGGCACGGTCCAGGTCTTCGTTCCCGGGTCGTACCTGCGTCCCTCGATCCCTCGCACCACGTCGACAAGAGATGCGGTGTAGGGGAACCGGAACACGAAACCTCCCGCTCCAGCATCGATCTCTCGGCCCACTGATTCTTCCGACTTCCTGACCATTGCACTCTCCTCAGCTTCCCAATCGTAGGGACGGGGTGTCCCTCCTTCGGTCGGTGACATACACCCACCCCACCCGATTCAGGGTTCGCTGAACCGGAGCAACCCCAATACGTTCAAGGATTTGAGCAAATACTTGACGGCCTCTGGCGCGCACGCGCGTGTCGCACGCGTATACGCGTTCGCGAGAAAGAGGCACTTGCATCCCTGAATAAGCTTGAGACCGTGAGTCAACTCGGGTCCCGCTCATGGGTCTTTGTGTCCAAGACACATGACGAACGTTCGTGGACCGCGAACGAGGGTTACGACGATTCCACCGGTTGGTACTACTCATACGACTCAAATGTCACCCGAGCACAACAGGTTGCCACCGGAGACCTCATTGTCGTCAGAGTTGACGAATACGTCGCTGGATGGGCATTTGTTGAACGAATCGAAGTATCTCCAAACACGTTAAAGCGAATCAAGCGATGCCCGACGTGTCGCCATACCAATCATTACGCCCGCAAAACAAAGACGCCCCGAAACAAATGCAGCAACTGCGCGGCAGAGTTTGAGGATGACGAAGCATTAGTGACCGACGATCTCGTGACGGCTTTTCGCGCTTGGTATGGCAACACTTGGACCGAGGCAACACGCCCCTTCGGATTTCGTGAACTTGAGAAAGTGATCGCAACACGCGATACGTTCAACGCCATTCGCCCACTTGATAACACGCGTATTCCAGAACTGCTCGACACAATCTCGGGACGCGATGTTGATATTCGCATTGACGTACCGCGAGGAGAAATCGACCTCATCATCGGCGG
>CAZVPL010000112.1:0-1231 GCA_964629075.1 uncultured Bifidobacterium sp. | reverse complement strand
CTAAACGAATATTGCCTCATAAGATAATATTCGAAATACAATGTAGAAAAAAAGACTGATACACCAGCATCGGCGGCCCCTCAATTGGAGTCACCCGTCGGCGACGCGGACAGCGCGAGTTTCGTTTTCGGATGATCGAGCGATTCGGTGAGTCATGCGCATTCTCTGGTTTGCAACCTCCACAGGTTCTCGAGGCGGCCCACCTCTACAGCTTTGCGGCACGCCCTGAACACAAGACCGACGGTGGGCTCCTTCTCAGGCGGGACTTTCACGCACTCTTTGATGCCAAGCTCATGACGATTAATCCAACGACGTGGACTCTTGAGACAAGCCCAAGCCTGACGGGGTATGCCACCTACCGCGAGATGGACGGTGCTCCACTTCTCGTACCTCGAGACTTAAGACCTGATCCGGAACTCGTAGTTCCCCACTACGAAGAGTGCAGGCGCATCTTTTCCCACAATTAGGCGATAGGGGTACTCAACCGAGCCTCAAGCCCTGTTGCGCGGCGAATTGGCTTCGCCACAGCACTCTCGATCGCCTCGCGCGACCCGATGATGGTGAGGCGTTGCTTTGCCCTCGTCACGCCCGTGTAGAGAAGCTCGCGGGTGAGGATCCGCGATTCGCGGTCGGGCAAAACGACGACGACGTGGTCGTACTCGCTGCCCTGGGATTTGTGGATGGTGAGGGCGTGGACGGTTTCGACGTTGGGCAGCCGGGTCACCGGGATAGCGGGCTTTGCAGGATCGGTGCTGAAGCATGCAACGCGACGCGAGTCGTCCGCGCCAACGACTGCGACGTCTCCGTTGAATAGGCCAGTGGTGCGGTCGTTCTCGGTGACGATGATTGGCCGGCCGACATACCACTGGTTCGAGGCGGCGAGGCCGAGGCGCTCCTCAATGACACGGTTCCAGCCCGTGACACCCATGTTCCCCTTGCGGTGGGCACAGAGAACCTGCAACTCACCCTTCATGGTAAGCGCATCGGAGACCTGGCCATCATGAGCCAGTTTCATGACGTGCTTCGCATGCTCGACCACCAAGTCGAACACCTCGGCTGCAAGATCGGGTGCATCAACGGGGTCGATCCAGCGCACGTCAGACGCACCACCCGAGATCGCCGCAAACGTATCGTCGACGTTGCCGTCGCGGATTGCGGCTGCGGCGGCAACGATGTTCGGAGAATCCTTGAAGCGGTGCTGGGTAGTGAGTCGGGTGATGCGGCTCCCAGG
>CAZVPL010000111.1:0-4782 GCA_964629075.1 uncultured Bifidobacterium sp. | reverse complement strand
ACGCGGTCTTCTTGATGATGGTCGCGCGCGGGTCGTAGTTCTTGTAGACGCGGTGGCCGAATCCCATGAGGCGACCCTTGCCTTCCTTCACCGACTGGATGAAGGCGGGGACGTTCTCGAGCGAGCCGATCTCCTCGAGCATGCGCACGACGGCTTCGTTGGCGCCACCGTGGAGCGGGCCGTAGAGGGCAGCCGAAGCACCGGCCGCGGCCGAGTACGGGTCGGCGTTGGACGATGCAATGACGCGCATCGCGGTGGTGCCGCAGTTCTGCTCGTGGTCGGCGTGAAGGATGAAGAGGATGTCCATCGCGCGGGCGAGCACCGGGTCGACGGTGTCGTCGTTGCCGATTTTGAACATCATGTTGAGGAAGTTCGCCGAGTAGGACAGCGAGTTCTCGGGCTGGACGAACGGGAGGCCCTTGCTGAAGCGGTAGGCCATCGCGGCGAGTGTCGGCACCTTGGCGATGAGGCGCAGGGTCTGGCGGTCGAGCGCCGGCTTGTTGAAGATGTCCTTCGCGTCGTCGTAGAAGGTTCCGAGCGCGGCGACCGACGAGATGAACATCCCCATCGGGTGGGCGTCGTAGTGGAATCCGTCGACGAACCGCTTGCGCATGTTCTCGTGGATCATCGTGTGGTGCGTGACGTCGTAGGTCCACTTGGCGAGCTCGTCGGAAGTGGGGAGGTCGCCGTTCAAGAGGAGATAGGCGACTTCGAGGAACGTGCTCTTCTCGGCGAGTTGTTCGATTGGATACCCGCGGTAGCGCAGGATGCCGGCGTCACCGTCGAGGTAGGTGATGGCCGACGAGCACGCCGCGGTGCTGAGGTAGGCCGGGTCGTACACCCGCAGGTCGGGGTCGAGCTCGCGGAGTGCGGAGGAAGGGAACACGCCATCGGTGATGGGAACCGTGACCTTCTTGCCAGTGCGGTCGTCAATGATCGTGATGGTTTCGGCCATCGCTGTATCCCTTCAGTTTTCCAAGGGGGCTTCCTCCCCGTCGGCAAGGATAGGCGAGAGGGTGCCCTTGGCTACAACGGAGTGTTGTCGTGCTTGCGGGCCTGCAGGTGTTCACGTTTGTGCTCGAGTGCACGAAGTGCCGAGGCGATCTCGCGACGCGTGTCGGCCGGCTCGACGACCCCGTCGACCAGGCCACGGTCGGCGGCGACGTAGGGGTTGAGGAGGCGTTCGGTGTAGTCGGCTTCGAAGGCGGCGCGCTCTTCAGGGCTCGCGCGGCGCTGAAGAATCGCAGCAGCCTGTCCCGCGCCCATGACGGCCAGTTCCGACCACGGCCAGGCGAGGCACAGATCGTTGCCCATGGTCTTCGAGTCCATCACGATGTACGCCCCTCCGTACGACTTGCGAAGAATGACGCAGATTCGCGGAACCGATGCGCGCGCGTATGCGAAGACCAACTGGGCACCGTGGCGGATCATGCCGCGCCATTCAAGGTCTTTGCCGGGATAGAAGCCGGGGGTGTCGACGAGAGTGAGAATCGGAATGTTGAACGCGTCGCAGAACGCAACGAAACGGGCGGCTTTCTGCGACGCCGGAATGTCGAGCGTGCCGGCCAGGACCATCGGCTGGTTCGCCACGATGCCGATGACGCGGCCTTCAATGCGGGACAGCGCGGTGACGACGTTGCCCGCCCACCTCGCCCGAAGCTCGAGGTAGTCGCCGTCGTCGACGAGCGATGCAATCACCTTTCGCACATCGTACGAACCGGTTGATGACGCGGGAATGCAGTCGCCCGCTTCCGGTGTGGCGCGGTCGGCAGGATCGTCGGTTTCAACGAGCGGGGAGAGTTCGTCGACGTTGTCGGGGAGATACGTGAGAAGTTGTTCCACCGCCGCAACGGCAGCGTCGAGATCGGGCACGACGATCGATGCAACGCCGCTTGCGCGGGCGTGAGTGGTGGCGCCACCGAGTTCGTCGTTGCTCACCACTTCGCCCGTGAATTCGGCGACCATCGTCGGCCCGGAAACAAAGGCGTAGGCCTCGTCGGTCATGATGACGAAGTCCGCCAGGCCAATGAGAAGTGCGGGTCCCGAAACGGCGGGACCGTTCACGATGTGGATCGTCGGCACAACCCCCGAGCACCGCGCGAGTGCCTTTGCGGCCGACCCCCAGCCGTGCAGTGCCGCAATACCTTCAACGATGTCGGCACCCGATGATCCGACGACCATGACGAGCGGGAGCTTCTTTTCGACTGCGGCACGGGCACCGGTTTCGATGACGAGTGACGCATCGGCCGACAGTGCGCCACGCCGAACGGTCTCTTCGATTTCTATCCACATCACCCGACGCGGTGCATCAGGGTCGAGCGTGTCGAAGGTGCGCACCTCGGCGCGGGCGGCGCCCTTGACGGCCCTCACCAACTGAACGGTCGACTTTGGGGCGAGCATCGACATGACGCTCCGAGACTAGGCGCGAGCGAAGGGGAACGCCCCCTTCCCGACGTGAACGCCCGGCTGGCGCGGGCCGCTGCGACTCACCACCTCGTGGGCGATTTCAAGAGCGGCGAGCGTCGCGCGGTTCGGCTGCGGTCGGTAACGCTGGGCCCAGCCCACCACACGGCGTGGAAGCTCGGGCACCTGCACTCGGGTGAAGTCACCCTTCAGCCATCCGGGGATCGCGCTGGCGGGAACGATTGCGGCGCCGAAGCCTTCGAATGCCATCGAAGCGAGAAGTCGAACACCGTCGATTTCGGCCTGCGACTGCAAGACGACACCTTTGTTGGCTGCGGCACGATCGACGATGCGTCGAAACGCCGTGCTGCGCGGTGGCAGAAGAAGCGGGATACGGGCAAGTTCGTGCAGCGTGATTGATTCGTACGACGAGAGCTCGTGTTTGTTCGGCGCAATCAGCAGCATGTCCTCGGCGAAGAGTGGCTCGACCCGGAATTCGGCATCTTCGACAGGCAGGTGGACGATTGCGGCATCGATGTTGCCGTTCTGAAGGCGCGGCGTGAGAGACGAGGTGCTGCCTTCGTGGATGACTGCGCGCACGTCGGGATGGGCTTTGGCCAGCGCCACGAGCATTCGCGGCATCAACCACCGGGCGGTGGTGCCAAGGACACCGATGCGCGTGTCGCCTGTGATGTGGTTGTCGCGGGACTTGATGTCCGTCTCGATGTCGTCGAGTTCGTGGAGAATCCGCCGCGCCCGTTCGGCCACGATCTCACCGTCATCGGTGAGGCGCCCCGACAGCCGGTCGACGAGAACCACCCCGAGGTCCTTCTCCAGCCGGCTGATGTGGGCAGAGACGTTGGACTGGACTGTCCCGAGCGCGCGGGCCGCCCCGGAGAATGACCCCTGCTCGGAAATCGCCACAAGGCTGGCCAATTGGCGCAATTCCATGGGGAGGGGTCTACCACAATCAGGGACTCCCATCACAAAATATGATGACAAGTATCACGCCGTTCGCCTTGAGTGTTCACAGGCTCACGTGTCAAGATAGAGACACAAAAGCAAAGCCCTTCCCCCCAAGGGTGATGTGAGAACCCAAATCGGTCCCCCACCGAGGGTTCAAAGGTTGAGAGGCCCCGCGTCCCCCACGCGGGGCCTTTCCCGTTCTCCGGGCGGCGGCTTGTCGGGTCAGGGTCCTACAGTGCGCCCATGGCCGGCGCCGCCTTTTTCGACCTCGACCGCACCCTCCTGGGGGAAGCCTCCGGCCCGGTCTTGTCTCGTGCGCTTCGTGGTGCCGGCATCGGTGGCTCGGAGTTTCCGCTCGAGCCCCTTCTCTACAAGGTGTTCAACACCGTTGGCGAAACCCTTCCGAGCATGGTGCTCGCACGTCAGGGTGCAGCGATCCTCGCCGGAACACGGCAGGCCGATGTGCGTGAGGCGGCTGCCGGTGCGGTGCATGGTTTGCGCTCGCTGTTGCAGCCGTACGCGTCGCAGGTGATGGAGTCTCATCGCGCAGCGGGTGAGCGAATCGTCATGGCCACGACGACGCCGTACGACTTCATCTTTCCCTTCGCGCAAGACCTCGGATTCGACGATGTCATCGCAACGAAGTTTGCGGTCGACTCTGAGGGTCGGTACACGGGTGAACTTGATGGACCGTTCGTGTGGTCCCAGGGAAAACTGAATGCGGTCAAAGCGTGGGCTGACGCAAATGGAGTGTCGCTTGCCGAGAGCACGGCATACTCCGACAGTTTCTACGATGCGCCGCTGTTGTCGGCCGTCGGTACACCCTTTGCCGTCAACCCCGATGCACGACTGTCGTTGCTGGCAGCTGCTCGTCGTTGGCGGGTGAAGAACTTCGATGTCGCCGACGGCATCAGCAAGGTCCCCGTCGTCGGACTCGAGGTGCAGCGTCTGGCGCTTGCGTTGACCCGACCGTCAACGTTTCCCTTTGCCCGGTTCAGCATCAAGGGGGTTGAGAACATTCCGAAGACCGGCCCCGCGATTCTCGTCGGGAACCATCGCAGCTACTTCGACGTCGCTGCCGTGGCGATGGTCGTTGCACGGTCAGGCCGCACGGTGCGCTTTCTCGGCAAGAAGGAAGTCTTTGACGCACCCGTCATCGGCCAGATTGCAACGGCCATGGGCGGTATTCGCGTCGATCGCGGAACCGGAAGCGACGAACCTTTGTTGGCGGCCGCCGACGCATTGTCGGTGGGAGAGATGGTGGCGATCATGCCGCAGGGCACAATTCCGCGCGGACGCGCCTTTTACGACCCGGTCCTCAAAGGGAAGTGGGGGGCGGCCCGATTGGCCGCCCATGCTCGAGTTCCCGTCGTGCCGATCGGGCTGTGGGGAACCGAAGAGGTGTGGCCGCGG
>CAZVPL010000110.1:0-4819 GCA_964629075.1 uncultured Bifidobacterium sp. | reverse complement strand
TGCGCCGATGAGCCGGCTGACCGAGAACTTCTCCATGTACTCGGCCATGTCGATTCGTACCATCGCTCGCTCGTCGTCGAAGAGAAACTCGGCGAGTGCACGGGCGAGTTCCGTTTTGCCGACTCCTGTCGGCCCAAGGAACATGAACGAACCAATCGGCCGGTCCGGGTCGGAGAGCCCGGCCCGACTACGACGCACCGCGTTCGCCACGGCCTCGACCGCCGACTCCTGGCCGATGACACGGCGGTGGAGCAGTTCCTCGAGATGAACGAGTTTCTGCATTTCGCCTTCCATCAAGCGACTGACCGGAACCCCCGTCCACTTCGACACAACCTCGGCGATGTCTTCTGCATCGACTTCCTCCTTCAGCATGCGCTTTGATGCCTGCAGGTCGTCGAGGTGCGTGGTTGCGGCCGAGATGCGACGTTCGAGTTCGGGGATGCGTCCGTATCGAATTTCGGCGGCCTTTTCGAGGTCGGTCTCGCGTTCGACCACGATTCGCAAACCCTCGAGTTCCTCTTTCAAGGTACGAATGGCTGCGATCGCGGAGCGTTCGGACTCCCAATGCTGTTTCATCTCCGCCGTCTGCGACTGCAGAACGGCGAGTTCCTCGTTCAGCGTTCCGAGCCGCTCGCGTGACGCGGCATCGGTTTCCTTCTCGAGCGCGACCTTTTCGATCTCGAGTTGGAGAATACGACGTTGAACGACGTCGATCTCGGTCGGCAAGGAGTCGATCTCGATGCGCAACTTGCTTGCTGCTTCGTCGACAAGATCAATCGCCTTGTCGGGAAGAAAGCGATTGGTGAGGTAGCGGTTCGACAACACCGCTGCACTGACCAGCGCGTTGTCCTGGATGCGCACACCATGGTGCACCTCGTACCGCTCTTTCAAACCGCGGAGAATCGCGATCGTGTCCTGCACGGTGGGTTCCCCCACGTACACCTGTTGGAAGCGGCGTTCGAGCGCCGGGTCTTTCTCGACGTACTTGCGGTACTCATCGAGCGTCGTGGCACCGACCATTCGCAGTTCGCCACGCGCAAGCATCGGCTTGATCATGTTGCCCGCGTCCATCGCACCCTCTGCGCCGCCGGCACCAACAAGCGTGTGCATTTCATCTACGAAGGTGATGACATCACCCTCTGCATCGGTGATTTCCTTCAGCACTGCCTTCAGTCGTTCTTCGAATTCACCGCGATACTTGGCGCCCGCCAACATCGACCCGATGTCAAGCGCCACAAGCCGCTTGTTCTTCAGGCCCTCCGGAACGTCGCCGTCTGCGATGCGTCTCGCCAAGCCCTCGACGATGGCCGTCTTGCCGACACCGGGTTCACCGATGAGGACGGGGTTGTTCTTCGTTCGCCGCGACAACACCTGAATGACGCGACGAATTTCATCGTCACGGCCGATGACGGGGTCGATCTTTCCTTCACGTGCACGCGCCGTCAGGTCTTGGCCGTATTTCTCGAGAGCTTGGAACTGCTCCTCGGGATTCGGGGACGTGACCCTGTGCGACCCACGGATTCGACGAATTGCCTCAAGCAATTCGTCGCTGCCGATGCCAACACGCTGGTTCATCGCATAGAGAAGGTGTTCAACCGACAGATAGTCGTCGCGAAGGTCCTTGCGCACCTTCTCGGCGTTGGCGAAGACGTTGTTCAGTTCGCGGTTCATCCGCGGCTCTTCGCCGCCGTAGGCGTTGGGCAACTTTCCAACCGCATCGTCGGCTTTGTTGCGCAAGGCGAGTGGCGCGACGCCGACCGTTTGCAGGACGGCCGGCAGAATCGTTCCGTCCTGCCGCAGCAGTGCAGCCATCACGTGATCGGGGGTCAATTCCGGGTTGCTGCGACCGCGCGCGTCTTCCATTGCGGCAGTCACGGCCTCTTGGGTTTTTTGGGTCCACTTCTTCGGATCGATTGCCATGTCGTCGCCGTCCTTTCGAAAATGTCGGTAGCGGGTCTCAGTAGCGATCGGGGTCGAAAATGCTCGGTCGCTGCCCGAAGACGACGACCGCCTGCCGCAGCGGAACGATCTCGCCGCGTGCCGCCTCACCATTCATGCGGGCCCGGAGTTCGGCAACCTGGTGACGAAGTTCGGTAACTTCGTCCTCCAACTGCATCACCATGCGGATGCCCTCGAGGTTGAGGCCTTCGGCGGCAAGCTGGGCGATGCGGCGCAGCCGCGCAATGTCGGCATCGGTGTAACGGCGATTCCCACCGGTCGTGCGTCCGGGATTGACGAGGCCACGTCGTTCGTAGATACGCAGCGTCTGCGGATGCATTCCGGCCAACTCTGCGGCGACGGAAATGACGTACACCGTCTCTTGTCTCGAACGTTTCTCTGCCATGTCCGCGACTCCCCTCAGCGTCCCCTCGGATTGACGGCAACCTTTGCGAGATTCTCGATGACCGAACGTTCGTCGTCGGTCAGTTTCGCGGGCACAACCACATCGACTGTGACGATGAGGTCCCCGGACTTCCCGTCGGTCACGATCCCGCGACTCTTCACGCGATGCTTCGTTCCCGACTGTGTTCCGGCTTTGATCTTCAGCTTCACCGACGGTCCGTCGAGCGTCGGCACGTCGACTTCGGCACCCAGTGCCGCCTCGTGGAACGCCACCGGAATGCGAACGATGAGGTTCAACCCCTCGCGTGAAAAAACGGGGTGCGTGGTGACCTTGCATTCAACGAACAAATCACCGGGCGGGCCGCCATTGCGCCCGGGGGCACCACGTCCCTTCAGACGAATGCGCTGGCCGTTGTCGACGCCGGCCGGAATACGGACCTTCACCTCACGGGCGCGATGCTCGATTCCCGATCCACGACACGACACACACGGGTACTCGATGATCACACCACGCCCCTGGCATCGCTGACACGGGGAAGAAAAAGAAAAGAAGCCTTGGTTGCTGTCGACCGCGCCACGGCCGCCGCACTGTGGACAGGGCTGTGGCGAGGTTCCTGCTCGCGCACCCGACCCGCTGCATCCCGCGCACGATGCCTCGGACGTGAGGTGCAACGTCGTCGTAATGCCGTGTGCGGCGTCGGCGAAGTCGAGCGTCAGCATCGCTTCGATGTCACCGCCTCGTTGAGGTCCGGTTCCCCGGGCGGCTCCCCGCCCGCGACCTCCGAACATCTGGCCAAGGAGGTCTCCCAAGCCCTCGCCCATGTCGAAGCGAAATCCACCGGGTCCGCCGTCACCGCCAAAACCCATCGGGCCCATCGTGCGGACCTGGTCGTATTCCTTGCGCTTGTCCTCGTCGCCGAGAACGTCGTATGCGGCCGACACTTCCTTGAAGCGCTCTTCTGCTGCGGCGTTGCCGGGGTTCGCGTCGGGATGCAGTTCGCGGGCGAGCTTGCGGTACGCCTTCGTGATCTCCTTCGCGGTTGCCGACTGCGACACGCCAAGCACCGCGTAGTAGTCCTTTTCGAACCACTCGCGTTGCGGTGCCATGTCGTTAGCCCTTCACCTTCACCATCGCGGCGCGAAGAACACGGCCCTTCCAGCGATATCCGGTGCGCAACACCTCGACGACGATCGTCTCGCCGCTCGTGTCGCCGTCGGCGGGTTCGTGCATCACGGCTTCGGCACAGGCCGGATCGAACGGCTTGCCCTGTAGATCGAGGGCCTCGAGGCCCTGCTTCTGCAATGCACCGATGAGTGCCGACCAGATCGGTTCGACACCGTCGACACCGTGCGAGAACGCGGCCTCGCAGGCGTCGAGCACCGGCAACAGTGCTTCGGCAATCTTTCCCGTTGCGCGATCGATTTCATCGGCGGTCTGCGCGGCGGCCCGTTTGCGATAGTTCTCGAAGTCGGCCTGGAGACGCAATGCGATGTCTTTGTATTCGTCGCGCTGCGCAAGCGCTTGATCGCGTTCGACGACGAGCGGGTCGACCGGTTCGGTTGGTTGCGCACCGGTCGACTCGACGGTGGTCTCGTCGGCCGGTGCGGCCACTTCATCGTTGGTGGTTTGTTCCGTCATGACGGCGTCGAATCACTTCTCGTCGACGATTTCGGCATCGACGATGTCGTCGTCGCCCGGGGTCTGACCACTCGCCGACGTACCCGCCGCGTTGGTGTCGCGCGCTGCTGCCTCGTAGAGCTTCTGGCTGAACGCCTGACTCGCCGACATCAACTTCTCGGTGGCGTTCTTGATGGTGTCGATGTCGTTGCCCGCGAGCGCCGCCTTCAGGTCGGCGAGCGGGGTTTCGACCGCCGCCTTTTCCTCTGCGGTCACCTTGTCGCCCTGGTCGCGCAAAACCTTTTCGGTCTGGTAGACGAGCGAATCGGCGTTGTTCCGAACCTCGGCCTCGGCACGGCGCTTGCGGTCTTCGTCGGCATGAGCCTCGGCGTCCTTGATCATCTGGTTGATCGCGTCCTTGTCGAGCGACGACTGACCGGTGATGGTCATCGACTGTTCCTTGTTCGTCGCGCGATCCTTCGCCGACACGTGCACGATGCCGTTGGCATCGATGTCGAAGGTGACTTCGATCTGCGGCACGCCGCGCGGTGCGGGTGGCAAATCGACGAGCTGGAACTTGCCGAGCGTCTTGTTGTACGCCGCCATCTCGCGCTCACCCTGCAGCACGTGGATCTCGACCGACGGCTGCATGTCTTCTGCCGTGGTGAACACCTCGGTGCGACGCGTCGGGATGGTGGTGTTGCGCTCGATGAGCTTCGTCATCACGCCACCCTTTGTTTCGATGCCAAGCGACAGCGGTGTCACGTCGAGAAGGAGAACGTCTTTCACGTCACCCTTCAAGACACCCGCCTGGATGGCCGCACCGACGGCAACGACTTCGTCGGGGTTGACCGACTT
>CAZVPL010000109.1:0-4823 GCA_964629075.1 uncultured Bifidobacterium sp. | reverse complement strand
GTCTGATTGATTCCTTACACTGACAACTCGATGTGAAAATCGCAGCCCCTCAACATCAGGCAATGGCAGCACTATTACATCTCTGACTTTTATCTCTTTAGTGGAGATTTGTTTGGTAACAACCATATCTCCAGCCTTAATTGTAGGTTCCATACTTCTCGAGGTGATTGTGAGAAAACTCGACTGCCAATAAATGGCAAATACTGCCAATACGAGAGTTAGAAACGCCGTAGCAATCAAAAAGATATCCCTGATGATTCTTGTAACTCTCATGAATTAGTGACCTGTTGACCACGTATATCTTGTCGCGATACGTAGGTTGTTAGCGTCGTAGAAAAATTATTTCTATTACTAGCCTGTGTACGAGCACGCATTGAAATCTCTCCTCCGATACTCAAGTTGATTCCTGAAAAAACGAAGGAAGCATCAGAAGCGGTAGCAATAAGAGCGACGGTTCCTGAGCATTGATTAGTTGAGACGCTCCAAATTCCGCCGACACATCTTTCGAAAAATATCTCATTCGGATTTGAATTGCCACTCAACCGTATTTTGTTGATTGCAACAAAGAAATTGCTAATTGGTACGCTACCAATATTCCTCAGTGCAAAATAGTCATATGCCACACCACTTGTCACGACCCAGGTAAGCGAGTAGGGCTGATAAGTAATTATTTGACTTTGCCCGATTGCACTGACTGCCCAAGTTGCAGTGGATGTGCTTGATGACTTAACAGCACGAGCTGATTGACCTGCAGAAGCCGGCAAAGATGTAAAAGTTGCTATAGCCAGTACTAGCGCGAAAATTCTCTTCATTTCTACTCCCTGGATGAGTGAGAGGGAGCGATGAGCTCTCCCCCTACAGGTTACTTTTAGCTATTAGTGATGGTTGCTACGCGTTGAGCAAGATCAAATGTGTAGGTCACATCGACTGCTCCACCTTGTACGGTGTTGGATGGAAGTGCACCGTTGATGGTTGTTTCATTTTGATCAGGAAGTTCAATTTTCATTTGAAGATACTTCACTGCACTTGATGACATTGTGCCATTTGTCAAAGGTGTCGCCGACGTCAATGATCCAATGACTGTCGAATTGAGCTCCGTTGATGTTGTACCTGTGCATGCACCTGTACTTGTATTCCAGGCGACGCTACAGCTTGTAACAGTTAACTTTAAAGCCTTTGTTGTAACGCCGCCTGTGCCATCAGTAATTAGAGACGCTGTTCCCGTCTGAGACGTTTTTAAAGTGAGGCCAATTCCATTGAGAGTTCCAGAGTTTGTGAGTGTCACATATCGATTAACTACATCGCCTGGAACTATGTTTGAAATGCTTGCACCAAAACCATTTCCTGAATTTGCTAAATCTAATTTCAATGTTCCTGCGTTTATATTTTGTGCTGTTGTATTGAACGCTGTTGCATTGAGTGATGCGAGAACGCTTTGCCCGGCGATGGCGGCAATGGAGATGATGATTGCCGCCCCTGCGAATGGACGCCAAGAGCGCTTTGCGGAAGTACCTTTAATCATGAATGCTCTCTTCTAGTTATGGCTGCTCGCCTTATCGGGCAGACCAGGCATAACCTTGAAGGGCGCTATCGATTCTTCACTCGCGTGCTACTCGCAACTCTCTCAATCTTCAAAGAGGTTCAAGTGAAGCGCGTTCTAACTCACTCTCTCGCTTACATCATTACTTGCTAACCTAAATCCAACACTTCGCACGACATCAATGACGTCTGGTCCGCCGTTACGTTTAATCTTGGCACGTAGTTGGCCAGCATAAGTTTCAACCGATCCTGCCGCCGATTCTCGAAGAGATGAGACCGCTTGCAACACTTGTTCTTTAGAGAAAACTCTCTCTGGGTTTTCCATCAATAATTGTAAGAAGCGATATTCAGAATTTGTAAGGAGAATTTCCTTATCGCCAATTTTGAAAAGGTGTTCTGCGAGATCTAACGAAAGATTCTCCCACGTCAAAATAGTTTGGCGAGGTGCCCTCTGACTTTCACCACGCTTCAATTGTTGTGTTACTCGCGAAGTCAAAATCCTCTGCTCAATAGGTTTGGTGATGTAATCATCTGCGCCTGCATTAAGAGCTAATTCTTCATCAACAACTTCTTCTCTTTTTGTGATCATAAGAATCGGAACTGTCGATAATGCCCGAATCTGTCGGCAAATTTCTAAACTCTCAAGAGGAGCGTGTCCGAGATGAATCAAGGCCAGGCTGTAATCACGGATAGGAAAAATCTCTCTCGCTTCCGTCGATGAAGAAACATCGAAAACAGAGAACCCCATAACTTCAAGCTGCAACTTGATATTGATTCGATCTTCCGCATTATCTTCAATAAGAAGAGCATTCGGTTTTATCTCGTTGACTTTGGCCACTTTTCTCCATCTTTTTTTCAGTCGAGTCTGTTAAAGATACAGCAGACTTTAACTTTGACTGATTTGGGCATCTCAAAATGAGATTTTGTGAAGGTTTCATGTGTACATTCCTTAAAAATGCTACTGAAAGGAGGGCTACATGGATTTGATGCGTTTAAGCAACATTGCTAATTATTTAGCGCTCGAAAAGGACTTAGGGGCGGCCGTTCAATATGTAGCTCTCAACGCCTGCAGCTCAGGAGAGCCGTCACGCTTTTATGTTGCTCGGCTAGATCGCGATTTCAAGCTAAGTCACGTAAGTAGTTTTGGATTCGACGAAAGTTTTCTGGCCCGGAATTCGGAATTTAGTCTTTTGACAAACCCTCTTCTAAACGAGGCAATTAAGAGCGAGAGCGTCATTATCAAGAGTCGAGATGCTCAGTATCGCAAGGATTTTGCTGGCCTGCAGGTAAGTGAGGGAGATGAGGAATGGAAATCAACTATTTTTATGCCTCTGCTTCCAAATTTTGCAGCAACACTCTCCACGCAAGTTCAAACTCCTGATAAGGAACAGTTCCGAAACTACTATTCAATGTTGAAGTCTTTGTTCAGCTTATACATTCATCAATTAGATGTAAGTCAGAATTCTAGGCGCCGCGGAGGTTCACAAGCCAAAGAGAATTTGATTGGTCAACAACTTACCGAGAGACAATCACTCATTTTAGATTTAATCAAGTCCGGTATGACCAATATTGCTATTGCGCACAAGATGGGATATTCGGAGTCTTTGATACGGCAGGAAACGATGGCCATCTATCAGAAACTGGGCATAGATGGTCGTAAAGATCTAACTCGCACTGAGTTACTTAATGAGGGCTCCAATGACTAGAGCCATGGAGTACAAACTTAAGTAAGTTATTGATCCATTGAAAATTCTTGCTGCGCTCTTTTCAATTTGTTCTTTTTTGAGTCCAGCCAACTGATAGATGAAAACAAGTGCTAGTAGTGCGTTAATCGCATAGAGCCAAATCGGAAGGTTTGCTGTGTAAAAAGTGAGGAATGAGACCGCCACCAGGGCTATGGTGTGGAACCACATCTGTTGGCTGACTTTCTTCATTGGGGCAACTACTGGCAACATCGGAATCCCTGCTGCTTCGTAATCATCTTTATATTTGATTGCGAGCGCCCAAAAGTGTGGTGGAGTCCAGAAGAAAATAACCATAAAGAACCAGAAAGCCGTCCATGAAAGTGTGTTGGTTACTGCTGACCAGCCAATGAGTACTGGTAGGCAGCCGGCAATTCCTCCCCAGACAATATTTTGAGATGTCCTGCGCTTAAGACCTACGGTGTAACCAAAAACGTAGAAAGCAATAGCACTTACAGTCAATCCGGTTGCTAGTGGATTAGTGAAGAACCAGAATATCGCAAGAGAAATTATCGTAATTACAGATGCAAAAATGAGGGCCTGATTTTCTGTCACTTGATTGTTGACGATGGGACGCTTTGAGGTTCGACCCATAAGTTGGTCTATATCGCTCTCAATTATCATGTTAAAAGCATTTGCTGCACCTGCAGCTAGTGTTCCGCCAAGAAGTGTTGCCAGAGTTATACCAAGTGGCGGGATTCCTTCCGCGGCCAAGAAAAGTGCGGGAAGTGTTGTGACCAGCAATAACTCCACCACTCGCAACTTCATTAGCGCGATGTATGGAGAAATCATGTAGCGAGATTACCCTGTAGATTGCGCATATGCGTAGTTCGGTGAGGTTGGCCATAGTTTTCGCCTTAGTTTTAAACATCAACCTTCCAACACAAGCCAATGTTCTATCTGATGGCACATTGCTAAAACTTGAGAAGACAATTACTGGAAATATCGCTCCCAAGTCTGTTCGTGCCTCAAATACAGGCTTTGTTTCGGCACACAACATGATGTATCGCCACTCGGTAACAATCTACGATGCCGCAAATCTAAATTTGATTTCAACAATATCTGATCAAATTAATCTCAGCGATTTGGGGTTTAGTGGTTTCTCAGGGTTGCATCGAGGCGCTCCAGTAGAAGGCGCCTTCTCGCCTGATGGTTCGCATCTCTACGTAACAAATTATGCGATGTACGGAAAAGGATTTAACCGCGAGGGGACTGACGTTTGTAAGCCAGCCGACAAATACGATCGTTCATTTCTTTATCGCATTGATACCAGTTCGTGGAAGATTGATGCCGCTTATCGCGTAGGAGTTGTGCCTAAGGTTGTTGATGTAACTCCTGACAATAAGTATGTTCTCGTAAGTAACTGGTGTTCCTATGATCTATCAGTCATTTCAGTTGAGAAACAGAAAGTCATCAAAACCATCAAAATTGGCGGATACCCTCGGGGGATTACGGTCTCTAGTGACTCACAATTTGCGTATGTCGCTCAAATGGGTGGAGCAGTAATACACCGAATTAATCTCAATACATGGGGAAAGGATT
>CAZVPL010000108.1:0-4833 GCA_964629075.1 uncultured Bifidobacterium sp. | reverse complement strand
TGGGCACGTTGCGCTCTTTCGCAGCGGCCGCGACCGCCTTGATGTGCTCGGGCTTTCGGATGTTTCCCGGGTTGAGACGCAAGCCGTGGACACCGGCTTCGAGTGCGGCGAGCGCCATCTTGTACTGGTGATGAATGTCGGCGATGACCGGGATCGGTGACCGCGGAACGATCTGCGCCAGGCCTTCGGCGGCCTCGATTTCGTTGCAGGTGCACCGGACGATGTCGCAGCCCGCCGCGGCGAGTGCGTAGATCTGCTGAAGCGTGCCTTCAACGTCGGCGGTCTTTGTCGTCGTCATCGACTGCACTGAGACTGGTGCATCGCCGCCGACGGCAACCTTGCCGACGTGAATCTGACGCGTACGACGGCGTTCGAACATGGGCCCAGTATGGCCCGACTCAGAGGGGATTGGTGATGTCGAGATACAGACCGACGAAGAGGAGGAAGCCGAGGAGACCGAGAACAACCGTTGTGACGGGGATCATCTTGTTGACATCGGCGCGGTAACGCTTTCCGCCTCGCGAGCGCAGGCGCTCGTAGGTTGCGATCGCGGCGTGGCCGCCGTCGAAGGGCAACAGCGGGAACAGGTTGAACACGCCGACGAACACGTTGACGCTGGCGAGGAGAATGAGAACCCCCTTCAGGCCCTCACTCTCGCCGAGCTGACCGCCGATTTGGCTCGCCCCGACGACGGTTGTCGGACGAGTCTCGAGATTTTCGTCGGGGCTCTGCAACGCGCGAATCGAGTTCAAGGGATTCAACGCCGTCACCACGCCCTTCATCGAGTTGCCGATTGTGGACAAAGAGTCGCGCACCGCCCAACCAACCGAGGCACCGGCCGATTGTTCGACGTAGTCGAACGAATTCGTCGCAATGCCGAGGAACGCAAGGTCGGGGTTCGACGGATTTGCCGCCAGTTGCACTTCGGCACTCTGGGCAATGCCGTCGCGACGCCACTCGACGACGACACGATCGCCCGGGTTGCGAGATGTGATCGCCGCAACGAGCTCGTCGCGGGAATCGACGGGAGTGTTTCCGATGGAGGTGATGATGTCGTCGACCACGAGCCCGGCCGATTCGGCGGGCGATCCGGCAGCGGGCGCAAACGTGACTCCCACCCGACCGCTCTCGGTGTAGCGGCCGGCCGTGGCGTACACACCCGTGAAGATGGCGAGAGCGAGAATGAAGTGCATCAATGACCCGGCAGTGATGACCAGGAACTGACGGGGAAAACTCTTGTTGCGGTACGCCCTGTTCTCGTCGCCGGGTTCAACTTCGTCGAGCGCGTTCATTCCGACGATGCGCACGAACGCCCCGAGGGGCAACGCACGAACACCCCACTCCACTTCGCCACGTGTGCGGCTCCACAGGCGCGGGCCGAATCCCATGAAGAACTGGGTGACTTTCATCCCCGTCCACCGGGCGGTTGCGTAGTGACCGACTTCGTGGAGAAACACCGAGACGAGCAGCCCGACCACGAACAACAACGTCCACGGATTGGCGAATCCGAGCCACACGAGCAGACCGAGAATCACCAGACCGGACACGGTCGCGGTGTTCTTCGACGATGTGTTCGGAGGGCCGGACGCGTCGCCACCCCCGACGATCATCTCCTGCCGGAGACGCTGATACATACCCGCCACGGCACTACCCCGCTTCGGGTTGACCGAGGTGCCGACGCGCCGCGGCGCGACCTGCCCGATCGGCCTCGAGAATGTCGTCGACGTCGCGGGGGTGTGACGGCGAGTAGGTATCCATGACCGCCTCGATTGTGTCAGCAATCCCGAGCCACGGCACATCGCCCGCGAGAAAAGCCTCGACGACGATTTCGTTGCACGCGGACATGAACGCCGGAGCAGTGCCTCCGGCCCGTCCGGCTTCGTAGGCAAGTGCAAGACAACGGAAAGTACCGATGTCGGGGGGCATGAAGTCGAGCCGCCCCGTTGCCGCCCAATCGATGGCGCCAAACGGGGTCGCGATGCGCGAGGGATACCCGAGCGCATAACCAATCGGCAGACGCATGTCGGGCATGGACAACTGCGCGATGGTGGAGCCGTCGGTGAATTCGACCATCGAGTGGACGACCGACTGCGGATGCACGACGACATCGATTGCGTCGTAACCGACACCGAACAGCTCGTGCGCCTCGATGACTTCGAGACCTTTGTTCATGAGCGTTGACGAATCGATGGTGATTTTCGGCCCCATCGCCCACGTGGGGTGTGCCAAGGCGTCGGCAACGGTGACGTTCGCGAGATCCGAGCGCGTGCGACCACGAAACGGACCGCCGCTTGCGGTGAGAACGATGCGGCGCACTTCCCTGTCGACGTTGTGCGACGACCGCAGACATTGATGCACCGCGCAGTGCTCGCTGTCGACCGGGACGATGATCGCGCCGGGCACCGACCGCAGTGGCTGGACGATGGGACCGGCCGCGATGAGGCTCTCTTTGTTCGCGAGCGCGAGTCGCTTGCCGGCGCGCAGAGTTTCGAGGGTCACCGGCAAACCGGCGAAGCCAACAACGGCGTTCACGACCACGTCGGCCGGGCCGACCACATCGGTGAGTTCGCACGACACATCGGCAAACGGAAGAGCCGCCGCGACACGGCGGCGGTCGGCCTCGTTGCCCACCACCACGACCGACGGACGGAATTCTTCCGCCTGGGCGATGACGGTATCGATCGACGACCCGACGGCAAGCGCGACGACGTCGTAGGCACCGTGCTCGGCACGCACGACATCGAGCGTTTGCGTGCCGATTGAGCCGGACGAGCCGGCGATCGCGACGCGGACCGGGGCTACTTCACCCAAGGCTGGATGACGAGCATCAGGTAGTACGCACCGGGCAAGACGAAGAGGAAGCCGTCGAACCTGTCGAGGACACCGCCGTGGCCGGGGATGAACGTGCCGAAGTCCTTCACGTCGAGGTTGCGCTTGAACATGCTCTCGACCAGATCGCCGAGCGGGGCGAGAACCGAGATGACCAAAGCGAGGAGAATCCACTCACTCGTTCGATCCCAGGTGCCGCTTTGGGTTCCGACGATTGCGACGGCAAGGAAGGTGCCGACCGTGCCACCAATCAGTCCTTCGACCGACTTCGACGGACTGATCCACTCGCGCAAGGGCGTGCGCCCCGCGGTTGACCCGACGAAGAGCGCCATCACGTCGTTTGCGACCACACCCACTGCAACGATGAACAACGTGTCGGTGCCGACGTTGAACCCGGGCACCCCGTAGGACACCGTGGAGTAACGCACGATGAGCGCGGCGAATGACCCGAGGAGTCCGATCCAGACCGAGGCGAGCATCGTGATGGCGACGTTGGGAAGCGGACCGCTCTGCACACCGGGCGCCCCGATGAAGCCGACGGCTGCCGCGGCGAACGCGAACGCGAAGACCAACGGCAACGAACCATCGCCGATCCAGTACGCGGCGAGCGGCGCTGCGATACATGTCGCGATGCCGGCGAACGAAGCAGGTCGATAGCCCTTTTCCGTCACCTTGTTGAAGAACTCGACCGATGCCAAGCCGACAACCGCAACAACGAAGAGCATGACCGCGGCGGGACGCCACATGAGTGCAGCGATGAATGCGGCCGCGAGAATGAGTCCGGCCGTCACCGCCTGGGGAAGATCGCGGCCGTAGTTCGGACCACGACGCTCGCGGGCGGATGCGGGTCGGGCGCCACGCTGCACGGGCGGTCGTGGCGTCGGCCCGGTGGAGCCGCCTCCCGGGGTACGGGGCACGGGGCGCGACGGCGCGCCTTGCTGTCCGCGCGGATCGGGACGACGCAGCCGCTCGTCGGTGGGGTCGCTGCCGATGACGATGCGTGGTTCGCGTCGCGGCGTGGCGACGGGCTGGGACGGTTCGTCGTCGAAGTAGCGCGCCTCGCGGGTTGGCTCGTCGCGGTAACTCGTGGGCGAATCGCCAAGGTCGTCGAACAGACCGAGCTTTGGTTCGCTCGCAGCGGGTGGAGGCGTGGGCTGAACCGCGGGCTTCGAAAAAGTCGACCAGACGTCATCGTCGGAGGCGCTGACCTGCGGAGTCCGGGGCATTTCGGTGGTCGGTGGCTCGGTCCAGTGAGGAAGGGGCCCGGTGTCGTCGCCGAAGGATATGGACGGGGCTTTGTCGTCGCCGGCGAATTCGATGGTTCCGAAGTCGTCACCGAAGTCGGTGCCGTATCCCCCGGTGTCGTCGCGTCGCTTGTCGTCGCTCATCTTCCAACCTTTCCGATTCTTTCCAGTGCCTTTTCCGTTCGGTGCCCGACTCAGACCTCGAGCAATTCCTGCTCCTTGCGGGTGAAGGCCTTGTCGATCAACTCCACGTGTTCGTGCGTCACTTTCTCGAGTTCCTTTTCGGCACGCTCGAGTTCATCTTTCGAGATGTCACCGTCTTTCTCGGCGGTCTCGAGGGCCTTGCGGGCATCACGGCGGATGTTGCGGATGGCGATGCGTCCGTCTTCGGCCATGCCTTTCACGACCTTGACGTACTCTTTGCGCCGCTCTTCGGTGAGCGCGGGGAATGCAAGACGAATCACGATGCCATCGTTCGATGGATTGAGTCCGAGGTCGGAGGCCTGAATGGCCTTTTCAATTGCCCCCATCGCGCCCTTGTCGTGGGGC
Source organism: uncultured Bifidobacterium sp. (assembly GCA_964629075.1). GTDB lineage: Bacteria > Actinomycetota > Acidimicrobiia > Acidimicrobiales > Ilumatobacteraceae > F1-20-MAGs119. Next base: position 211 of record CAZVPL010000108.1, on the reverse strand, counting down.
TTGACGACGAGCATGCGCGCTTCGGGAACCTGGAAGCCGGCCAGCTGCTGCAGCGGAACCGAGGAGCCGTAATAGTCGACCATCAGCTTTTCGACGATTGCAGGAGTCGCGCGACCGGTGCGCACGCTGAGGAACTGACCCTGTACGTGTTCGACTGCTTTTTCCATCTTCTCGATGGCGTCGAGAATGGTTTCTTCGGTCACCCGACCAG
>CAZVPL010000107.1:0-4870 GCA_964629075.1 uncultured Bifidobacterium sp. | reverse complement strand
GTCTTCCCATCGCGGAGGTTCCGAAACTCACTTCGAAGACGTTCATCCCCCGTGGTGGCACACCCCTGTTCGACGCAACAGGCAAATTGGTGGCTCGCATCCGCGAACAGCGGGCGCTCGACACGCGTCCAACGAATGAACAACCCGATGTCGTTTTCGTGACCATCACCGATGGTGAAGAGAACGAGAGCTCTGAATTTTCCCTGCAACAGCTCCGGCAGCTCATTGCAAACTGCGAGAAGGACGGTTGGACCTTCGTCTACCTGTCTGCAGGAATCGACGCCTACGGCGATGCAGGCGACCTCGGCGTGAACAGTGGCCGGGCTCGCGCTTTCAGGGCGAACAAGGGCGGGGCGGATGCGATGTTCTCGAACCTGTCGTCGAGCATGTTGATGCTCCGTGACAAGAAGCGTCGCGGAATCGACACCAGCGCTGACGCCTTCTTCGACGACAGCAAGGTCGACCGCCTCCTCGGCGACGAAGAGGACTGATTCAAGTCAGGTTCTGTGCTGCGGCAGTCCAAAGCGGCGGAGATGGTTCTCAAGTTCTGACCAAGGGCCATCTTCGCCGCGCGGTCGCTGGGCGAGGGTCGAACCGATCGCGGCAGCGAATCGTCTTTCGCTGGGAGTCAACATGTCGCTGTAGGTCGGATCCAAGATGAACGAGGCTTTGTCCGCAGCCAGCAGGCCAACCAGGTCGAGAAACTTCTGCAATTCGGGTATCGCTGCGCGAAGTGCCTTTGCCCTCTGATCGGGCCCGGCTTCGCTCGGTAGTGGTGGGTGGAACGCCACCACATCAACGGTGTCTTTCCAAAGTTCTGCTTGCAACGGGTCCTCCACAAGCGTCAGGACTGTTCCGAGTTTCTGTTTCGGGCGTGACGCGGGAAAAGCCGACCGCACCTCGAACATCAACTCGTGGAAGTCCTCGTCTCGGAGGCTGTAACCCACGAAGATCATGTGTCGGGTGAGAAGCATCGCCTGTACCAATCCCATCAGGGCCCGGCTTTGGCGTGTCATCTGCAGGAAGCTGTCACGGGTGAAGACCATCGACCGTGGTTCGGTGATGGAGCCGTGAAGTTTCAACAGCCAACGCTCGGCGTCAGGTTCGATGTGCGGTGCGACCGCGATGCTTCTGCCTGCTGTCGCGCATGCCTGTTCGAATAAATCATCAACGTTCGTCGTGATGAATTCCGAACACGGGAGCGAGGCGAGAAGTGCATGCTGAAGTGAATACTTCTTTGCCCGCAGTTCCTTGGCGAGCGCGAGGCCGAGTGACTTGCCGTGCCGCTCCAAACGCTCCGAGAGAATCGCCGCCGTGTCGCGCTCATCGCTGATTCGTGCGATATCTGTCGGGGTCAGGGGCGGTCTGCACGACGCACCAATCTTCTCCAGCAGTTCCCGCCACGTCGGCAGGCCGGCTCCCGTGCTCACGCCGGCGCCAATGAAGATGCTTGCACGATTGCGACGCAGTTCCGCTGCGAGTTCGCCCGCAAGTGTCTGCAACCTGTCGTTCCGGTGGGCAAAACGCCATTCGGGTGCTTCGTGCCAACGGTTGGTCGATCGGTACCACTGTGCTGCTGCTTCGGCAGTTTCACCCCAGGTCACAAGGACCACGTCGGTGTCAACCTCGTCGCGCGCCAACATCTTGCGCACCTCGTCCATCACTTTCGGGAGTCCCTCACCTTTACGGAACTCGCCGCCACCCCGACCGCTGCCAAGTTGATTGATGGCTAGCAGTGGCCGGCGGCCCTCCGCTTCGGCAACGCGTCGGCTCTGGGCGGCAGCGCCACGAATGAACTGTTGCGCGGCCTCGACGAATCCCGCGGTGCCCTGCCCACCGACTTTCCCCAGCCACACATCGCTGCTCGCGATCCGTCGGTAGCGCCTTGCGAACTCCTGTGTCGACCATCGGGGTTCGTCCAGACGCTCCGCACCTCGAAGTCCGATCGCCCGGGCCCAACTGTTGGTGATCGAGAACGAGTTGTCGGTTGGCAAGAGCCATGCATCGCACGCGATCTTCGTGAGATCGCCATCGACGACGAAAAGGTGTCCGCTCATGACTTGGGGAGCCCGAGTTGTTGGCCGAGGGCGGGCGAGCCCACAACGGTTAGGAATGCCATGGCGCGACTGGCTCCGATGTACGTCGTCGCCTCGTCGGGTTCTTCGTCGAGGTTCACCACAATCACCGCCTCACGTTCGAGTCCCTTTGTCGCATGAATTGTTTCGCAGATCACGGCGCCTTCATCTCGTTTGTTCCAAGGGACAAGAGTGACCTCGTCGAAGCCATCTGCGGTTTTCAGCGGTGACGCATACAACTCGTCCCGCAGATCGCGGTGCCGAGTCACCACCAAAATCCGAGCAAGTGGTATGTCGAGCTCGTGGTGAGCGCGATGTATCGCTTGCCCAATTCGCTTCCTTGCTTCGCGGACCCCGGTGGTTGAGTAGAACTGAACCTCAGCGCCAGCCACGCCAAATGGGCGAGGCGAACCCCCGCCGACACGCTCGACAACCTTTCCGATTCGACGCGAATTTCGCAGGTTGACTTTCAGGGGAAGGCTGGTCCATTCGCGGGGAGGAGTCCACTCGGAGTTGTAGATGGCCTGTTTGTTGTCCGCGACCATGAGGACCCGTCCAGTTGTCTGGTCTTCCAGAAGCCCCATCAGGGCATCGAGCCAAGTTCCCTTGATGTCCTGGCCCTCGTCGATCACGATTGTGTCGAATCGCAGCGGAATACTTCCGATGTTCTCGCGAAAGGCATCGAGCAAGGTTCCATCGAAAAACGCGCCGTCCGGATTCGGCGGAAACGTCGGGGCGGAATCACCCAGCATCTGGAGAACGATTGCATGCATCGATCCAACGATGTACAAAGGCGGGTTTTCGAGTTTTTCAAGTGCCAAAGGGCGCTGAGCGAGAAGATCCTGTCCCAAGTAGCGATTGAAGCAAAGAAAAAGTGTCGACTCCCCGCGCCTCAGCGCACGATCAACCCATCGTTGCGCCAGATGTGTTTTGCCGGTCCCCGCCGGTCCATGCACGAGAACACGAAGGTTTTCGTCGAGACTTTCGACGATCTTCAATGACTGCGCGGTTGTCTCGTCGATCTGATCCATTGTCGACTCAACAAAGTCGCCGTTGACCTGAACATCCGTGATGTCCGGACGCAAGGCCTTCAAAAGACGAAGAAGGCGATCCTTGGGTACCGGGCCCTCACCCACGTGCAGGCGTGCGATGGCCTCTTTGGGCGAGTCCAGTTCGACCGCGGTAAAAACCATCGTGCGTTCGAGGTCGGGCCCCGCGCCGTCGACAGGAAAGTCCGAGATGCCGGGGAAGGCAAGCACGTGCTGCATGAAGAAGCCGTCCAGATCGACGCCTTTCTTCTTCAAACGCTTGGCCAACTTGTGTTTGGCGGTCATCACCTGCTCGACGGGGTCGTCGAGGTCTTTGTCGTAGGCCTTCCATTTGCCCTTCTCCATCGTGATGATGCCGCCCTTCACCTCGACGAGTAGCAGGCCCTGTAAGGGTGAGACGAGCACAAGGTCGATTTCGAAGTCCTTGCCGTTGACCGCGATCTTCACGTGCGGGACGATCTTCCACTCCGGTCCGAGATTGGCCATGAACTTTCGGGCTACTTGGGCCTCGACATCGTCGATGGTGGACAGATCGAAGTTGGCGGGATACAGCTGCGCGGCCATGCACGCAAATTAGCGAATGGACCGAGTCTGAATAACCGGAATGTAATGAACGGCTACGCGACCACGATCGACTCAAGGTTTGGATCAGGTGCAGTGATGTTGTAGGCTGAGGGTGTCGCATGGACACTATGACTTCTTGCCGAATTCGATCAGCAGATGGACCATCTCGGTCTTGCTCTGCTGGCGCGAGGCAACGAAGCAGTGTCCGAGCGATCGGAAATCGGTGAAAAGTAGTTCTTTTCCCGTTCCCCCCGCTGTTCGGACGTTTCCCATCCGGCATTTCCTGAACTCGTAGGGGGTCAACAACGTGCGCATTCTGCACACCAGTGACTGGCATCTGGGCAAGTCGTTCCAGAACGAAATCGACCTGATCGATGATCAACGTCGATTCGGTGAATGGCTCGTTGATCAAGTTCGTGAACGCGCGGTCGACGTGGTGGTCGTCGCGGGCGACTTGTTCCAACGGGCAGACCCGTCTCAAGCAGCATCCAGTCTCTACTGGGAGATTCTGCGAGGCCTTCATGAGACCGGCTGCAAGGTGGTTGGAATCTCGGGGAACCATGATTCTGCCGAGCGCATCGCAGGTCCCGAACCCCTGTTGACACAACAGGGATTGACTCTGCGCGGCGACGTCGGCCGCATTACGGAGCCGGTCATCATCGATGACGAACACGGCCCGGTTCAGTTTCTTCCATTGCCCTACCTGCAGCCGTACATCGCCGGCCATGAACTCGGAGTTTCCGAAGGCAGTCGAACCCACGAGTCCGCCATGTCGCAACGCCGCCAGCTCGCCAACGCCATCCGGGCACTTTCCATGGATGCGGTGCAGAAGGCGGCCTCAGGGCATCCGGGCGCGCCGATGGGCATGGCAGATATTGCCGAAGTGCTCTGGCGCGAGGTGATGCAGTACAACCCGACCAATCCGCGTTGGGCGAACCGCGATCGTTTCGTGCTCTCCAACGGCCACGCCTCGATGCTGCTCTACTCGGTGCTGCATCTGACCGGTCATCCGTTGTCGCTGCAGGACATCAAAGATTTCCGTCAGTTGGGTTCGCGCACTGCGGGCCATCCGGAGCGCGACCTCGATGTGGGCATCGAAACGACCACCGGCCCGCTCGGCCAGGGGGTCGCCACGGCCGTCGGTATGGCGCTCGCCGAGAAGTTGCTCGCTGCCGAGTTCAA
>CAZVPL010000106.1:0-5162 GCA_964629075.1 uncultured Bifidobacterium sp. | reverse complement strand
ATCGAAGGGCTGTCTTTCGACGACGAGTAATCTCGCTGCGTGCCGTCCACTCGTCGCTCGACCGTTTCGGTCGCGTTGATCTTTTTCGTCAATGGGATGGTGTTCTCGAACTGGATTCCGCGCATCAGCGAAGTGCGCGATCGCATGGGCGTCAGCAACTCGGGTCTCGGCATTTCGTTGCTCGGCGGGGGCCTTGGTGGCTTCCTTGGGTCGATGCTGGTGGCACGGGTGGTGCGCCACGTCCGGACCAAAACCGTGGTGATTCTTGCCTCGGTGATCATCTCGGGACTGGTGCCACTTGTCGCTGTCGTGCCGAATCCGTTGACTTTTCTCCTTCTCATGACATGCCTCGGATTCAGCGACGTGCAGAACGACGTTGCGTTCAACGCGCAGGGCGTGATGATTCAAACCCGCCTGGGAAAGCCGATCATGCAGCGGCTGCACGGTATGTGGAGCCTGGGGATGGTTGTGGGTGGCCTGACTGCATTGACGATGTCGGCTCTTGATGTGCGACTCGGCGTTCACTTGGTCGGCACGTCGATTGTGATGCTTGTCGCGGTTGGCTGGGCGATCCGCGGTTTGCTACCGAACGATGACCCGCACGACGAGGAGATCGTCAAACCCGATACACGGGTACGAACCGCATTCGCGGTGACCGTTGCGATCGGATTGATGGGCTCGGCTCTGGCAATCATCGAATCGCTGCCGAGCGAATGGAGTTCAGTGGTGTTGAACGACGTGTTCAATGCGGGACGCTGGAAGGCCGCCGGAACCGCTGTCTTCGCGGCATTCATGTTGGCGGGTCGACTCGGCGGTGATCACGTGGTGATGCGGCTCGGTAGTCGAAGAACGTTCGACACCGGCGTGTGGTTGTGCCTTGCCTCGGCGGCGTTGTTGTCGATCGCCCCGGTGACTGCGGTTGCATTCGTCGCCTACGCGGGGTGGGGTCTCGGCGTCAGCGTGTTGTTTCCGCAGCTCTATGAAATCGCGGCGAAGCTGCCGGGGCTCAGCGCGGCACATGGCTTGGGCGCCATGACATTCGGGCAGCGTTTGGGATTTCTCGCGGCCTCGGGCACGGCAGGCGCACTTGCCGACTTGACGAATTTCCGCGTCACGTTGTTCGGCCTCACTGCATTGGCGACTGTGGTGGTCTTCGCCGCGCGCCGACAAACATCGGGCCACGTTCACTGATTCTGCGGATCAGCCTTCGGCGTTCCAGAAATTGATCAATTGTTCGGCCGCAGTCGCGGGGTCTTCGATCATCCACCAGTGTCCGCGACCGTGCAGTTCGATGGTCGTTGCGTGAAGTGAGTGCGCAACTTCTCGGGCCATGTCGGGAGTACCCGGATAGGTGTCGGCGGTTGGGATGATCACCGCACCACGCGGCAACTTCGCGTTGGCAAGGTGAGCGCCAAGGTCGCGCATCGCGGGCTGAGTCGCCGAGCGGTAGAGCGCAAGGATGCAACGGCCCATTTCCTCGTTCACGTGGGGTGCAACTTCCGCTGCAATGTCGTCGCTCATGCCGAGGCCCTGCAGGATTCCGGCCAGGTCGGTGGAGTCGATGTGGGTCAACATTCCGACGGCTTCTTCGCCGACTCCGGCTGTCTGCCACGCCTGAGCGGCATCATGCCATTGATATTCGCGATGCAACAGACCGCCACAATCGGTGGCCCACGACTTCACCAACTCGGGTCGACGCGCGAGCACTCCGTACACGTGACCGGCACCCCAATCGTGTCCGACGATGTCGACGGGTGCGTTGAACTGCTCGAGCTCTGCAACCAACCAATCGACGTAATCGCCTTGCGTGGCATTCCAATTGGTCGGCGTCGGCGCACCAAAGCCGGGTGGTGACAGCAGCACGACGTCATTTACGCCCCTGGCCGAAAGTTCGGCGCCGAGTGGTTGCCAGACGGCCGATGTTTCGGGGTTGCCATGAACGAAGACCTTCATGCTTGCGCCGCTTCACTCATGCCGGCTTCACGGCAACGAACTGGACGGTTGAACTGTGTCCCGAGTGGTACTTGCCCTCGATGATGTTGCGGTCGATTGCACGGTGAATTTCGAGTTTCCAACCGGCGAAGTCGGCCTCGAGTTCTTCCAGTTCAACGGTGAGGTCGGCGCTTTGCGGCCCGCCAACTCCGCGGCCGATGTTTGCAGCGTTGTACGACTCGAGAACAAAGCGACCGCCGGTGCGAAGTGCGGCCTTCGCGTTGTCGTGCACGTTGCGACGAATCGCCGACGGCACATGACAAAAGATCGACACGATGTTGTCCCATGATTCGTGCCCCATGTCGAAGGTTTCCAGATCACCAACACGGGCGTCGATGGTTGTTCCGCGTTGTGACGCGAGTTGCTTGGCCTTTGCAACTCCAACCGAGCTGAGGTCGATACTCGTCACGCGGTGTCCTTGCTGCGCCATCCACACTCCGTTGCGACCGTCTCCGTCGCCCAACATCAACGTGTCACCCCTCACCAACGTGGCCTCGACCTCGACGAGAAAGTCGTTTGGTTGGTCGCCGAATGCAAAACCCTCTTCGCCGTAGCGCTCGTCCCAGGTGTGTCCGCTCGATGTGGTGTGCGACATGCCACCAACGCTATGCGCGCGGCACTTCCCCACAACCGAATAGTGTCATCACGTGCCCGGCAGCAAGGTTGAAATCGCTGAATCCGTGGTGCGGCGCTTGGTCGGTCGGCCGCGCGACTGGCGCCTCGAACGACCCGTCGCCCCCAACCCCCCGTCGCCGGGGTTGCATTGGACGGGCCCGATCATCGCCGTCGCCACGATGATCGTTGGCTGGTTTGCATTCAAAGATGCCCGCGGTGACGAGTCGAATGTTGGCTTTGCATTGTTCATCGGTTCGGTATCGATTCTTCTGATGGCGTGGAGCAACATCCTCGCCACCCGGTTGTCGCTGCTCGAAGGACTGTTCGGCGGCCTCGACCGCATGTACAAGTGGCACCGATGGTTCGGTGCGTTGGCCGTCGGCGCGATGTGGCTGCACACCCAGACGATTGACGACGTGAAGGGCATCCGTGGAGCGTCTCGCGCCGTTGCAGAGGCCGCCGAAGACTTGGCCGGCACGGCGACGAACCTTCTGTATGCACTGGTTGGCATCAGCATTCTTCGGTGGATTCCCACACGTTGGTGGCGTCTCACACACAAACTGCTCGTCGTGCCGTATGCCTTCGCGTGTTGGCACTTTTACACGGCGACAAAGCCGTACGCGAACGACTCGGCGTGGGGCCGCTGGTTCCTTGCGTTCATGATTGCCGGTCTCGTCGCATGGGCCTACCGCGTGGTGTGGCGCGATGTCGTTCGCCGCGGCCGGGTTCACCGCGTGCGCACCATCGAAGCGTCGGGAGACACCTTGACCCTCGAGCTCGAGCCTCTCGGCCGGCCGTTGCGCTACGACGTTGGGCAGTTCGCATTCCTCAAATTCTCGATGCGTGGCTTGGCCGAGCCACACCCGTTCACGATTGCATCATCGCCCGATGAGCCGGTGCTGCGATTCATGATTCGCAATCTCGGAGACTGGACCGAACGGCTCGGCGACAAAGTCCGTCCCGGCATGCGTGTCGTGGTCGAGGGCCCTTATGGACGGCTGCATCCACTGCCGTCTCGGCCCGTGGACAAAGTCGTATGGATTGCCGGCGGCGTGGGCATCACCCCGTTCGTTGGCGCCGCGACTTCGCGTGATCCCGCCGATGGGCCGGCGCCGCACCTGTTCTATTGCGTGAAGTCGCGCGACGATGCCCCCGGGTTGGCGGCACTGGAAACCGCCGATCGCGAGGGTCGCATCATCCTGCATCTCCACGCGTCGAACGACGGAAGCCGACTGCGAGCCGACGACCTTGTTCGCACCTTCGGTTCGGACGGCCTACGCGGCGCACATGTGGTGATGTGCGGGCCGACCTCGTTGGTCAAGTCGATGCGCGGCGTCACCCGAGAATTGGGCGCGCGTCACATTCACGTCGAGGGCTTCGACATTCGAACCGGTGTCGGCCCCGACTTGTCGCGCGACATCGACAAATTGTTGCGGCGCTGAGCCCGACTCAGTTGTCGACAAAGAAACCGCGTAGCGCCGAGGCCATGTGCCCGCGAATCGGTGCACCCGACGGCAACATGTCGACCATGGTGATCGAAGTGTGGATGTGGCCCCGCGCCTGAATGCGCTTGACCTCCACACCTGCATCGGCCAGTGCGCGTGCGTACGCGTTGCCTTCGTCACGCAGTGGGTCGAACTGACCCGTCACGATCATCGCAGGTGGCAGATCCGCGAGACTCTCGGCGAGCAATGGCGATGCCTTCACGTGCCTGCGGTCTTCGGCGCTTGCGTAGTGGCTCCAGAACCACTCCATCACGTTCTTCGTCAGCACGTAGCCCTCGCCGTTCTCGGTGTACGACGCCGACTGGCGCGACCCATCGGTGACCGGTGTCAACAACAACTGACCGCGCAGCGCGGGACCAGCGTTGTCGCGTGCCATCTGCGCAACGACCGCGGCAAGGTTTCCACCTGCACTCCAACCCGCGACGGCAATGCGGTTGGCATCCCCACCAAGTTGCTCTGCATTGTCGGCAACCCACTTGAGTGCCGCCCACGCGTCGTCGACGGCTGCGGGAAAGCGCGCCTCGGGCGCGTGGCGGTAGTTCACCGAGATGATGATGACATCGGCGCGCTTGCACAGGTCTCGACACAGCGGATCGTCGGACGTGTGACTGCCGAGGACCCACCCGCCACCGTGGTAGTAGACAACGATCGGATGCGGACCCGCCGACGCCGGCCGATAGATGCGGTACTCCAGGTCGCCCGCGGCTCCGGGAAATGTGCCGTCGACGATTTCGCCAACGTCGGGTCCGGGTGCACGCATCGTCGCTGAAGCGTCCATGAAACCACGCGCCTCGGCCGGCGACATGGCCTCGATGGGTGGAAGTTCAAGTGTTGCCATCACGTCGAGCATCATCTCGACGTCAGGCTGCATGAGGCGCACCGGTCCGGGATTGAGCTGATGCTTGCCATTGCCGTGCAGTTCGAAGCCGAGGAACCCACGCTCTTGAGCCTCGGTACAAATTCGGCGATAACGGCCGACGCCGCCGATGTACGGAAAGAGAACGCGGGGCTTGCCGGGAACGTTGGCACCCATGTACCACGAGTTCGTGT
>CAZVPL010000105.1:0-5166 GCA_964629075.1 uncultured Bifidobacterium sp. | reverse complement strand
GCTTGTTCTGGATGTAGGCCACGATGCCGGGGCCCTGCTTGTCGTCACCGGCGAGAGCGCGGTGGAAGATCTTCCAACCGTTGTCGTTCAGCGCCTCGTTGGTGGCCGACGGGGTGATGATCGCAAGACCAGCCTCGTCGAACGCCGGGTTCACGGCCTTCGACTCACCGGAGAATGCGGGTCCGACGATGCCGAGGATGGTGGCATCTTCGATGGCCTGCGTTGCGAGAGCGGGTGCCTGGTCAGGCGAACCCTGCGAGTCGAAGTCCTTCAACGTGACCTGGCAACCAGCGTTGGCAGCGTTGAACTGGGCAACTGCGAGCTCGGCGCCCTTCTTGATGTTCTGACCAAGGTTGCCGGCATCGCCCGACAGCGCACCGAAGAACGCAATCGAGGTGCCCTCGGCGCAGGTTGCGCCGCCGGCAGCTGCCTCGCCGCCCTCTGCAGCAGCAGTGGTGTCAGCGGTGGCGGTTTCTGCCGCAGCAGTGGTGTCTTCGGTCGAGCCCGAGTCGCTGTCGTCGCCACAGGCGGCGGCAACAAACGCAAGGCTCACCGCAAGTGCGGCAGCGCGCACAAGGCGGGTCTTCTTCATGTGTTTATCCCCTTAATCGGCCATCCTCGGGACAGCCGTCGTTGGTTGATGGTGACTCCAAGGTTACGGGACGTTACATAGGCGCGCAACTGGTGCTTGCACCGTACAAATAAGGGCCTCGGTGTTTTCGCCCTGAATCAGCGAAGTTCGATCGTGACCGTCAACGTTTGGGCGGGGAACGCCCCCGCCTTGGCAACCGAGATCCGCAAACGACAGGCCTTGCCTCGAGACGGAGCCGTGACCACCTTGCCGATGATGCGACAGCCCCCGGACAAGGCCCGCCACGTCACCTTGCCCTTCGAGTTGGTTGTCGCAATCCTCGAAAGAAGAGCACTTGCCTTTCGCGGCATCACGTTGCCCAGCTGTCGCACTCCCCCGACAAGAACTTCGCTGGAGGCGGCGATCTGCGACTTGTCGCCGAGCGTCGTTGCCGCAACCGTGAACGACGCCTTCGACGCGTTCTTCAACTGTCCGACCGAACACTTGAGCGCCGTCGTCACGCAAACCACCGCACCTGACGCGTTTCTCACCTCGTACCCGGTGAAGTAATTGGCCGGCGCAACGCCAGACACACGTGCCTCGCTCCACTCGAGATCAACGCGACCGTTTGCAGGAGTCACGGCGACGAAGGCCGGCACGTACTCCCACGGAAGAACCGGCACGACGGCCGCCGATGCCGGCGACGTCGCACTTCCCGCATCGTTTGTTGCGGTGACGGCGAACGTGTACGACGTGCCGGGCGACAGGCCCGTCACGATGCACACCAACTCCGCAGCCGTGGGCGAACACGTCTTGCCATCCGGCGTCGACGTGACGGTGTACTTCGAAATCGCCAGACCACCATCATCAGCCGGCGCAGTCCATGTGACGCGGGCCTCGCTGTTGCCGGAAATCCCTGATGGCGTTCCGGGGGTCGCGGGCGCAGCTCCAGGTGTCAGGGACTTGGCGGTTGACGCCGACCCGATGCCCGACGAGTTGGTTGCGGTGACCGACACGGAATACGACGCGCCAGCCGTCAAACCCACCAACGTGCACGACAGCGTCGGTACGACCGACGTGCAGGTGACCGCAGCACCAGCGGTGGGCGTCGCCGTTGCGGTGTAACCCGTCACCGCGGCGCCACCATCAGAGTCGGGGGCTTGCCACGAGACGTTGATTTCAGTGCGGCCACCGCGCGTCAAGGCAACGTTCTTCGGGGCTGTCGGCGTACTCGGCATGCAGTCGAGACCACAGACGTACAGCAACAGATTCGGCGACGCCACACCGCCGCCGACGCGTGGCAGAACCGTCACCGCATCGCGCGTGGCATTGGCGAGAATTCGCTGCGTCAGCCCTCCCGGTGTTTCAGTGGGAACCTGCTGCAACAAGATCGCCGCCGCACCGGCAACGAACGGTGCGGCCATCGACGTGCCGCTGCGCTTCAGAGTTCCGCTGTCGGAGTAGTTGTTCGGAAAAACATCGGGGTTTCGCTGGTCGACATTGTCGGCAACGGGCCACGCAGACTTGATGTCGGTGCCGGGGGCAAAGATGTCGACGCACGGACCATGGTTCGAGTACCGAGCCTCTTTGTCAACCCCATCGAAAGTCGGGCTGCTGTCATCTCCGGCCAACCCACCCGTCGCAGCGACCGTGAGCACGCCCGTGATTCCGAGTTTGTCGGCCGTGCACGCGGGGCTCTTGCGGGTACCAGCCGTGGAATCCAGGCCGGCAGAGACGTAACCATCGGTCGAGGCAAGATCACCGTCGTTACCTGCGGCGACGATGACGGGCATGACCCGCGAGAGATTCTGCATCGCGGTGTTCAGCGTCACCGACTCAGAAGAGAGCCCCAAACTGAGGTTTGCAACCGCGGGCCGTGTGAGTGATCGAGTTGTGATGATCCAATCGATTCCCAACGTGAATGCGGTGACCGATGTGCCGCGCTCGCAGACTCGGGCAGAACCTCCGGGGAAGATCTTGACGGGGATGACCGTCGCCCGCTTCGCAACGCCGTACCTCGATCCGGCCGCGATACCGGCGACATGTGTGCCGTGACCGCAGTCGTCACTTGGTGAAGTCAGGTTGTACACCTCGCCGGTTTCCGGATCGGTGACACTCGGAACGAAGTAACCCGAGCCCACGCGACCGGTGAACTCGGTGTGCGTGGTGCGCAAACCGGTGTCGACCACGTAGATGTCGACTCCGGCACCGCCGGCGGTGTCGAGATAGTGGAATCGTTGATCAAGCGTGCCGGTCTTTTGGTCGATCCGGTCGAGACCCCAGTTGTCGTCGCTACGGCTCGACGAGATCGATTGAACCGTCTCGGTGGTGATGATCCTGTCGGGTTCGACGAAACGTATGCCTGGACGTTGACGGATGTCGGCGACCTGTTCAGGCGTGAGCACCGCCGACACCATGTCGACTGCTCGTGTCAGCTCGGCAAGGACATCGGCTCCTTGATTGTCGAAGTGGTCGGCGACAACGTCGACTGCCCTGTCACCGTTGACCACCACGAGATAGACATCGCTCGTTGCGACAGACGCGCTGACCGGTTCAACGATGCCAACCCCGCAGAGCAGGGCGGTGGCCGCTGCGGCGGCCTGGAAGCGGCGTCGAAAAGACCTCACCTTGCGATGATATGTCGGCTACTTCGCGCGCGACGCACGGACGGTGATCCGTTTGGCGGAGATGCCTTTCGACTTCAACACGATGACGCGTTTCTTCGTACGCAGCACGGTTTTTCCGTTCACGAGAATGTCGACTGATCCGGCCGCATTGGAAATTCTTACCAACACACGATCGGGCGTCGATTGCACGATGTTCGCCGTCGGCTGGGAGCTCGCGACGACATCACTTGCGACGGCACGCACACCAATTGACAAGGCGTCACCGGATGCAGCCGGTGCGATTGAAGGCGCGGGCGTCGTCACGACCGAAGTGGGAACTGATTCCACCGTGGCTGGCACTGTCGTCACAACCGGCGCCTCAGTGTTGTCGGGTGTCGTCGTGATAGGCGCGTCGGAAATCGAAGGGGTTGTGGGCGCTGGTGCAACCGATGTCGACGGAGCGTCGGTGGTCGGCGATTCGGGAGCGGTGGTTGGCGTCGTCGACGGGACGGTTGGCGCAGCCTGTTCGACTCGGCCGATGTAAAGCAAGCCGTCGGGTGAACCGACCCCTGCGTCGGTCACCGCACCACGTGTCGCGGACGAGGTCAAGACGCGTCCAACATCACCAGGGGTCAGCGACGGTGTCGCTTCGAGGAGAAGGACAGCCGCACCCGCGACATGCGGGGATGCCATCGATGTACCCGACAGCGTTGCTTCGGCATCGTTGCGCGAGATACCGGCGGACAACACACCACTGCCGGGTGCGAAAATGTCGACACATGAACCGAAGTTCGAGTACGACGCTCGTGCATCGGTGCGGTCGGTGGCTCCGACAGTGATCGCGAGTGGCTCACTGGCCGGCGATGCGCCACATGCGTCGGCATTCGAGTTGCCGGCGGCGACAACCACGGTGATGCCGTCGGAAATCGCCCGCGCAACCGCCGCATTCAGCCCGACGGAGAACGAACCTCCGAGGCTCATGTTGGCCACCGCCGGGACACCAGCCTCGTGATGGGTGATCATCCAGTCGATGCCCGCGATGACGCCGGCGAGCGAACCCGAGCCGTAGCAATCGAGCACCTTGATGGGAACGATCGATGCATCGGGTGCGACGCCGAAGGTTGCCCCTGCGATCGTTCCGGCAACGTGCGTGCCGTGTCCGTTGCAGTCGGTCGCATCGCTCGGGTTGGTCGCGCCTTCGATGGTGTTTCGACCTTGCCCGACGCGCGCCCCAAACTCGACGTGCGACGCCAGAACTCCGGTATCGATCACGTATGCGGTGACCGCCCGCCCGGATGTCGTGCGAGAAATCACTCCGTTCAGGGGCAGCGAGCGTTGGTCGATGCGGTCGAGACCCCATGCACGCGTCTCAATCGGACGGTTCGCCGCGGTATTCGGCGTGAACACAACGGGTGGGTTCGACGCCGGTCCTTCGCCCGCGGTGTTTCGCGCGGTGACCGTGACCGAGTACTGGGTGCCATTGGTCAGTCCACCGATGAGGCACCGCAGACCAACGGTTGAACACGATGCACCACCGGGCATTGCCGTTGCGGTGTAGGAAATCGTGCCACGCCCCGTCGTTGTCGGCGCCAGCCAGTTCACATAACCCGAGCCGTCGAGCGCACTCACCGAGACGGATCGCGGTTCGCTCGGCTTGATCGAATTGTCGATCGCCGTGAAGGCCCACGACAACCTGACCTGTCCCCGCGCACCACCCCAACCATCGACGGCAATGTTGTACGTGGTCCCGGCAGCCACTTCGATTGCGACACGGCTCCACAGTTGTCCGCTCGACAACGCGACGTCGTCATTTGCCGCCCGCATCGACAGACCATCGACGTTCTCGCCCGTGTACACGCCGAGCAACGTGTCGAAGTTGCTGGTTGATGCCGAGTTTCCGGCCGCACCCGTGGCGACAACGAGGTCGCCGTCGGCCGGCGCGTTCCAGCGGTACCACAGCGATGCCGCTCCTCCCGATCCACCATGTGA
>CAZVPL010000104.1:0-5226 GCA_964629075.1 uncultured Bifidobacterium sp. | reverse complement strand
AGAAGATCGCGCCGGCTTCGCGCAGCGCGACCGGGTCGAGGCCGATCTCGCGCACGATGTCGTCGGTGTGCTCGCCACGCATGGGTGCGGGGCTGGCGACGCGCAGTTGCGTGTCGCTGAAGCGAGCAGCAGGACGCACCTCGCGCACCTTGCCCATGACGGGGTGGGTGCGCTCGACGAAGACCTTGTTGTTCTTGATTTGCGGGTCGTTCGGCAGATCGGCGATCGAGTTGACGGGCGACGCGGGAAGGTCGTGCTCTTCGGCGACGCGCAGGAAGTCGGCAAGCTTGGTCTGCGACGACAGTTCCTTCATCGTCTTCACCAGTTCACCGGCGTTCTGTGAACGCGCGGCCGCGGTGGAAAAGCGCGGGTCATCGGCAAGTTCGGGACGTCCGAGAGCGGCCCACAGACCCTTGAACTCGACGTCGCTGACGGCCGAACTGGCGCAGTAGCCGTCTTCGAGAACCGTGACGTTGTAGTTGGCTCCGAGCGTCGGCATGCGAATCGCATCGTCGTCGAGCACCGTCGCATCCATACCGGCATCGGGCCACAGGAATGCAACCGCGGCGTCGAGCATCGCGAGCACGATGTGCTGGCCCTGCGCGGTGCCGCGCTCGCGCGCGAAGAGCGCGGCACAGATCGACTGCATCGCGGTGTACGAGGTGACCTTGTCGCAGGCGAGGTTGCGCAACATCTGCGGCTTGCCGGTGCCCGGGTCGGACTGCACCGATGCGACTCCGCTGGCTGCCTGGATGACGTTGTCGTACACGCGACGGTGGCTGTTCGGGCCGTCGGGGCCGTAGCCGCTGATCGACACGTAGATGATTCCCGGATTGAACTTCTTCACGTCCTCGTAGCCGAGGCCGAGACGCTCCATCGCACCCGGGCGGTAGTTCTGCACGAACACGTCGGCCTGCGCAATCAACTTGGTGAGAATCTCGAGGCCCTCTTTCGACTTCACATTCAGGTTGATCGAACGCTTGCCGCGGTTGTTCAACGAGAAGAGTCCGGTGAGTCCGTTCTTCTGCGTACCGAGATAGCGCATGAGGTCACCTTGGCCGGGTGACTCGATCTTGATGACGTCAGCGCCGTAGTCGGCGAGCATCATCGCAGTGAGCGGTCCCGAGATCATGGTCGACATGTCGACAACCTTGATTCCCGTCAACGGCGGCTGGTTCGTGGTCATTGTTCCCCCCGGAACGTCGTCGTGTGTTGGGGGAGATGTTGGCAGATCAGGGTGTGACGGGTGCAACGGAGGGCCAGGGTCGGCCGCGTTCCATGGCGAGACCGATGTCGAGGAGAACCTGTTCCTGGAAGTGTTTGCCCACCACTTGCAGGCCGACGGGAAGACCATCGACAAAGCCGGCCGGAACCGACAGTGCCGGGTTGCCGTGCAGGTTCGCAGGGAAGGTGAGGCGGCCGTTGTTGTTGGCTCCTGCAACGATGCCGCCGAACGTGTCGGGCAGCGGGCCGTCGGCGTTGAACGCAACGTCGGGGTTGCTCGCCGTCATCACGATGTCGACGCTGCGGAATATCTCGGCCATTCGCTCGTTCAATGCGGCGCGGCGCCGTTCGATCTTGTGCCGCGCTGCGGATCCGTAGAGACCCTCGGTGAACTGCAGGCCCATGCGAATCTCGGGTGTCAGGTCGTCGGCGCAACCCGGCCACAGATCACCAAGCTCCTCGCGGATCGAGATCATGCCCGAGATCGACCACGCAGCTCCCATGCTCGGCAGGCTCGTGTCGACGTCGTCGACGCGGCGCATGCCGGTCGTGCGGATCAACCAGTCGGCCGCGTCTTCGAGTACGGCCCACATTGCCGGCGAAACGGTTGCTCCACCCCAATCGGGAACGACGGCGACGCGCAGGCCGCGAAGGTCGATGGTGCCGAGTTCGTCTTCCCAGCCCGACACGCGGGGCAGCGACAACGGATCCCGCGCGTCATGACCGTTGGCGATGTCGAACCAGCGCGCGGTGTCACGAATGCTGCGCGACACGCAACCCGTCGAAACGGTGAGGTTGCCCAGGTAGTGCATCGGTGCGCGCGGAATTCGGCCGTAGGTCGACTTCAGGCCGACAAGGCCGCAGAAGCCCGCAGGAATGCGAATCGACCCGCCGCCATCGCCCGCGGTGGCGATTGTGCAGAGACCACCGGCAACCGCCGCGGCGCTGCCGCCCGACGACCCACCGGGAGTGCGACCGCGTTGCCACGGATTGTGCGTGGAGCCGTTCAACAACGTGCGGGTCACATTGACGCCCCCGAACTCGCTTGCCGTGGTCATCGCGTAGGGGACCATTCCGCCTTCACGTGCGAGGCGTTCGACCTGCAACGACGTGTGCGTGCCACGGCGGTTGGCAAACGCGACGCATGCCTCGGTATCGGGCCAACCTGCGACGGATTCGAGTTCCTTCACGGCGAGAGGAACTCCACCGAAGGGCAGGTTGATGTCGGCGCGCGCAGCGGCCGCGAGCGCGCGTTCGGGGTCGATGAAGCTGAACGCATTGAGACCGGTCTTCTTGTTCGCTTCGGCGGCTGCAATCGAGGCCTGCATTTCCTCGACGGGGTGGCGTCGACCCGCGCGGAATTCTTCGACGAGGCCGCAGGCATCGCCCTGAAAAGTGTCGGACGAGGACGTTGTCATGGACCGAAACTACTGGACACGTACTCGCGCCGTTAGCGTGAGGTCCATGGACACGCGGGCGTTTCTCGGTCTCGAACAGAGCCACAATCCGTTCCGCTGGCACATGGAAGTCACGCAGCGCGTGTCGACGTCGGGCAATTTCCTTTTTGGCGGGTGCGGTCTCGGCGCAGCGATTTCGGCGATGGAGGGCACGACGGGTCGGAACATCATCTGGGCGACATCCCAGTACCTCGCATATGCCAAACCCGGTCAGGTTCTCGATATCGACGTCACCGTTGCCGTGGCGGGCCACCAGATCACGCAGGCCCGCGCGGTGTGCCATGTCGGGTCACGTGAGATCCTCACCGTCAACGCCGCGCTCGGCGACCGTCCGATCGATGTCCACGGTCAGTTTGAGTTGATGCCCGAGGTGCCGGCACCACTCGATTGTCCGCCGCGCGAACACCGCTTGGTTGCCGACGGGTCGATCAACGACACCCTCGAACAGCGCATGGCAAAGGGTCGATCGATCGACTCGCTCGACGGCACGTTGGGTGACGGTCGCACCATCATGTGGGCGCGTATTCCGCAGGTCATCGAGGGCATCGACGCCAGCGCGCTCGCGGTGCTCGGCGATTTCGTGCCGATGGCCATCAGTCACGCGATGGGCGTTCGTGGTGGCGGCAACAGCATCGACAACACGCTGCGCGTGGTGAAGTTGGTGCCGACCGAGTGGGTGTTGCTCGACATTCGCATCCACGCGGTCGAGCGCGGCTTTGGGCACGGACTCGTGCACATGTTTGCCGAAGACGGAACGCTGCTGGCCACCGCCAGCCAGAGCGTCATCTTCCGTTACTGGCCCTGATTGCCGTTTCTGGAAAGATGGCGCCATGACGGGCGCATCTCTTCCTCGCCGAAACGGCATGACCGTTCCGCTGCCGGGGCATCTCCATACCCACCGCGACGGTCTTGCGAAACTTGCCGACCTTGGCTACAGCGACATCTGGTCCGCCGAATCGGATGGCGCCGACGGATTCACCCCGCTTGCTCTGGCCGCCGCGTGGGAACCACGCCTGCGGTTGGGTACGGCGATCATTCCCGCGTTCACCCGGTCACCTGCCGCGTTTGCACAGTGTGTCGCGTCGCTTGCCGATGCAGCCCCGGGGCGTTTTGCCATCGGCATCGGTTCGTCGAGCAACGTCATCGTCGAGAAGTGGAACGGCGTGCCGTTCGTCGAGCCTTACAAGAAGGTGCGCGACGTCGTTCGGTTCCTTCACGACGCACTTGGCGGCGAGAAAATTGCGAAGAAGTACGACACTTTCGAGGTGAACGGTTTCCGCCTCGGCGTACGGCTCGAGGTGAAACCGCAGATTCTCGTGGCGGCATTGCGTGAGGGAATGTTGAAACTTGCCGCACGCGAGGCCGACGGAACAATCATCAACTGGCTGTCACCCGAGGACACGAAGAAGGTCGCCGCGGTCGTGAATGATGCGGCCGGCGGACAACCCAAGGAGATCGTCTGTCGAATCTTTTGTTGCCCGAGTGAGAACACCGAAGTGGTGCGTCAGGCGGCGAAGTTCGCTATTGCTGCGTACCTGAACGTGCCCGTGTATGCGGCGTTCCATGAATGGTTGGGGCGTGGACCGCAGTTGCAAGGCATGTGGGATGCGTGGAAGGCCGGCGACCGGAAGGCTGCGCTCGCCGCGATTCCCGACGAGGTTGTCGACGAACTGGTGGTGCACGGCTCGCCAGCAGAGTGCAGAAAGAAGATCGACGCATACTTCGCCAACGGTGTGACGACCAGTTCGATTGCCATCATGGCGCTCGACCCGGAACTGAACTACTGGAAGGCCGTCGAGGAACTCAGCCCCTCGCGCAGTTGAGCCGTCTTACGGCCTGACGCCAAGCGCATCGGCCAAGCGACGCCACTCGAGGTGCGGCATGGTGCGTGGAGTCGGGGTGAGAACCTGAATCGCCACGTGGTCGGCGCCGGCCGCTTCGTGCTCGCGGATGCGGCGCACGATTGCGTCTTCGTCACCCCATGCCACGATGGCATCGACGACGCGGTCGGAAGCCGGCGTCGACGCCGAACCAAAGTCGTCGTCGGTGAATCCGAATGACCGCAGGCCGTTCAGATAGTTCGGCTGCTGCAGATAGCGCGTGAGATTGCGGCGCGCAGTGTCGCGTGCGGAGTCGGCATTGGTGTCGAGGACCACCATCAATTCGACCGCCAGGTTCTTCGCGCCGGGCGTCGAGGCCGAATCAAGATCACCGCGTGCACGGATGGTGTGTTCGGGTGGCATGAGGTAGGTGAATGCCCCGTCGGTGCGTTCGGCAGCGAGGCGGACCATGCGAGGCCCGACGGCGCCGAGGACGCGTCGCGGATTGTCGGGCTTCGGACAGACGAATTCGGCGGCGTCCATTTCGTCGAGGTATTCGCGCATGCGGGTGAGGGGCTTGTCGTAGTCGACACCGGAGAGCGCACGTTGGACGAACGATGCGTGGCTGACGCCGACACCGAGAATGAACCGATCGGGAAACCCTTCGGAAACGGTCATCCAGCCTGCATTCATCGACACCGGTGCGCGCAACTGCAGGTTGGCGA
>CAZVPL010000103.1:3271-5246 GCA_964629075.1 uncultured Bifidobacterium sp. | reverse complement strand
AAGCGGAAAGGCGGTAGCGGCCCTTGTCCCGACGGGACTTCAAGACGGCGCGGCCGGCGCGGGTCTTCATGCGGGCGCGGAAGCCGTGCTTCTTCGCGCGGCGGCGGTTGTTGGGCTGGAACGTACGCTTCATGGAGCAAATCCTTCTGGCGGGTGTCGCCCGGGAGACATGTGCCCGGAGACATCGTGAGAGTCAAGTTGTTGTCGGTGGCCGGGGCGGAAAGTGCGAAGCGGCCGGAAACGCAAGAGACCGACGTCTCAAGGCTAGGGGTGATTTGTCAGAACCGCACCAGCGTTTTTTGGGCTGTGGATAATCTGCTATGGTCTCCCCTCCGCGTTGATCTACAAGGGTTTGCGGGGGTTTCCCGGTTCGGGACCGCCTTCCACACCCTGTGGATAACTATGTGGACAAAGGCTGGACATACACAGCTGCAATTTGGAAAAGAAGTCGGATTTTTCGCTCAAACGCAAGCAGAGAGGGGGGTAGCGGAAATGGCAGAACATGACACCGTGTGGACAGCCGTGTCCGCACTTTTGCGTGCGCAGGTGTCCGAGGCCGTGTGGTTGTCGACATTCCAGGACGTGGTCGCACTCCCGTCCGCGGAGACGACCCTGCGTCTTCAGGTGCCAAACGGTCACATTCGCGAGCGCATTCTCACGCGCTATCTCCAGCTCGTGCTCGACGCACTCGCAGAGATCGACGAAAGCGAGCGTCAGTTGCACGTCGACGTCGCGCCCATCGACACGGAAGTCGACATCGACATTCCCGAAGTCGACTTCGACGCCGAACTCGCACGCCTCACGTCGGGCGCCACATCACCCGATTCTCCCGGTGGTGTCGCGATGAAAACCGAAACGCGCGGCCAGGCGAAGGGGCTCAACCCGCGCTACACCTTCGACACATTCGTGAAGGGCGCTTCGAACCAGTTCGCCTTGGCCGCTGCTCACCGTGTTGCGGAGACACCGGCGCGTTCGTACAACCCGCTCTTCATTTACGGATCGGCGGGGCTGGGCAAGACCCACCTGTTGCACGCAATCGGTGAATACGTCCAACAGAACTACGCCCATTACGAAGTGCGCTACGTCTCGACCGAAACATTCATGAACGAATACGTCGACGCGATCCGCACCAACACGACAGCCGCGTTCAAGCGCCGCTACCGCGAGGTCGACGTCCTTCTCATCGACGACATCCAGTTCATGGAGGGCAAGGAAGGACTGCAAGAGGAGTTCTTCCACACGTTCAACTCGCTCCACGGCGCGAACAAGCAGATCGTCATTTCGTCCGACCGCGTACCCGACGCGATTCCGACGTTGGAAGACCGCCTGCGCGGCCGGTTCCGCTGGGGCCTCATCACCGACATTCAGCCACCCGACCTCGAAACGCGTCTCGCCATCTTGCGCAACTACGCCGAACGCAACGGAACCAAGGTGCCCGACGACGTCCTCGAGTTCATCGCGGCGAACATCACCTCGAACATCCGCGAACTCGAGGGCGCCCTCATCCGCGTCACCGCCTACGCAGCGCTGAACCGGATCCAGATGACGGTCGCCACCGCTCAGGAGCTTCTCGTCGACCTGCTCGCCGAGTCGGCTTCGCGTCAAAAGACCGACGAAGAGATGCTTCAGGACATCGCGTCGTATCTCGGCTACAGCGTCGATGCCCTGCGCGGAAAGAGCCGTCAGCGTCCCCTCGTGATGGCCCGTCAGGTGGCGATGTACGTTATGCGCGAGCAAACCGAGCTCAGTTATCCCTCGCTTGCCCGGCTCTTCGGTGGTCGCGACCACACCACGGTCATTCACGCCGTGGAAAAGGTGCAACGCATGATGGCCGAACGCAAGCAGGTCTACGACCAGGTGACCGAGCTCATCCGTCGTTCGAAGAAGGGCTGACAGCGGTGATCTTCGTGTCGGACGATGTCATTTCCTCTGGGGACAACATGTTGGTTGCCGCAGGGACAACGTGCGCGCCGCT
>CAZVPL010000103.1:0-3261 GCA_964629075.1 uncultured Bifidobacterium sp. | reverse complement strand
GCTCTGAAAAAGGCTAACGTGCCGGACACCAACCTGATTGCTGTCGTTGACCCGGGTTGCCGCAGGGACAACGTGCGCGCCGCTGGGCACAAACCCCACGTTGTCCACCGAAGCAATCATGTGTTCGCATGACCATGTGGAAAAATGGGGACAACGTGCGCTGACCCTTTTCCGTCCCAGCACTGGCGCGGAAGCGGTTTGTCCACAATCCACACCCCTTATTACAGGCATTATCGATTTATCTCCCATCCATCAATGGCAATCCGCTCGACCCATCTCAAAGCAGGACGCTCGTGAAATTTCGCTGTGAACGTGAACAACTCGCCGAGGCACTTGGGCTTGCTTCGCGAATCGCCTCTGGTCGTGTCGGGGCTCTTCCTGCGTTGTCGGGTGTCCGACTCCAGGTGAAGGGCGACGCGCTGCATCTCACCTCGACCGACAACGACATGACCCTTCAAGCAACTCTTCCCATCGGCGGTGACCGCGACGGCATCAGCCTCATCAGCGCGAAGTTGCTGAACGACATTGTGCGATCCCTTCCCGAAGGGAAGATCACCCTCGAGGCGTCTCCGGAATCGCTGGCCGTCAAGAGTGGCCGGTCACAGTTCACCGTCCCCACCTACAACGCGCTCGACTTTCCCAACGTCGCACCGTCGGCGGGTACACCGTTCAGCGTTCCCGCCGGGGAATTCGGCGAGGCGCTGCGTCAGGTTGTTCGAGCAGCAAGCAGCGACCAGATGCGCATTGCACTGACGGGCGTTTTGCTGTCGGGCGAAGACGGCACGCTTCGTCTGGTGGCCACCGACTCGTATCGCCTAGCTGTGCGCGACGTGACGTCGATCGTCGTCGCAACGTCAACCAAGGTGCTCATTCCCAGCCGCGCCCTCACCGAACTGCAGCGCTTGTTGACCAGCGCGGCCGAAACGGCGATTTGCATCGACGAGAACTCGGTGACTTTCGACGTCGGTGGAACAAAGCTGACAACGCGCATTCTCACCAACGAGTACCCCAACTACAAGAACCTTCTCAGCGGCACGTACCCGAACGCCATCACGACCGGCCGCGATGCACTGCTCGACGCACTGCGTCGCGCGCGCATTCTCGCCAAGGACCAGGGCCCGGTGCGACTGCAGATGAACGCAAACGGTCTGAAGTTGACCGCCGGCACGAAGGACAACGACGAGTTCGAAGAAGATCTCGACGGCGTCTACAACGGTGACGACATCACCATCGCATTCAACTCCGACTATCTCGCCGCGGGTATCGATGCGATTCCCACCGACGACGTCATCATCAAGACGATCGACCCCGCCCGACCAGCCGTCATCA
Source organism: uncultured Bifidobacterium sp. (assembly GCA_964629075.1). Taxonomy (GTDB): domain Bacteria; phylum Actinomycetota; class Acidimicrobiia; order Acidimicrobiales; family Ilumatobacteraceae; genus F1-20-MAGs119. The sequence continues at coordinate 1,932 of CAZVPL010000103.1, read as the reverse complement.
CGGCGGCCGGCGACAAGAGCGACGAGTACTTGTATCTCTTGATGCCGCAGCGCATCTGACGTTCGGCGCGGGATGATCGTCGAACATCTCGAGCTGACGAATTTCCGCAACTACGCCAGCGTCGACATTCGCTTCACGCCCGGCACAACGGCCCTTCTCGGCGCAAACGGCCAGGGAAAGACGAATCTCGCCGAGGCGCTCACGTTTCTTGCCACGCTCGACAGCTTCCGCGGCGTTCCGGTCGACACCTTGATTCGCAACGGGGAAGAGACCGCCGTGTTGCGCGCCGAGGTGCGACACGCCGACGGCAGGGAAGTGCTGATCGAGGCGGAACTGAACCGCAACGGCCGCAACCGGGTGCAGGTGAACAAGCAGCGCCTGGTGCGTACACGCGACCTCCTTGGCGTGATGCGCACGACGGTCTTCTCACCCGACGACCTGGTGCTTGTGAAGGGCGGCCCCTCGGAACGACGACGGTTTCTCGACGACGCGCTGGTCGCCCTGGCCGTGCGCAACGACGCCCTGCGCCGTGAGGTCGATCGCATCGTGCGGCAACGCAACGCGTTTCTCAAACAGATTGGCTGGAAGCCGAACCCCGCGGCTTTGTCGGCAGACGAAGCGCTGACGCTCGACGTGTGGGATGACAAGTTGGCCCAGGCCGGCGGCCAGTGGGGCGATGCCCGAGCACACCTCGTTGCACAGCTCCAGCCGATGGTCACCCGGGCCTACGAAGACCTGGCCACCAAGGCAACCCCCATCGACTTGGTCTACGAACCCGAGTGGCGGCGTATTGGCCTGGCCCATGCCCTGAGCGCTGCCCGGGCCGAGGACCTGCGCCGCAGCCTCACCACCGCGGGGCCCCACCGCGACGACCTCGACCTTGCCATCAACGGACTGCCCGCCCGTACCCAGGCCTCACAGGGCGAACAACGCACCCTGGCCCTGGCCCTGCGCCTGGCGACCCACCGCCTGATCACCGACCGCGTGGGTTCACCCCCCGTGTTGGTGCTGGACGACGTGTTGTCCGAGCTCGACCCCGACCGCGCGACGGCACTGCTTGCCCACATGCCCGCCGGCCAGGTGATCATCACCTCGGCGTCGGGTCTTCCCACTGCCGCACACCCCGATCGCATACTGCGCATCGCCAACGGAACCGTCAACGATGAATCATGACCCGCACCCAATGAACCCCGTCACATGAACGACGACCCGATCGACCTCGACGCCACCATGTCGCATCTCTTGCGCCGCTTGAAGATGGACGCGCCGCGCGACGTCGCAAGTGTGTTTGCGGCATGGGACGACGTCGTTGGTGGTGACATGGCGCGACACATTCAGCCCGTGCGGCTCGATGAAAACGTGCTCTACGTCGAAGCCACCGATGCGGCATGGGCGACGCAATTCAGGTTCCTCGAAAGTGACGTTCGTCGTCGATTGAGTGACCAAACTGGCACCAACATCGCACACATTCAGGTGCGCCAAAAGGGCCGATGAAATCGGGCCAAATCACCTCTTCCAGACCGCGCAGAATGTAGGATTTCGTAGTGAGCAAAACCGAGTCCGCGACCGCTTCTCGATCGAAGAAACCCGCCGCTGATTACGGCGCAAAGGACATTCAAGTCCTCGAGGGTCTCGATCCCGTTCGCAAGCGTCCGGGCATGTACATCGGCTCCACGGGTCTTGCCGGTTTGCACCACCTCATCTGGGAAGTCGTCGACAACTCCATCGACGAAGCCATGGCCGGCTACTGCGACACCATCAACGTGGTGCTGCAAGACGACGGCGGCTGCCGCGTCGAAGACAACGGCCGCGGCATCCCCGTCGACCCCTACCCGACGGGCCCCCACAAGGGGAAAAGCGCCGCCGAGGTGGTGCTCATGAACCCAAAATGGAAGATGCGCTTTGCAGTGTCGCTAATTCAGCCGCACGTTT
>CAZVPL010000102.1:0-5251 GCA_964629075.1 uncultured Bifidobacterium sp. | reverse complement strand
ACTACATCACCATCTCCGGTTCGCCGGTTGCTCTCTTCCAGGAGCAGTACGACGCAGCCGTTGCCAAGGGCATCAAGTTCGCCTTCGGCTACACCAACGAAGACCCGCAGACGGTCGACGGTGGCATCGACGGTCTCCTCACCACCATGGGTGACGACACCTCGACCTACACCAACGGTGAGCGCATGGCGAATTGGATCATCGCTGACTCGAAGGCTGCGGCCAACGTTGTCATGGTGAACATCCGTGACTTCCAGGTGCTCGTGGCCGAAGAAGAGGGTGTGAAGGCCGGCCTCGCCGCTGGTTGCCCGACCTGCAAGTTCGAAGGCCTCCCGGTCACCATTGATGACCTCGGCGCCGGCAAGATCCCGCAGCTCGTGGTTTCGTACCTCCAGGAAAACCCTGACACCAACTACGTGCACTTCGCATTCGGTGGTCTGCCCACCGGTGTCTCCGAGGCCATCAAGACCGCGGGCCTCGCCGACAAGGTGAAGCTCACCGGCGTTGACTTCTCGGCACCGAACCTGCAGGAAGTGATCGACGGCACCCACGCAGTGTGGACCTCGAACCCGAAGGCCATGGCTCTCGGTCTTATGTTCCATGCTTGCGTGCTCGACGCTGCCGGTGTTGAGTTCACCGAAGAGCGCGAAGCTGCGAAGCTGAGCACCTTCTTCGTCGACACCCCCGAGGCCGCCAAGGCGATCCTCGACGGTGGCGGACTCCAGAACTGGAAGGGCCCAGAGGGCTACCTCGACCAGCTGAAGAAGCTCTGGGCAGTCGGCTGATTCAGCCAAACCCAAGAACTGAGGAAGAGCGGGGCGAAAGCCCCGCTCTTTTTCATTTCCCACTCCACCTAACATCCGCACGTGACTGAACCGACGATTGCTGAAGAGACCTATGACGACATCGTGATCGGCGGTGGGGCGTCGGGTTGTGTGATGGCAAGCCGTCTCTCGGCCAACCCGTCGAATCGTGTTCTCCTCCTCGAAGCCGGGGGCGGTGATTCTCACCCGATGATCACGATGCCAAAGGGCATCGCCGTCGTCTCCGCCTCGCCGCGCTTCACCTGGCGATTCCCCGTGTCACGGCCCCGACTCGACCGCCTGGACATCGGTGAAACCTGGGTCAATGGTCGCGTGCTCGGCGGCGGTAGTTCGGTGAACGGCATGATCTGGTCGCGCGGACACCGCCACGACTACGACGACTGGGAACGAGCCGGCGGCAGTGCGTGGGGCTGGGATTCCATGCTCGCGGCGTACCGCGCGATCGAAGACCACGAACTTGGCCCGAGCGAGACGCGCGGTTCGGGCGGTCCGGTGCGAGTCTCGATCGGACCCTTCCGCTACCCCGAAGCCCATTCGTTCATCGCCGCAGCGAAGCAGGCGGGCCTTCCTGATCGCGGTGATGATCTCAATCACCCCGACCTCGATGGTGTCGGGTGGTACGCACATTCGGTACGCGATGGTCGGCGCGAAAGTTCCGTGACCGCGTTCCTCGACACGGCACGCAAGCGCAAGAACCTCGATGTCATGACGAATGCAATTGTCGAGCGCGTCGAGTTCGACGACCGACGCGCGTGTGCCGTGATTGTCCGAATCAAGGGTCGGCGCGTTCGCTATGCCCTGCGCGGAGAGGTCATCGTTGCGGGTGGGTCGGTGATGTCACCAAAGATCCTCGAGTTGTCCGGAATCGGCGACGGGTCGCGTCTTTCGCGCCTCGGCATCGAGGTCGTACACCACAGTCCGCATGTTGGTGAGAACCTGCGCGACCATCTCAACTTCTCGATGCCACACCGCCTCCTTGGGGCTCGGGGACTGAATCGCCGATTCCGGGGAATCGGTCGCGTTCCCGATCTTCTGCGCTACGCATTTGCGCACACCGGACCGATGACACTCGGCCCCTACGAAGTCGGCGCCTTCACCCGCAGCGATCCACAGCAGGATCGCCCCGACCTGCAGTTGTATTTCTCGGCCTATTCGAAAACACCGGGGCGCTGGACGACCGAACGTGAGCCTGGCTTTACGGTGTCGGTGTTTCTCGTCCAAACCTCGAGCGTTGGGTCGGTTCACATCACTTCATCCGACCCCGAAGCACCGATCGAACTTCTCCCGAACCACCTTCGTGACGACGCCGATCAGCGGCGCGTCGTCGGGGCGGTTCGCACGGTCCGCTCGATTCTCCGCCAACCGGCTTTCGCACATCATGTCGGAACGGAGATCGCACCGGGTGATGTTCACCAAGACGATGCGGCGATCTTCGAGCGCGTCTTGCCGCGAATTTCGGGCGGTACCCACGCGATGGGAACGTGCGCCATGGGTCGCGGTGACGATGCTGTGCTCGATGAACGGTTGCGCGTGCGCGGCGTGAAGGGCGTACGTGTCGTCAACTGCGCGTCCATGCCGACGTTGGTCTCGGGCAACACAAGTGCGCCGGCGATGGCGATTGCGTGGCAGGCGGCGAATCTCATCGAAGAAGAACGCCGCGCTTGACGCCGTGAGTCAAGAAATGAGGCTGGCAAGCGCCCAGATGGCCGCGACCAGGCCGACCAGTGCCATGACAACGCTGCGCAAAACGGGCGCCTTGGCGAGGTCGGTCGACTCTTTCGGCCTCGGCGGTGGCTTCACGATTGCCAACGCGTTGCCGGCAAACAATGCACCGCCAAGGGCGAGAACGAGCCAAGCAAGAAGATCGTCACCGAGAAACATGGTGTGACTATGGGCCCTTCGCCGTGAAGTTGTCGAACCGTGTGTAATTGGCGGAGAACACAAGGCGTATGTCGTCGAGCGCGCCGGCGCGGTGCTTGGCCACTTGAAGGTACGCGTCGGCCTTGCGCTGAGGGTCGTCTTCGTACACGGCGGGACGGTAGAGGAACATGACGGTGTCGGCGTCTTGTTCGAGCGCGCCGGACTCGCGCAGGTCGGAGAGTGTCGGGCGCTTGTCCTGGCGTTGTTCGATTCCGCGGCTCAACTGGCTGAGTGCCACGACGGGAATCTTGAAGTCGCGGGCGAGGATTTTCAGGTTTCGGCTGATTTCGCTGACCTCGAGCTGACGGTTTTCCGCACTGGTGTTGCCACCCATCAACTGGAGATAGTCGATGACGATCATCGCCAGCTCGCCGTGTTTCGCCGCGATACGGCGGGCCTTGGCGCGAATCTCCATGACGGTGACTGCCGAGTTGTCGTCGATGTAGAGCGGCACCGACAAGCGTCCGATTGCCCGACCGATGCGTCGCCAGTCTTCTTCGTTCAATCGGCCGTTACGCAACTTCGCCGAGTCGACACGTGCCTCGCTGGACAGGATTCGTTGCGAGAGTTCCGCACGGCCCATTTCGAGCGAGAAGAAGAGCACCGGTTTGTTCGTTGCCGTCGCAACGTTGACCGCCATGCCCATGGCCAACGCCGACTTACCCATCGCGGGCCGCGCACCGATGATGTTCAGCGTGCCCGGCTGGAGACCCGAGAGCAGTTCGTCGAGGTCGACGTAGCCGGTGGGAATGCCCGTAATGGGGTTCCCCTTCTCCATGATTTCGGAGAGCCGGTCCATTGTTTCGGGCATCAAGTCGTTCAGACGCACCATCGTGTCGGCAACCTGGTTTTGGGCGATGTCAAAGATGCGCGACTCGGCGCGGTCGAGCGCCTGTTCGATGTTGTCGGGCTGGCTGTAACCGATTTCGGCAATTTCCGACGCCGCAAGGATGAGACCGCGCAACATCGAGGTTTCGCGCACGATGCGTGCGTAGCGATCGGCGCTCGATACCGCGGGCGTGCGGTTCTGAAGTTCAACGAGGTAGTCGATGCCACCCGTTGTCTCGAGAAGACCCGCGCGCTGCAGTTTGTCGGAGACCGTGACGACATCGACGGGCTCACCCGCGACGTTCAGCGACTGGATTGCATCGTGAATGTGTTGGTGGCCGGACTTGTAGAAGTCGCTCGGCGTGACGCCACGCTCGGCGGCCGAACCAATGGCGTCTTTCGACAGCAACATCGCGCCGAGCAACGACGCTTCGGCATCGAGGTTGTGTGGGGGCACACGCGATGCCACGCCTCGGGAGGCGGGGGACGGAGTGCGCGTATCGGACACGGCTGCCACCCTGCCCTAGCGACCCTGTGGATCGCTAGTGGCAGGACGTGGGGACAAGCCTGTGGGAAGCCTGTGGATGGCTGTGGGTAACTCAGCCGGCCGCGACATCGACCGAGACGGTGCTCGTGACGTCGTGGAACAGGCGGACCGAGACCGAATGCCGTCCGACCGTGCGGATGGGGGTGTCGATCTCGATGTCGCGCTTGTCGACTTCGATACCGGTTTGGGCCGCGATTGCCTTGGCGAGATCGGTGGTGGTGACCGAACCAAAGAGACGACCCTCGTTGCCCGCCTTGGCGGTCACCGACACGGTGGCCGAGCCGAGACGCGAGGCAACTTCTTGTGCGGCCTCGCGGGAGGCGCGCTCTTTGTTGTCGCGGGCCTTGCGCATTGCCGCCGCCTGAGCCACCGCGCCTTCGCTGGCACCGATGGCAAGACCGCGCGGCAGGAGGAAGTTGCGGGCATGGCCGTCGGACACCGACACCACGTCGCCGCGCTTGCCGAGACCCTTCACATCGCTACGAAGAATGACGTTCATGATCAGGCCTCAACTTCCGTATCGTCGGCGGCCGCAGCGGGGGCCTCAGTTGCCTCGATGTCGGCACCCTTGTCGTCGGCCACGCGATCGGCGTACTTGTCGACGTAACGATCGTCGTCCTCGCGGTCGGCACCCGGACGCGGGGCGCGAGCCGAAGCGACGCGCTTGGTGTACGGGAGAAGCGCCATTTCGCGGGCGTTCTTCACGGCAGTGGCGATTTCACGCTGTTGCTGCACCGAGGTGCCTGCGATGCGCTGACCGCGGATCTTCGAACGGTCCGACATGAAGCGCTGCAGCAGGTTGACGTCTTTGTAGTCGACGTAGGCGATGCGCTCGGTGTCGAGAACGTTCGGCTTCTTCTTGCCGGGCTTCTTCAGATCGGCCTTCGAAACGCGGGCCTTGTTCTTCTTGCTTGTCATTGGTCTCTCTCAGTTCCTGTGATGGTCTCGAAATATCAGAAGGGCTCTTCGTCGCCCATGTAGGGATCGTCGCCGCGGTTGGCTGCACCGGCGTTCGCGTTGCGATTGCCTCCGCCGCCGCCCTGGCCGGACTGGCGCTCGACCTGCGCGGTGGCCCAACGCAGGCTGGGTCCGAGCTCGTCGGCGACGACCTCGATGGCCGTGCGCTTGTCGC
>CAZVPL010000101.1:0-5305 GCA_964629075.1 uncultured Bifidobacterium sp. | reverse complement strand
AGATGGGGATCAAGACCGTCGCGGTCTACTCGGAACTCGACCGCAACTCGCTGCATGTACGTCTCGCCGACGAGGCGTACGCCCTCGGCGGACAGACAGCAGCCGAGAGTTACCTGAACACCGAAGCGATTCTCGATGCAATCAAGAAGAGCGGTGCCGATGGAGTGCACCCGGGCTACGGGTTCTTCAGCGAGAACGCCGACTTCGCGCAAGCGATCACGGAACTCGGCGTCGAGTTCATCGGACCACCGCCTGCGGCGATCATCGAAATGGGTGACAAAGTGTCGAGCCGCATCGCCGCGCAACGCGGTGGCGCGCCCATCGTGCCGGGCACGACGGAGTTCGCGAAGTCGGCAAAAGAAATCGAGGACTTCGGAAACAAGGTCGGCTTCCCCGTCGCCATCAAGGCAGCGTTCGGCGGCGGCGGACGCGGCATGAAGGTGGTCCATGCAGCCGCCGATGTGAAGGAAGCCATGGACTCCGCGCAGCGCGAGGCCAAGGCGTTCTTCGGCCGTGACGAGGTTTACGTCGAGAAGTACCTCACGTGGCCGCGCCACATCGAGGTCCAGTTGGTCGGCGACAAGCACGGCAACGTTGTCTGGGTCAGCACGCGTGACTGTTCCGCGCAGCGCCGTCACCAAAAGCTGATCGAAGAGGCACCGGCCGGCGCATTGCCGGACGGCGTCGAAGAAGCCATGGGCGAAGCCGCCGTGAAGGCTGCGAAGGCCGTCGGCTACTACAACGCAGGAACCGTCGAGTTCAACTACCAGGACGGCGCGTTCTGCTTCCTCGAACTGAACACCCGTCTGCATGTCGAACACCCCGTCACCGAGGCAATCACCGGCATCGACCTGGTCGAGTGGCAGATCCGCGTCGCATCGGGCGAGAAGCTTCCGATGACGCAGAAGCAGGTGCTCGCTCAGCGCCGTGGTCACGCGATCGAAATCCGCATCAACGCAGAGAACCCCGCCGGTGGCAAGTTCCTCCCCTCGCCCGGCACCATCACAAAGCTCGTCACCCCCGATGGCTTCGGCGTGCGCTTCGACGGCGGATACGAATCAGGCGACACCGTCAGCCAGTTCTACGACAACCTGGTCGGCAAGTTGATCGTGTGGGGCAAAGACCGCAACACCGCGATCTCGCGCACCATTCGCGCCCTGAACGAAATGGTCGTCGAAGGCGTGCACACAACCATCCCCGCCGACATCGCGATTCTCGAGCACCCCGACTTCGTCGCCTACGAACACTCCACGAAGTGGGTTGAAGAGCGCCTCGATCTTTCCAACGTCGGTGGCGCCGCTCCTGCACCCGCAGGCGACGACGCCGAAACGCTCGTCGAGCGCAAGACAACCGTCGAGGTCAATGGCAAGCGTTTCGCAGTGAAGATGTGGGTTCCCGAAGGTCAGATGGTTGCGTCGGCGGGCCCCGCCAAGGCGAAGAAGCCGGCGCGCGCTGCATCCTCGGGCGGCGGTGGCACGGGTGGTTCCGGCAGCGGTGACGTCGTTGTTCCGATGCAAGGCACCATCGTGAAGGTCCTCGTCGAAGTCGGCCAAGAAGTAGAGGCCGGTCAAGCCGTCGTCGTGCTGGAGGCCATGAAGATGGAGAACCAGATCCAGGCCGAGAAGTCGGGCAAGGTGAAAGAGATCAAGGTGAAAGCCGGCGACACCGTCGGTTCTGGCGACATCGTCGCCGTCATCGAATAAACAGTGACGCCGCCTATTCGGCGGCCGCATACCCCGCGAATGACGCCGCCTATTCGGCGGCTGCATACCCCGCGAATGACGCCGCCTATTCGGCGGCGTCGAGCAACGCTTCGGCGAGGGCGGGGTGCACGAAGAGGGTGTCGAGCAGGTCGGCAACCTTCAAATGCGCCGTCACCGCAAGGGCGATGACGCTGATCAATTCACCTGCGTGGCGACCCACGATGGTGCCGCCGAGGACCTGGCCCGTGTTCGGGTCGGAGATCAACTTCACGAAGCCGCGCGGGTCGTTGTGAATGAGCGCCTTGGCCGTTGACGAGAACGGCACCTTGGTGACGCGGATCTTTCGACCGTTGGCGAACGCCTCGGCCTCGGCAAGACCGACGTCGGCGATTTCGGGCTGGGTGAAGATGGCCGACGCGGCCTTGTCGTAGTCGAGGTGGCGGTGCGTCGCGCGGTTCGCACCCATCACGTGCTCGGCGATCTTGCGTCCCTGCATCGACGCAACCGACGACAGGGGCAACTTGCCGCTCACGTCTCCTGCCGCGTAGACGCCCTTCACGTTGGTTTCGCAATGCCGGTCGATGTTGACGTAGCCGCGGGGGTCGAGTTCGACTCCCGCGATGTCGAGGCCGAGTCCTTCGACGTTCGGCTCGGACCCGATGGCGAGCACTGCGTGCGTCGCTCGGACTTCGCGCCCGTCGTCGCACTTCACCACCACACCGTCGCCTTCGTGGTCGATGGCCGTTGCACGCGCGCCTTTCAGAAGCTTCACCCCGCGGTTGAGAAACGAGTCCTCGAGAGCAGCGGCGGCCTCGGGGTCTTTACCGGGGAGAACCTGCTGGCGACTGACGACGAGAGTGACCTCTGCGCCGAACGAAGCGAACATATGGACGAACTCGACACCGGTGACTCCGGAGCCGACGACTGCGATGCTTTTCGGGAACACCTTCGGCGGGTAGCAGTCGCGGGTGGTGAGAATTCGCTCGCCGTCGGGTTTGCACCAATCTGGAATGCGCGGGCGCGAGCCGGTTGCAACGAGGAAGGCGTCGCCGCGCAGCGCCTGTTCTCCCTCGGCGCTGCGTACGGCGACCTCTTTCGGGCCGACGAACCGTGCCTCGCCGCGCAGGATCGTGACCCCTTGGCTTTCGAGCAGCTGAGTCGTGGTGCCCTGCAGACGGTTCACGATGCCGCCGATTCGCTCGGCCAGCGAGTCGACGTCGATCTCGACGTCGTGCTGTTCGATCCCCATGCCGGCGAAGCGCTTCGTCGCGCTCATCGCGCCGCCGGTTGCGATCATCGCCTTCGAGGGGATGCAGTCGAGCAGGTGGGCGCCACCTCCGACGATTTCACGTTCGATCATCACGACTTCGGCGCCGAGTCGTGCCGCCCACGTGGCGGCGGAGTTTCCCGCCGGACCACCACCGATGATGATGAACCGAAGTGTCACGCCCTGCAGGCTATCGGTCGCGGTTGACGAGGTTCGGGCAATACTTCGACGGGTACTCGATGTTGTCGCGCCGTTCGCCGACATATTCGAAATGCATTCCGTCGGCGGGAGTGAAGTTGCCACCCCATGCAAAACCCCAACCACGGAAGATCCGCACGATGCGACAGTCGAGGTTCGGCGGTCGTCCCTGTGAATTGGTTTCGGTGTTCAAGTCGAAGGCCATTCCCCACGAGTGCCGCGACAGATAACCCAATCCCCCAGATATTCGATTCAGCCGCGGGTAGAAGCAGCCGCCGTACTTGTTGGTGTTGTCGACGTCGATGAGATCGTCGAGACCCGCCCTTTTGATTTCGTTGAGTGCACCCTGCAAGGGAGCCCAGATGCGGCGGTGGCACGCCGCACGAACCGGGATTCCGTCGAAGAACCGTCGGGGTGTGATGTTGGCGCGAATCCAGTCGGGGTCGGCGGTGACCGCACCGGACTTGGAAATCGAGTATGCAAACTCTCCGACGAGAAGTTTTGCCTCACCGAGACCCAGTGTTGCGTCGGGGTTCTCGCCCTCCCACGTTCGTCGCACGCGGTAGCTCATGCCGTTCACGAAGCCAGCCGCGGCAATTGCCGAGGCGGCCGTGTCGGGGTTGCGGAAGCCCGTCACGGTGTACCGAGTGATCGTTGTGGCACCCAATCTGTCGGCCTGCTGTGGTGACACCAAGAGGTCGCCACCACCGACGACCTCGTCGTCGGCGACGAAACCGATTGTGAAGGTGATGGGACGTTGACGGCGGCCCACCAGCGTGACGACGTCGCCGACGCGCGCCCCGCGGTACTTCGCAGAACTCTCCCCCATGACGATGCCGCCCGCAGCAAGGGCATCGGCGGCCTCGACCGACATCAGATTGCGCACCACCTCATCGGGCTGCACCGTCACCGACATCGGCACCTGCATGTCGCGTTTGACTCGCTGCACCACTTCGCCTTCACGTCGCACCAGCGTGAGACCCACCATCGCCGCGCGCCCGGGGTATGCCTCGGCCCCGATGGCCGTGGCAACGTCCCTGATCCGCGCGCGGACCGCGAGCGAAATTCCCCCGGGGCGGGAAATGGAAATCGCATGCTTCATCGGTGCGGTCCATTCGCGCGTCACCGGCAGCGGAACGTTCGCAGTATCCGCAGCGACACCGGTTGGCAAATCCGCCGCTGGAAGGACCGTGACGGCCACGACAATGATCTTCGAGAGTCGCCGCGTGGTCATCAAACGACAACGGTAGTTGCGAGCCCACGCACTACCGTGGGAATCCGTGAGTGACTCCGCCGACATGCCCGTTGTGGAAGCCGAACACGGTCTAGCGGCCGAACGCAACCGTCGCCTCGACCAAATCACCGCGATGCGCAGCGAGGGGACAAACCCGTACCCGTACCGCTTCGATCGCTCGCACACGTTGGTCGACATCCGCACCGCACACGGAAGCCTCGAACCGGGCACCGAAACCGACGTCACCGTTGCCGTCGCCGGGCGCGTCTTGCTGAAGCGCGATCAGGGGAAGCTGATCTTCGCCACGTTGCGCGACCGTGACGACGAAATTCAGTTGTTCGTGTCGAAGGCCGTTGTCGGCGACGAACTCTTCGCCCGCATCGGCGACCTCGACCTCGGCGACTGGGTCGGGGTGCACGGCACCGTCATGACAACCCGCAAAGGTGAACTATCGGTCAAGGTGTCGGGTCTCGAACTTCTCGCAAAGGCCGTGCGACCACTCCCCGACAAGTGGCACGGCCTCACCGACACCGACACGCGTTACCGGCAGCGATATGCCGACCTCATTTCGAACGATGACGCGCGCCGGGCGTTCGCGGTGCGACATGCCATCATCGCCTCGTTCCGTCGCACACTGGCGGCGAAAGGCTTCATCGAAGTCGAAACCCCGGTGTTGCACGTCGAGGCCGGCGGTGCCCACGCCCGGCCGTTCACCACACATCACAACGCCCTCGACATGGGGCTGTACCTGCGCATTGCTCTCGAACTTCATCTGAAGCGACTGATCGTCGGCGGCATGGAGCGCGTGTACGAGATCGGCCGCGTGTTCCGCAACGAGGGCATTTCGCCGCGCCACAACCCCGAGTTCACGATGATGGAGCTCTACCAGGCGTTCGGCGACTA
>CAZVPL010000100.1:0-5349 GCA_964629075.1 uncultured Bifidobacterium sp. | reverse complement strand
CCGGCGAACCGGAGATGGTGATGTAGTCAGCACCCCAGTCGATGGCCTGCTGCACGCCGGGGGCGGGCTCGAAGCTCTTGATGTTGATCGTCTTCAGTTCCCAACCGAGTGCATCGGCGAACGCCTGGGCGTCTTCGCCGACTTCTGCACAGCTCGGAAGTTCGCAGGCGAGCCATGCGATCTTCTTCTTCTCAACTGGTGCGCTGACGCCGGTCGTGACCGGAATTTCGGTCGGAATCTGACGAAGGCCATCGACGATGGCCTGAGCTGCTGCAACCGGATCATCGGCGGCAGCCGCGGTGTCGGCTGTTGCGGTGGTGTCGGCAGGTGCCGTGGTCTCTTCAGTCGCCGTTGTTTCGGCGGCCGCTGTGGTATCTGCGGTTGAGGCATCGTCTCCGCCGTCATCGCCGCATGCCGCGGCAACAAGGCTGAAAGCGAAGACGGCTGCCGCGATCCGGCGTGTGCGTTTGCGCATTCTTTCCCCTCTTTTATGAGTTAGGTGGTTGGTGTTTGTAACAGGTGGTAACTCGACGACAGACAAGAGGTGAAACCCCCCGGAGTCGCCTGTCACACGCTACGGGCAACTGGGGGGTGTCGCAAGAGTTGGAAGGACCCAAGAGACCCTGCACCCTACAAATTTGTTCAGCGAAGGTGCCGCGCACACCGGCAATGCCAGCGGTAATGCCAAATGTCACGCATGCCCTGCGTATCATGGCGAAACGCAGCCGTGCGCAGACGGTGCGAAACGACCTTGGGGGGGTGCGATGGGCATCACGCTACATATTCATTCTTTGTCGAAGACCTTCCCTGGGCAGGTCGCACTCCGCGATGCGGCTCTCGACATCGAAGAGGGCGAGATCCATGCTCTCGTTGGCCAGAACGGCTCGGGCAAGTCGACACTCATCAAGATCCTCGCCGGCTTCCACCAGCCCGATGCGAATCATGTCGTCACGATGCGCGGAGCCGAATTCGAAATCGGTAACGCAACTGCGGCTCACGCAGCCGGCATCCGTTTTGTTCACCAAGACCTTGGTCTCGTCGAATCCGTCAGCACGGTCGAGAATTTGGCACTTGGCTTTGGCTACCACACCAGTTTCGGCAAGCGCATCAAGTGGCGTTCGGAAACCAAGCGCGCCAAGCAACTTCTCGCCGATCTGGGTTTCGACATCAATGTGCGAGCGCCGGTTGCGATGCTTGGTGCAGCCGAACGTACGGGTGTCGCCATCGCGCGTGCGCTCCAAGATCTCGATGCCGGCGTCTCCATCGTCGTGCTCGATGAACCGACGGCCGCTCTGCCCGGTGCCGACGTCGACCGCCTCTTCGATGCGGTGCGCCGATTGAAGGCTCGTGGAATCAGCGTCATCTTCGTGTCGCACCACCTCGAAGAAGTCTTCGAGATCGCCGACCGTGTCACCGTTCTGCGCGACGGTCAAGTCGTCGGAACCAAGCGCACGTCAGAGCTCACCATGGACTCGCTCATCGAGATGATCGTTGGTCGCAAGGTTGTCGCGCGGTCCGCCGATCGAGCGGTGTCGGCCGCAACGCCACCGCGCTTCGTTGTCGAGAACCTTGTTGGTCCGGGCGTGAACGGGCTGTCCTTCGAGGTGCGACCGGGCGAGGTTCTCGGAGTGACCGGCCTCACCGGTTCGGGTCGCGACACGCTGGTTGGTTTGCTGTCCGGCGCAACCCCCCGATTCGACGGACGGGTGACGATCGACGGTGACGAAATCCCGAACGCCCAACCCCGAGGAGCAATCAAGCGCGGCCTTGCTTTCGTGCCGGTCAACCGCGTCCGCAACGGTCTTCTCCCGACGATGAGCGTCCGCGCCAATCTCACGATCGCCGACGTCGAGCGCAACAAGAAAGGCTGGCGCCTCAGCCATCGCGACGAAAAGGCGGAATCGAACGACTGGGTGAGTCGCTTGAGTGTCGTTACCGCGGGCACCGAGGTGCCGATTGCGACACTCTCGGGCGGCAACCAGCAAAAGGTGATGATGGCGCGAAGCTTCCGTCTGTCGCCCAAGGTCCTGCTGGTCGACGAACCCACGCAAGGTGTCGACATCGGTGCGAAGGAAGAAATCCACACCTTCGTCGACCAAGCCGCCGACAATGGCGCGGCCGTGGTGGTGTGCTCGACCGACTCGAGCGAACTTGCCCGAGTGTGTGACCGGATTCTTGTGATGTACCGCGGCGAAGTTGTCGAGACAATCTCTCGCGAAACCGGTATCACCGCAGAAAACATCGACAGGGCCCTGCTTGCAGGGTCGACGCTCGCGAATTGACGAATTGGCGAAAGGACAACACGTGAACACCGAAACAAGAGGTACCCCCAAGGCATCGCTACTGACACGCCTCGGGCTCGACCGATTCAGTGCGCTCTACCTATGGGGGGGCTTCATGATCGTGTTCGGACTCTGGAAGACCGACACGTTCATCAGCAGCGCCACCTTCAAGCTCACCCTTGGAGAGAACGTGCCCATTGGTCTCCTCGCGCTTGCGTTCCTCATTCCGCTGGCGACGAACTCGTTCGACTTGTCAATCGGCGCGATGTGCTCGCTGTCGCTTGTCATCGCGACATTCCTCCAAAACGATGCCGAGCGCAGCTTCAACCTGCCTGGTGGTGTCAGTGCGTTGATCGCGGTACTCGTGTGCTCATGCGTCGGTTTTCTCTCCGGCTTTGTCGTCGTGAAATTACGGGTCAACTCGTTCATTGCAACGCTCGGTATCAGCCAGTTGGTGACGGCGATCGTCCTCAAGGTGTCCGACAACCGTCAGATCACCAGCGCCTACTCCGACACGTACCTCCAGTGGGGTCGTCGGGAAGTGCTCGGGCTTCCGATCCTCTTCATTTACTTCATGATCATCGCCGTCATCCTGTGGTTCATCCTCGAACACACGCCGGCCGGCCGGTATCTCTTCGCGACCGGCGGCAACGTCGATGCGGCGCGTCTCGCCGGTGTGCGAACCGACCGAATGATCTGGGGTTCGCTCGTCGCCTCCGCGACGCTTGCCGGCGTTGCGGGCATTTTGTTGTCGGCCAAGATCGGGTTCTTCTCGTCGGCCACGGGCCCCGGCTATCTGTTCCCGGCAATCGCAGCCGTGTTCTTCGGCGCGTCGCAGCTCTCTCGTCGTCCAAACGTGTGGGGCACCGTTCTTGCGCTCTACGCACTTGCATTCGGCATCAAGGGTCTGCAGCTCGTCGTCGGTGCCGGTTCATTCTGGGTCGAGCCACTGTTCCAGGGAACAACGCTCATCATCGCCGTTGCGCTCGCCAGCCAGCAGGGTGTGGCGCGAATTCGCAGGAAGCGCGCCGCGTAGGTGGCGGGCAACTACGACGACGTCAGTGTCTTTGCGCTCTCTTCCGAGCGCGAAGAGGTGCTGTTGACCAAGCAGACCGAGTGTTGTCTCATGTGGACCACCGACTCGGGCGATCCCGTCGGTGTCTACATGAACTTCGTGTGGGCCAAGGGAAGTTTTTGGCTCACGGCCACCACTCAGCGCGCCCGTATGAAGGCGTACAAGAAGCGGCCGCGTGGCGCGATCGCCGTCACCAGCCGGGGTACCGACATCGGCATCAGTCAGGCGGTCACGTACAAGGGTGACATCGTTCTTCACGACTCAGACGACGTGAAGAAGTGGTTCTATGCCGCGCTCGCCGCCCGCGTGCGACCCGAAAGCGTCGACCGCCAACGCGCATTCATCGAGCACCTCGACACGCCCATGCGCCAAGTGATCGAACTGAAGCCCGACGTGCGCATCGGATTCGACTCCGACGCCATGTTCAAGGGCTCGGCCGTCGGGCCGAGCCGAACGCAGGTGTGACCCAGTTTTTCGAGAGATCGAGGTCGTGGAATGAGGCGGATTGGGAGTCTCCTGCTTGTGGGTGCGGTTCTTTTCGCATCGTTCATCGGGGTGAGCGGCGCCGAAGCCGATCCGTGTGACTTCGATTCCGCGACGATGCTCCCCGTCTCGTTGCGAGCCGCACCTCTGGAAATCACCGGGCGGGACATCACGAGAACCGAGATGGCGCGGTTGTGGCAAATCACGACAACGAGAGCAGATGCATACCTACTCCTCGGCAAGGTGATCGGTGAGGGTCAGAATTGGTTCGGGACCTGTCAGTTTCCCGGGTTGGGTCTCGTGACCGGCTCGGGCGGCGGTGATCTCAATCGTCGTTACGTTGCGATGTGGGTGTGGGCCGACGGAGTCGATTTCGAGGCCGCGCGACGCTCGGTGATTGCATTCGTTTCCGACGAGATCATTGTCACGACCGTTCCAGAGTCGACGACCACTAGTACGACAACAACGACTCTTTCCTTTCCGTCGGTTCCACCACCGGTGACGCCCCCGTTGACGACGTCCATGCCAGACCGCGTCGCGGTCGCTCCTTCGTCCACGACCACCTCTTCGTCCACGGTTGCTGACCCGCACGAAGAGTTGACAACCGTAACTTCGCCGTCGACGTCAACTTCTCCCGTGACGTCGACAACTCACCTCGACCAAACGTCACCACCAGCCGTGGTGTTCGTCCCGAGCACGACCATGACGAAGTTTCCGTCGAGCGTGTCCACGGCAACGCCACTTTCGCCGGCTGAAGTTCCACCATTCACGGGGTCTTCGGCGACGACGGTGCAGGCTCCACAACTCCGCCAAGAATCGGTCGAGGTTGCGACAACTCCGCCCCTTGCTGTCGTCGGTTCGGTGATCAAGGTGATGGATCGCACCAAACCGAAGACGAAGCGCTCCAGGGCAAAGTCCGCACGTACGCCACGGGTGGACCCAGTACGCGTTAGTCGTCAGGCAGTTAGATGATGTTCAGCGCGTCGAGGAAGCGCGCTGCAGCTGACTCGTCGCCGGTGATCTTGCAGTGTTCACGCCAGTCGGAGCGCTTGGTGCCCCAGTTGATGAACGCGTGACCGTTGCTGCTGGCATCGGCGACCGCGCCGCCCGTCTTGCCGGGAGTGACGACGATGTCGTCGCCGGCGGGAGAGATGGTCCAGCTGCCACCACCGGGTCCGGTGAGGGTGAGGGTGATGGGTGCGGACAACGTGCGGCCAAGACCCTGTTGCATCTGGGGCATGCCGGTGATCATCCACCCGATTGCGGGTCCGAGGCGTTGTGCGTCGGCATCGGCAACGTTGCGTTCGATCGGGCCCTCGGGCGCCAACAAGTCGATGCGCAAATGGCAGTAATGGTCGAACGCATAGGCGTCGGCCAGCGAGTGCATCGGGTAGGTGCCGAGATCGGCAAGGGGGATGGGCGTCGACGCGAGGGGCCCATCCCGCATTGCACCGACGACGACGACCGCCTGGTCACCATAGGCGGGGTACTCAACGAGAATCTGCTGGT
>CAZVPL010000099.1:0-5439 GCA_964629075.1 uncultured Bifidobacterium sp. | reverse complement strand
CTGTCCACCAGTCAGGGACTCATGACCGACCGCGAAGCGCGCAAGCGCAAAGTCGGCGGCGAAGTCCTGTGTTTCGTGTGGTGACCGGAGGAAACGACACATGTCTCGCATCGGAAAATCCCCCATTGCAGTGCCGTCCGGAGTCGACGTCACCATTCTCGAAGGCGCCATCACGGTGAAGGGCCCGAAGGGCACGCTCTCGCGTCCGATTCCCGGCCAAATCAGCGTGCGCAAAGACGAGGCACAGCTTCTCGTCGAGCGTCCCGATGATGAACGCGACAACCGCGCCCTTCACGGACTCACCCGCACCCTTGTTGCCAACATGGTCCAGGGCGTCACCGGTGGCTTTACGAAGGAACTCGACATCGTCGGCGTCGGCTATCGCGCCGAGGCGCAGGGTCCGAACAAGCTGCGTCTTTCGCTCGGCTTCTCGCACCCCGTCATGGTCGATGCCCCCGAGGGCGTCACCTTCGAGGTGCCACAGCCCACACGCATCATCGTGAAGGGCATCGACAAAGAAATCGTCGGTCAGGTTGCGGCGAACATTCGCTCGATCCGCAAGCCCGAGCCCTACAAGGGCAAGGGCGTGCGATACGTCGACGAGCGAATCATCCGCAAGGCCGGCAAAGCAGGAAAGAAGTAAGGAGAGCGAACCATGGCATCCCTCGCACAACACCGTCGCGAATCGCGCCTGCGCCGCCACCGCCGCGTTCGCAAGAAGGTTCACGGCACGGCCGAGCGTCCTCGTTTGGCCGTTCACCGCAGCAACAAGCACATCACCGTTCAGGTCATCGACGACGACGCGGGGCGAACCATCGCATCCGCGTCGACGAACGAGGCCGAGGTTCGCGGTTCGGGCAGCGGTTCCACCGTCGCCGCAGCAACCAAGGTTGGTCAGATCGCGGCGCAACGCGCCAAGGCGGCCGGCGTCAGCAAGGTCGTTTACGACCGCGGTGGATACGTCTACCACGGTCGCGTCGCAGCGGTTGCAGAAGCCGCCCGTGAAGCAGGTCTGGAGTTCTGATGAGCAACGTCACAGCAAACGCACCCGTCGCGGGTGAACCGGGTGGTCTGCGCGAGTCGCGCGTCATCACCATCAACCGCGTCGCAAAGGTCGTGAAGGGTGGTCGTCGTTTCTCGTTCACCGCTCTCGTCGTTGTTGGCGACGGCAACGGCAAGGTCGGGCTCGGTTACGGCAAGGCCAAGGAAGTACCCCTGGCAATCCAGAAAGGCACCGAAGAAGCAAAGAAGAATCTCTTCGAAGTGGCTCTCGCCGGTTCAACCATCACCCACCCCGTCATCGGCGAGGTCGGAGCGGGTCGTGTGCTCTTGAAGCCTGCGACTCCCGGTACCGGCGTCATCGCCGGTGGAGCTGCCCGCATCATCCTCGAAGAGGCGGGAATTCACGACGTTCTTGCAAAGTCACTTGGTTCGGCCAACGCCATCAACGTTGCGCGCGCCACGATCCAGGGTCTGCAGTCGCTGCAGCGCCCCGACGTCGTCGCCGCACGTCGCGGTCTTCCCGCCGAGGATTTCGTACCGAAGGGCATGCTGCGCGCGTACAACGAGCGCAAGAAGTCCGGGGGGGCACACTGACCATGGCCGACAAAACGATCACCGTCACTCTCGTGCGCTCGAAGATTGGCAACAAGCCCAAGTCGCGCGGCACGCTGCGCGCCCTCGGCCTCAGCAAGATCGGCGACACGAACACGCTGCCCGATCGTCCCGAAATCCGGGGCATGATCGCGCGCGTTCCCCATCTCATCGAAGTCAAGGAGGGCTGATCATGCGCGTCGATGAACTCGCACCAGCACCCGGTTCCACCAAGCGCCGCAAGCGCGTCGGTCGCGGTATCGGCGGCAAGGGCGGCAAGACCGCAGGCCGCGGTACCAAGGGCCAGTACGCCCGCAACACCGTCGCACGCGGTTTCGAAGGTGGCCAGATGCCGCTGAAGCAGCGCGTGCCGAAGTTGAAGGGCTTCAACAACCCTTTCCGCGTCGAGTACTGCGCAGTCAACCTCGACTCCATCAACGAGCTGTCCGATGCCGAAGTCACCCCCGAGGTCCTTGTCGCGCGCGGCGTCGCACGCAAGGGCAAGCCGATCAAGGTGCTCGCCCGCGGACAGATCACACGTCCGGTGAAGGTCAGCGCCCACGCGGTATCGAAAGCCGCCGAGTCCGCCATCACCGCGGCGGGTGGCACCGTCACCATCCTTCCGCCCACCTTCCGCGGTGTGCGTCCGCCTGCCAAGGGCAACCAGTTCACGAACCGCTAGCCGCGTCGGCTCGGTGAGCCGTCGAAAAGGAGCACCTCAGTGCTGTCGAACCTGAAGAACATCTTCAAGGTCTCCGACCTTCGCAACAAGATTCTCTTCACGTTGCTCATGGTCATGATCTATCGCTTCGGTGTCGCTCTTCGCGTCCCGGGTGTCGACGGAGCAGCGGTTCGCCAGCTGAACGAGGCGGCGAAGTCCCAGGGAGCACTCGGCTTCTTGAACCTGTTCTCGGGCGGTGCGTTCGGATCGTTCTCGATTTTCGCGCTCGGCATCATGCCGTACATCACCGCGAGCATCATCATGCAGGTGCTCACCGTGGTCATTCCGAAGCTCGAGGAGTGGCAACAAGAAGGTGCCGTTGGTCAGCGCAAGATCACACAATGGACCCGATACGTCGCCATCGGCATCGCCGTTCTGCAGGGTGCCGGTCTGACTTTCATCTTCGGTCAGGGTCGCGGGTCGGCGTTCTTCGGCGCGGCTGCTCAGGCCCCCGACGTGGTGTTGCTCGATCCGTTCATGCCCCGGGCCCTTCTCGTCATTCCCACCCTCGTCGCGGGAACGGCATTTCTCATGTGGCTCGGCGAACTCATCAGCCAGCGCGGGATCGGCAACGGCATGTCCATGATGATCTTCGCGTCGGTCGTCAGCGGTTTGCCGTACAGCTACTACTCGATTCTCCAAAGCAAGAAGTTCATCGTCTTCGGCGTGCTTGTCGCAGTGTCGATTGCAATCCTGTACGCCGTCGTCCGCGTCGAGCTCGGTCAACGCCGTATCCCGGTGCAGTTCGCCAAGCGCGTGGTGGGCCGACGCATGTACGGCGGCCAAAGCACGTACATTCCGCTCAAGGTGAACCAGGCCGGCGTGGTGCCGATCATCTTCGCCTCGTCGATCCTTCTCTTGCCGGTTCTCGCGTCGAACATGCTCGGCAGTGCAGAGGGCTGGCGCGGTTCAATCGCCGGCTTCGTCAACGACTACCTCATCAACAGCCAGAACATGTTGTACATCTCGGTGTTCTTCCTGCTGATCGTCGCTTTCGCTTACTTCTACAACTCGATCGCGTTCGACCCCGTGCGTCAGGCCGATCAGTTGCGCAAGCAGGGCGGCTTCATCCCGGGTATTCGCCCCGGACCCCAAACCGAGCGCTTCTTTGCGAAGACCGTCAACCGAATCACCCTTCCGGGTGCGTTGTTTGTCGCATTCATCGCGATTCTTCCCTACATCATTCTGTGGATCGGAGACGTTCAGTCGTTCCCGTTCGCCGGAACGACGGTGCTGATTGCGGTCGGTGTCGCACTTGAACTCATGCGACAGATCGACAGCCAGCTGATGCTCCGCAACTACGAGGGCTTCCTGAAGTAGCGGCGCGCCGCGCTTCGACCACCGCGGCAGTCAACCCCGTGAACAGGATCCATTCATGACGAAGGGAACACGCATCGTGTTGCTGGGCCGTCAGGGCTCGGGCAAGGGGACGCAGTGCGTTCGGTTGTCGCGCCACTACGTCGTGCCGCACGTCTCGACCGGCGACATGCTGCGGGCCGCGGTGCGGGAAGACTCGCCGCTTGGTCGCAGCGTCGCCGAAGTCATCGGTGCGGGCGGTCTCGTGAGCGACGATCTCATCGTTGAATTGGTGCGTGAGAGGCTCGGAAAAGCCGACGCGCGACGCCGTGGATTTCTTCTCGACGGTTTTCCCCGCACGGTTGCGCAGGCCGTCGCGCTCGACGACATCTCCGGTGACAGTGGGCTGAATGCGGTGATCGACCTCGTCGTACCGCGCGAGATGGTTCTCGAGCGACTGTCGACCCGACGGGTGTGCCGCGACTGCGGCGCCAACTACCAGGCCGGGCCGGTGGTTCGTTCACCGTGGACCTGCGACACCTGTGGCGGAGACGTCGTGCAGCGCGACGACGACACCCCCGAATCGATCAACAGGCGCCTCGACCTCTACGAGACCCAAACCGCGCCCCTCATCGAGTTCTACGGCGCGACCAACCGCCTCTTCCCGGTCGACGGGGTGGGAACCCCCGACCAGATCTTCGAGCGAATCACCTCAATCATCGATGCCCGTTAGCTTGCCGCAGCCGAGCAAGGGCCATCCGGGGGAGGGCCCCCGACTTGGGGTCGGCCCTGTGGCGTTGGGGCTGGCCACCGATAGCCTCTTCCACGCCCTGTCGGCAGGTATCGCCGTCATTTCGTACCCGCCCGACAACCGTTATCTGTTCACCGTCCCGTCCAATTGAAGGAGTCTCTTCTGGCCAAACCAAAGGAAGATGCGATCGTGCTCGAGGGCACCATCACCGAGTCTCTGCCCAACGCGATGTTTCGCGTCGAGCTGGAGAACGGTCATCAGGTGCTCGCGCACATCAGCGGAAAGATGCGCATGCATTACATCCGCATTCTCCCCGGCGACAAGGTTCAAGTTGAGCTCACCCCCTACGACCTCACCCGTGGTCGTATCACCTACCGATTCAAGTGAAGTTGAAGTGAGAAGGCCATGAAGGTCCGCCCCAGCGTGAAGAAAATCTGTGAGAAGTGCAAGATCATCCGTCGCCACGGCAACGTGATGGTCATCTGTGAAAATCCCCGACACAAGCAGCGCCAGGGCTGACCCCGGGTAGCAAAAGGAAACATCAATGGCTCGTATTTCAGGTGTCGACATTCCGCGCGAGAAGCGTCTCGAAGTCGCGCTCACCTATATCTATGGTGTCGGTCGTTCGACTGCCCTCAAGATGTGTCAAGAACTCGGCATCGACCACAACCAGCGTGTGCGCAATCTCACCGAGGAAGAGACGAATCGCATCCGCGCCTACGTCGATGCGAACCTCACCGTCGAAGGCGACCTGCGCCGCGACGTGCAGCAGGACATCAAGCGCAAGATCGAGATCGGGTCCTACCAGGGCGTTCGTCACCGCAAGGGCCTGCCGGTCCGCGGTCAGCGCACGCACACCAATGCCCGCACCCGCAAGGGACCGAAGAAGACCGTCGCCAACAAGAAGAAGGCAGTGAGGAAGTAATGGCCAAGCCAGCAGCAGGTGGGCGCCGTCCGCGCAAGCGCGAGCGCAAGCACGTCTCGGTCGGAGTCGTGCACATCAAGAGCTCGTTCAACAACACCATCGTCTCGATCACCGATCTCGAGGGCAACGTCATCTCGTGGGCGTCGTCCGGTG
>CAZVPL010000098.1:0-5480 GCA_964629075.1 uncultured Bifidobacterium sp. | reverse complement strand
AGCAGGATCCGTGGCAGGAGTTCGCCGGTTCCCACGAGGTCGGACAGTTGGTCTACGGCCGCGTCACGAAGTTGGTGCCGTTCGGCGCGTTCGTGCAGGTCGGCGATGGCATCGAAGGGCTGGTGCACATCTCCGAGATGTCGGCTCACCACGTCGAGGCTCCCGAACAAGTCGTGACTCCCGGTGAGGAACTGTGGGTCAAGATCATCGACCTCGACCTCGAGCGGCGTCGTATCAGTCTGTCCATCAAGCAGGCCGCCGAAGGCGGAGAATTGGCCGAGGAATACCGCAGCCATTTCGAAGTCGACGAACACGGCAACTGGGTGGGCGGCGACGATGCCGAGCGTGAAGCAGCGTGGGCCGACTACTACAAGGAGTACGGCCAGGATGGCGCTGCTGCGGGCGAAGCCCCGGCACCGGAACAGCCGGCCCAATAGGCACCAGGTCGACGTGTGATCCTCGTCGGCCTCACCGGAGGTATCGGCTCCGGCAAGACAACCGTTTCGACAATGCTCGCCGCGCGCGGCGCAGTCATCATCGATGCCGACCAAATCACCCGCGAACTCCAGTCGCCTGGATCGCCAGTGCTCGCAGAGATCGTGGTGGCTTTCGGCGGCGACATACTCGATGAATCCGGTGCTCTCGACCGTCCTGCGCTCGCGGCAAAGGTGTTCGGCGACCCCGAAGCGTTGACAAAGTTGAACAAGATCGTTCACCCCGCAGTGGGACGGGAAATGGCGGCCCGTCTCGACGCACAACGCGGATCCGACAACGTGGTGGTGCTCGACATTCCCTTGCTCGTCGAAAATCCGCGCGAAGGTCTGTGCGGCACGTTGGTTGTCGACCTGCCCCTCGAGACCGCAGTCGAGCGCCTGGTCAGCCACCGCAACATGGATCGAACCGACGCCGAGGCCCGCATTGCCAGACAAGCCTCGCGCGAAGCCCGGGTCGCGATAGCCGACCGAGTGATTGACAACTCGGGCAACTTGGACAGCCTCGAGCAGCAGGTCGACGAGGCGTGGGAATGGATGCGAGGACTTCCGCCTGCCTCGGCCGACGCCGGTCGCGTCGCGCGGACCTAGCCTCACTGCATGGTCGCACCACGTCACAGTTTCCGAGTGGTGTCGGAGTACCAACCGGCCGGCGACCAGCCGAAGGCGATCAATGAACTCGCCGACGGGGTCGAGTCGGGTCTGCGATTCCAAACCCTGCTCGGGATCACCGGCTCGGGAAAGTCGGCGACCATCGCGTGGACGATCGAGAAGGTCCAACGACCGACGCTCATTCTCGCGCCGAACAAGAGTCTCGCGGCACAACTGGCGCAGGAGATGCGGGAGTTCTTTCCGAACAACCGGGTCGAGTATTTCGTGAGTTATTACGACTACTACCAACCCGAGGCGTACATCGCTTCGAGTGACACCTACATCGAAAAGGACTCGTCGATCAACGACGAGATCGACCGCCTGCGGCATTCCGCCACAGCGGCATTGCTCACGCGTCGCGACACGATCGTGGTGGCGAGCGTCAGTTGCATCTACGGAATGGGTGACCCCGATGAATATCGGGGCCAACTTCTCGAACTTCATGTCGGCGTCGACTACGACCAGCGCAGCATTCTCAAGCGGTTGGTCGAACTGCAGTACGACCGCAACGACATGACCCTCGGTCGAGGAAACTTTCGTGTCCGTGGCGACACCATCGAGGTTCATCCGGCCTACGACGAGACCGTTCTGCGCATCGAGATGTTCGGTGAGACGGTCGATCGCATTTCCGTCATCGACCCTTTGACGGGCGAAAATCTCAGCGAGCTCACGGAAGTGATCGTGTTTCCCGCAACGCACTATGTCGCGGGTGACGAGCGCATGCGTCGGGCCGTCCTCGGGATCGAGGCGGAACTTCAGGAACGACTCGCCTTGTTCGAAAAGCAGGGAAAGCTCCTCGAGGCACAGCGGCTGCGAATGCGAACGCAATACGACCTCGAGATGATTCAAGAGATGGGTTACTGCAACGGCATCGAGAACTATTCGATGCACATCGACGGTCGAAGCCCGGGCGAGCCACCCTTCACGCTGCTCGACTACTTTCCTGACGACTATCTGCTCGTGATCGACGAGAGTCACGTCACCGTGCCCCAGTTGCACGGACAGTTCGAAGGGGATCGCAGCCGCAAGGACACCCTCGTCGAGCACGGCTTCCGTCTGCCTTCGGCACGCGACAACCGACCTCTGCGGTTCGAGGAAACCATCGAGCGATTGAATCAATGCATTTTCCTCTCGGCGACGCCGGGGAAGTACGAGATGGCGCATTCGCAGAGAGTCGTCGAGCAGATCGTGCGCCCAACGGGGCTCGTCGACCCCGAAGTAATCGTCAAGCCGACGAAGGGCCAGATCGACGATCTGATCTCGATGGTGTCCGACCGCATCGAGCGTGGCGATCGGATTCTCGTCACAACGCTGACGAAAAAGATGGCCGAAGATCTGAGCGAGTATCTCCTCGAGCAGGGACTCCGGGTGCGCTATCTGCACTCCAACATCGACACGATTCAGCGCATCGAGATTCTCCGGGCGTTGCGGTTGGGCGAATTCGACGTTCTGGTCGGAATCAACCTGCTCCGCGAGGGACTCGACCTGCCTGAAGTGTCGCTCGTGGCGATCCTCGACGCCGACAAAGAAGGCTTCTTGCGCAGCGAGACGTCTCTCATACAGATGATCGGACGAGCTGCCCGCAACGTCGATGGTCAGGTGGTGATGTATGCAGACAAGATGACGGCGGCGATGGACGCGGCTATCGGCGAGACGAAACGTCGGCGCGAACGACAGATCGCCTACAACGCCGAACACGGAATCAACCCGCAAACCATCCGAAAAGCCGTCGGCGACATCCTGTCCTTGCTGCGCCCCGACGAATCTTCGCCGTTGCCGGGCAAGGACCGAAGAAAGAATCGCGAGCGTGACAAGGTTCAGCGCGAGCTGAAGTCACTGCCCGAACAGGAAATCCAGAGGCTCATTCAGACCCTCGAAGAAGAGATGCACGAGGCCGCGGCAGAGATGCGCTTCGAATACGCCGCCCGCCTTCGTGACGAGGTGAAGGAACTTCGTCGGGAACTCCGCGACGCGGGTTAGCGGCAGGGGATTCCCGTCGGTAGTCTCGCCCCGTGGCAGAGAAGATCGTGGTGCGCGGCGCACGCGAACACAATCTGAAGAACGTCAACGTCGAGCTTCCCCGCGATCAACTCATCGTTTTTACCGGTCTCAGCGGCTCAGGGAAGTCGAGTCTCGCCTTCGACACCATCTATGCCGAAGGTCAGCGTCGCTACGTCGAGAGTCTGTCGGCGTACGCGCGGCAGTTCCTGGGGCAGATGGACAAGCCCGACGTCGACCACATCGACGGCCTGTCGCCCGCAATCTCCATCGACCAGAAGTCGGCGTCCCGGAACCCTCGCAGCACGGTCGGCACCATCACCGAGGTCTACGACTACCTACGTCTTCTTTGGGC
Organism: uncultured Bifidobacterium sp.; assembly: GCA_964629075.1. Taxonomy (GTDB): domain Bacteria; phylum Actinomycetota; class Acidimicrobiia; order Acidimicrobiales; family Ilumatobacteraceae; genus F1-20-MAGs119. The sequence continues at coordinate 1,985 of CAZVPL010000098.1, read as the reverse complement.
GCGCATCGGTGTCCAGCACTGCCCGAACGACGGTACGAGACTCGAACGCCAGACGCCGCAGCAGATCGTCGACCGCATCATGGATCTACCCGAAGGCACCCGCTTTCAGGTGCTTGCACCTGTCGTGCGCGGTCGCAAGGGCGAATACGACACCCTGCTCGGGGACCTTTCGGGGCAGGGCTTCGTGCGCGCCAGGGTCGACGGCGAAGTGGTGGATATCGCTGAATTTCTTCGTGAGGGAAGAAAACTCGCTCGCTACGAACAGCACACGATCGAGGTGGTGGTCGACCGCCTCGTGAAGCGGGACAACATCGGCCGCAGGCTCACCGACAGCCTCGAAACCGCGTTGAAACTCGCCGAGGGTGTGGCGGGAATCGAGCTGATGGCCGGCGACGACTCCGACGGCGAGATGCTCACGTTCAGCCAGCACCTGGCCTGTCCGAAATGCGGTGCCTCGTTTGATGAACCGGCCCCGCGCAACTTTTCCTTCAATTCGCCGTATGGAGCATGTGAAAACTGCGACGGTCTCGGAACGAAGTTCGAGGTCGACCCTGAACTGGCCGTCCCGAACACCGACATGTCCATTGCAGAGGGCGCAATCGCTCCGTGGCGGAGTGCCCACACCCAGTACTTCACGCGTCTTCTCGAAAGCGTCGCAGAGAAGTACAAGATCCCACTGGAAAAGCCCTTCGCCAAGTTGACCGAAAAGCAACGAGGGATCGTCCTGAACGGCGTCGAAGAAGGACTCGTCGTGAAGTACCGGAACCGGTACGGACGGCAGCGCACTTTCAACACCCACTACGAGGGCGTCATCCCGTGGATCAAGCGCCGCCACGAGGGAGCCGAGAGCGATTGGGCGCGCGAGCAGTACGAATCCTTCATGCGCGAGGTTCCGTGTACGGCGTGCGCCGGTGCGCGACTCAAGCCGTCGTCCCTTGCCGTGAAGGTCGGCAACCGCAGCATCTCCGAGGTGTGCGACATGCCCATCGGTGAGTCGGCGAAGTTTCTCGTCGCCTTGACACTCAGCGATCGCGACAGAATGATCGCCGAGCGCGTGACAAAGGAAATCAACGCACGCCTCGGGTTTCTTCTCGATGTCGGACTCGACTACCTGACCCTTTCGCGCAGTGCAGGCACACTTGCGGGCGGCGAGGCCCAAAGAATCCGGCTGGCAAGCCAGATCGGGTCGGGGCTGGTCGGAACTCTGTACGTCCTCGACGAACCCTCGATCGGTCTGCACCAGCGCGACAACCGTCGTCTCATCGACACCCTTCACCGACTGCGTGACCTCGGAAACACCGTGATCGTCGTCGAACACGATGAAGACACCATCAAAGAGAGTGATTGGATCGTCGACATCGGGCCCGGAGCGGGCGAACACGGTGGCGAGGTGGTCTACAGCGGGAAGGTGGCGGGCATCGGGAAGGTGGCCGACTCGGTGACGGGGCAGTACATCGTCGGCAAGAGGTCGATCCCCGTTCCGGCCCAACGGCGCAAGCCCGGAGCTGACAGGTTGGTCGTCCGCGGTGCGCGGGAACACAACCTGAAGGACATCGACGTCGAGATCCCCCTCGGATGTTTCGTCGCGGTGACGGGTGTGTCGGGCAGCGGCAAGAGCACGCTCGTGCGCGACATCCTTCTCCCGGCGCTGATGCAGAAGATCTACAAGTCGAAGGAGGCGCCGGGACGTCACAAGAGTGTCGATGGCATTCAACATCTCGACAAGGTCATCGACATGGATCAGTCACCGATTGGTCGGACGCCCCGTTCGAACCCAGCCACGTATACGGGTGTCTTCGATGCAATCCGCAAATTGTTCGCCGCGACACCCGAGTCGAAAGTCCGCGGTTACCAGCCCGGGCGTTTCAGTTTCAATGTGTCCGGTGGTCGTTGCGAAGCGTGCTCAGGCGACGGGACCATCAAGATCGAAATGCACTTCCTTCCCGACGTCTACGTGCCCTGCGAGGTGTGCAAGGGTCAGCGCT
>CAZVPL010000097.1:0-5596 GCA_964629075.1 uncultured Bifidobacterium sp. | reverse complement strand
GCGAAATCCCACGGGTCGTGGTCACACTCCGACGATAACTCGTTTGGTCAATTGGCCAGAACGACGAGGTCGTGCGACACGGCGTTCATCGGCAGCGGGCCGTTCGCCGTAGCGACCACGATGTCTTCGAGACGCATGCCGAACCTGCCCGGGATGTAGATGCCGGGTTCGACAGAGAAGGCGTGGCCTGCCTCAAGCCGTTCGGTGTTGCCCGAGACGATGTAAGGGTCTTCGTGGGCTTCCATGCCGATGCCGTGGCCCGTGCGATGTACGAAATACTCGCCGTAACCGGCTGCGGCGATGATGTCGCGTGCTGCGGCGTCGACCGATTCACACGTGGCGCCGACGACGGCCGATGCCACCGATGCGGCCTGTGCTTCTTTCAGCACCGCGTACGCGTCGCGCACGTCGGGGCTCGGCTGGCCCAGGAAGACGCAGCGCGTGATGTCGCTGCAGTAATCGGCCATCGTCCCACCGAAGTCGCAGAGAACGATTTCTCCGGCACGGATGACACGGCTGCCCGGATGGTGGTGCGGGCTCGCCGCATTCTCGCCCGCAGCGACGATGGCGAAGTTGACGACGTCGTGGCCTTCGTCGAGGAGACGTTGCGAGATGTCGGCCGAGACTTGGGCCTCGGTTCGACCGATCAGCGGAATGTCACCGGCATGGAGCTGTGCGGCAACCCGGTCGGCAGCCGCTCCGGCGCGCTGCAGGGCTTCGATTTCGGCAGCGGTCTTCACGCGACGCAACGGGCCGACCACGTCGACGGCACGAATCCAGTCGACGCCTGCCATGTGCGGCAACAGCTCGACGAGGAATCGTGCCCACAATTGATCACCGATGGCGACGCGCCGGGCCCCCTTGGCGAGTTTCGCGGTCAGTTCGATTGGATCGTCGGTTTCGTTCCAGGGCGCCGTCGTGAACACGGTGGGGTGCGGCGCGACTCGTGGCTCTTCGAGACGCGGGATGACGAGAGTCGCCTTTCCCTCACGTGGCACGACGAGCATCGTGAGACGCTCGAGCGGCATTGCGTGGTAGCCGGTGAGGTACGGCAGGTCGTGACCGACCGACAACATGACGACGTCGACGTCGCGCACCGCCATCGCCTGCTGTACGCGAGCGAGGCGCTCTTCGAACACCGACGACGGAAGCGCCGACCCACCACGCGAGTTCACGAGATCACCACCGGAACGGCGACACCCGCCGACTCGGCCGACTCACGGGCGTGGTAACTCGAGCGTGTGAGTGGGCTCGATTCGACGTGGCCGATGCCAAGCGCTTCGCCGAAGGACTTCAGATGCTCGAACTCGGCGGGCTCGACCCAACGCGCCACCGGCAGGTGGTTCGTGGTGGGTCGCAAGTATTGGCCGATCGTCACGATGTCGACGCCGACGCTTGCCAGGTCGACGAGCGTCGCCTCGACTTCATCGATGGTTTCGCCCATACCGACGATGATGCCCGACTTCGTTGTGAGGTCGGCGGCTTTGCCGCGAGCCAGTACCGACAAACTGCGGGCGTAACCGGCGCTCGGCCGAACGGCACGCTGCAGTCGGGCGACCGTTTCGATGTTGTGATTCAGCACGTCGGGCTTGGCCGCGATGAGGAGGTCGAGTGCGTCGGTTCCCTTCACATCGGAGATCAACGTTTCGACGCGGGTGAGCGGCGAACGGCGACGGATGGCGCGAACGCAGTCGGCGACGTGCGCCATTCCACCGTCGACCAGGTCGTCGCGGGCCACCATGGTGAGCACGGCGTGCATGAGACCCATGCGTGCGACGGCCTCGGCGACACGTGCCGGCTCGTCTGTTTCGGGGTCGAGCGGCTTGCGCGTATCGACCAGACAGAAACCGCAGGCACGCGTGCATCGTTCACCCAGCACCATGAACGTGGCGGTGCGGTCGGCCCAGCACTCCGAGAGGTTGGGACAGCCCGCCTCTTCGCACACGGTGACAAGACCGAGGTCGCGTACGACCTTCTTCGTTTCCAACACTTCGGGGCCGTGGTGCACCTTGGGGCGCAGCCAGTCGGGCTTGCGCTCCTCGATTGCAATGCCGCCGGTGACACCAGCCTGTGCGAGTCGCCCGGTGAGACGGACTTTTTCGCCCGCTCCGGCACCGCGCGAGAACGGCGAGAGGTCTTCGGGGCGGTGCACCCAGGCGACGTCACGACGATCGACGTTTCCGTTCGAGAATCGAGCAGCGACGTGTCGCGCGACGACATCGGCGACCTCACGCAACGATGCCGTGATCCCCTCTTCACGCAACGAAGTGACGGGGTGCTCGGCGATGCCACAGGGGACGATGTGCTCGCGCATGTAGGTGAGGTCGGTTTCAACGTTGAGTGCGAAGCCGTGCATGGTGCGGCCGCGCGTGAGGCGCACGCCGATGGCGCAGATCTTGCGTGGTCGACCGGCCTCGACCCCCAGCCACACACCCGGATAACCGTCGAAACGCGATGCATCGGCGACGCCGAGTTCGGTGAGCGAATCGATGATGACCTGCTCGATGCCGTGCACGTATGCCGTGGTGTCGGCGGGGCCCGCTTTGCCGCCGTGCTTGGGTGCGAGCGTGAGAATTGGATAGCCGACCAATTGCCCCGGGCCGTGGTAGGTGACGTCTCCCCCGCGGTTCACCTTCACCAGCTCCGCACCCACCGCTTCGGGTGAACATTTGAGGTTCTTGTCGAGCTCGGCGCTCGGGCCGTAAGTGAAGACGTGCGGATGCTCGAGGAGCAGCAGGTACTGACGGTCGGTGTGCGTGAAGAACGCGTCTTGCAACGCAAACGCTTCGCGGTAGGGAACGCGTCCCAACCAGCGGACGTTCAGCGGTGCGGTCATCGTGTGGCTTAGAGCTCGGCGATCCAGTCGCGGGTTTCGAGAATCGACTTGATCTTCGCGAGGAAGTTCGCCGCGTACGCGCCGTCGAACGCGCGGTGGTCCCAGCTCATTGCGAGGTTGCCGACCGGATGGATGGCGATCGATTCGCCACCGTCGGGCGTATTGACGACGACGGGCTTGCGCACGATGGCGTCGGTCGAGATGATGGCAACCTGCGGTTGGTTGATGACCGCCATGGTGAGCACCGAACCAGCCGAACCGTTGTTCGACAGTGTGAACGTGCCTCCTTGGATTTCGTCGGGGGTCAGCTTGCGGTTCTTGGCGCGCGTACCGAGGTCGCTGATCTCACGGGCGAGAGCACGCAGGCGCTTGGTCTCGGCGTCGCGCACGACCGGCACCAAGAGACCCTGGTAGTCGAGGTCGACTGCGATGCCGAGATCGACGTAGTTGTGCACGACGAGCTCGTTGCCATCGACCGACGCATTCATGTGCGGAAACTCGACGATCGCGTCGACAACCGCGCGTGAGATGAACGGCAGATAGGTGAGGCTGAAGCCTTCGGCCTTCTTGAATTCATCCTTCACTTTGTTGCGGGCACGGTCGACGTTGGCGTAGTCGACTTCGACGACACTGAAGGTGTGCGGGCTGACCGACTTCGACATCACCATGTGCTCACCGGTGAGCTTGCGGATCTTCGACAGCTTGATGCGCTTTTCGCGGCCGTCCTCTGACACCGTGCCTGCTTCTTTCTTCGCAGGTGCGGGCTTCGCCGCCGGTGCGGGTGCAGGTGCGGGCGCGGGTGCGGGAGCAGCAGATGCCGGTGCAGCCGCAGCGGGGGCGGCTGCCTTGCCGCCCTGCGCATCGATGACGGCAAGAACATCTTCGCGAGTGATGCGACCGCCGGGACCCGTGCCCTTGATCGACGCGGCATCGAGGTTGTTCTCTGCGATGAGTCGACGCACAACCGGCGAAAGCAACGGTGCACCACCAACGCTCGGTGCGGGCGCGGGAACCTTTGCCGCAGGTGCGGGTGCGGGTGCAGGTGCAGGTGCGGGAGCCGGCGCCGGAGCGGGTGCTGCGGCAACAGGTGCCGGGGCCGGGGCGGGCTCGGGTGCAGGAGCCGGAGGAGCAGCGGGTGCCGGGGCGGGTGCGGCGCCGGCATCGCCCACCACACCGATGACGGCGCCGACGGGAACGGTGTCACCTTCGTTGGCGCGAATCTCGGTGAGCACACCTGCAACGGGTGACGGGACCTCGGTGTCGACCTTGTCGGTGGACACCTCGAAGAGTGGCTCGTCGGCCGCGACGGTGTCGCCGACCTTCTTGAACCACTTCGTGATGGTTCCCTCGGTGACGGTTTCACCGAGTTGAGGGAGCGTTACGTTTGCCATGTCTTTGCCCTGTTTCTCTTTCGTGTCAGGCGTTGATCGAACGGCCGGTCATCGACAGCATCGTTTCGCCGAAGAGTTCCGACAGGCTGGGGTGCGGCTGAATGAACTCGGCAACCTCGGCAACCGTGGCTTCCCAGTTGACGGCGAGGTAGCCGCCCGAGAGTTGCTCGGTCACCCACGGGCCGACCATCTGAACGCCAAGCACCTGTCCTGCGGTGCCATCGGCATTCTTCTTGGCGATGATCTTCACCAAACCGTCGGTCTCGCCGACGATCATCGCGCGGCTGTTCGCACGGAACTGGTGCTTGCCAACGACGACGTCGAATCCAGCGGCCTTCGCGCTTTCCTCGCTGTGACCGGCCCACGCCACTTCCGGGTGGCAGTAGATGGCCCACGGCACACGGTCGTAGGCAACCGGAGCAACGGGTTCGCCGAGCACGCGCTTCACCGCGACGATTGCCTCGGCGTAACCAACGTGGGCAAGTTGTGGGGTGTTGATGATGTCGCCGATCGCGTACACGCCGGCCTCGGCGGTTTCGCAGTACTCGTTGACTTCGATGAACCCACGCTCGGTCACCTTGACGGCGGTTCCCTGCAGGCCGAGAAGATCGGCGAACGGGCGACGTCCGACCGACACGACGACCGCATCGACCTCGAGACTTTCGCCCTCGCCGAACGAGACGACGGTGCCACCGCTGCCGTTCGGGGTGTGACCCTTCACCGACACACCGGTCTTGATGTCGATGTTCTTCTTCTTGAAGCTCTTCACGACCACGTTGGCGAGATCGATGTCGAGGCCCGGGAGAATCTTCGGCAGACCCTCGAGGATGGTCACCTGCGACCCGAGGTCGGCAAAGGTCGACGCGAATTCGCATCCGATGGCGCCCCCACCGATGACGGCAACGCGCTGCGGCAACTTGTCGAGCATCAGCACCTCGTCGGAGGTCATGATCGGCCCGCCGACTTCGAAACCGGGAATGGTGCGTGGCACCGAGCCCGCGGCGAGGATGACGTTCTTGCCCTGCACTTGTTGTGTGCTGCCGTCGGCCGCGGTGACCGTGACGGTTTTCCCCGCACCGAGCGAGCCGGTGCCGAGGAGATAGGTGACCTTCTTCGACTTGGTGAGACCGGTGAGGCCCTTCACCAGTCCGTCGACGATCTTCTGCTTGCGTGCCTGGGTGACGGAGAAGTCGACACCGTTCGCCGTCGAGTTCACGCCGAAGTCGGCCGAGTGCGCGACGTGCCGTGCAACTGCCGCTGTTTCGAGAAACGCCTTGGCGGGGATGCATCCACGGTTCAGGCAGGTGCCACCGATGGTGTCCTTTTCTATGAGGGCCACGGACAGGCCGGCCGACGCACCATAAAAGGC
>CAZVPL010000096.1:5117-5628 GCA_964629075.1 uncultured Bifidobacterium sp. | reverse complement strand
TCGACGCCTTCAAGAAGGTCATCGCGATCAACCTCATCGGTTCGTTCGACTGCATTCGTCTCGCCGCAACCGCAATGAGCACGACCGAGCCCCTCGCCCACGGCGAGCGCGGCGCAATCGTCAACATCGCATCGGTCGCCGCATTCGACGGCCAGATCGGCCAGGCCTCGTACTCCGCCTCGAAGGGCGGCGTTGTCGGCATGACTCTCCCCGTCGCACGCGACCTCGCCGCAATCGGCGTGCGCGTCAACACCGTCGCTCCCGGCCTCATCGACACGCCGATCTACGGCGACGGTGAGAACAGCGAAGCGTTCAAGGCAAACCTGCAGAAGGGCGTGCTCTTCCCGCAGCGTCTCGGTGGACCCGAGGAACTCGCATCGATGGTGGTCGAGTGCGTCACCAACAGCTACATGAACGCCGAGACCATTCGCGTCGACGGCGGCATTCGCATGCCACCAAAGTGACGCACTGACGTCACAACGACGGACAAAACGAACACAGTGTCGAACGT
>CAZVPL010000096.1:0-5107 GCA_964629075.1 uncultured Bifidobacterium sp. | reverse complement strand
GTCCCCCGCGAGGATCTCCTGCCGAGACCAACCGGGGGACGTTTCGTTGTCGGCGCCAAGCCGATCACAGAGGAACATTGGTTGCCGGCCGATGCGGCGATGTTGCGTGAGCGGACAATGATCCGCTCGGCACACCCGTCCGAAGTCTTCGCCTGCATGGATGGTTGGGGCTCGGTCGTCGCCGATGTGTTCGATGCGCTGCCGGCCGACACGCCGGATGACATTTGCGTGCTCGGCAAGGTGAACAACCGCTGGGTTCTTGTCGGTGGGGAACTGTGCTTTCCGAACCGATGGGTTCTGCAGGAAAAGATCGGGCTACCGGTTCTCGACATTCACGAGCCCGTTCCCACGTATGCCTCACAGGTCGGCGCCGGTGTCGACTCGCTCATCGACCGTCTCGCCGATGGGCGCATCGTTGAGCGTTCCAACTGGAGCATCTCTGACACCGGTGACTACTTCGAGCCGCGCACGCCACCCCCGATTCCCGACGTGGACCCGGCACAACTACTTCTTCGTGTCGAGCGACAAACGCTGCGCCGACTGGGCGAGGTCGTGGTGTTCACCATCCGCACCTACATGGAGTCAATGGAGCGGTTCGGTGGTCGACCACGCGATCAAGTTGAAGCTTTCATCCAAGTTCTCGACGAGACGCCCGCCGAGGTTCGCGCATACAAGTCGATTACGACCTACGTCGAACCTCTCCGCGCCTACCTCGTATCTGCTTGAAGCAGTACTGCATCATTGAGGATGTGGCTGTCGCGGCGGGTGGCGCGAGGCGATGAGGTATGTTCGGTCCATGCCGAGCATTCGCGAAATCGTCATCGACTGCAACCACGCCGATTCCCTTGCCGAGTTCTGGGCGGCAGCGCTGGGCTTCGAACTTCTTGGCGCAGCCGGCGCGTACCGGGCACTGAAGGATCCTGCGGGCGGACCGATGTTGATCATCCAGGAGGTTGCCGAGGAAAAGACGATCAAGAATCGTGTGCACTTCGACCTCGAGGCCGTTGACATCCGCGCCGAGGCGCGACGGCTCGAAGGGCTCGGTGCAGTGTTGTTGAACGACCGCCGACCGATTCAAGAGCATTCCACTCAGTGGATGGTTCTTGCCGATCCCGAAGGTAACGAGTTCTGCATCTGCCAGATCGGCAAGATCCCCGAAGGCGACGACGCCTTTCCCGCCTGAGCAACCGTCAGGTCGTGTAGTCGGCGTTGATGCGGACGTAACCGTCGGTGAGATCGCATCCCCACACGGTGGCCGAGGCGGTGCCGTTGTTCAACGACACGTGAATAGTGACGTCGTCGCCACGCATGTAGTCGGAGAGGCGGGCAAGGCCGGCTGCATCGACTTGGCGTGGATAGACCTCTTGGGTTCCGAAGCGAATGACGACCTGTTCCTGGTCGATGTCGGTGTCGTTGCACTTGCCGACAGCCATGGCGACGCGGCCCCAGTTCGGGTCGGCGCCGTGGACCGCGGTTTTGACGAGGGGTGAGTTGACGATCGACTTGGCGACGCGTTTGGCCTGTTCGGCATCGCGTGCCTTGTCGACCGTGACTTCGATGAGGGTCTCGGCGCCTTCGCCGTCGCGTGCGACCTGTTTGGTGAGCGAGAGTGCGACTTCGTGCAGAGCTGCTTCGAACGCCTGCGCGTCGACACTGCCGGCTGCACCGCTGGCGAGGATGACGGCGGTGTCACTGGTGGATGTGTCGGTGTCGACCGACACGCAGTTGAAGGTGCGGTCGATGACGCGGCGGAATATCGCGTCGAGCTGTGCGGGTTCGATGCGGGCGTCGGTGAACATCATGGTGATCAGGGTGGCCATGTTCGGTTCGATCATGCCGACACCCTTCGCAACGCCGACAACGCGCGCGGTGCCGCCCGCGATCGATGCTTCGGCGATCTTGTGAACCGTGTCGGTTGTCATGATGCCGCGCGCAACCGCTTCAGCATCGGTGCCCGTGATGCTCGTTGGAATGTTGGCAAGGCCCGCACGGATGCGGTCCATCGGATACGGCCTGCCGATGACGCCGGTCGAGGCGATGAGGACATCGGTGGCGTTGCACCCGATCGCTTTGGCGACTCCGTCGACGACTTCGTTCGCATCGGAGAGGCCTTGTGGACCGTTGGCGACGTTGGCATTCTTCGAGATGACGACCATGGCGCGTGCCGAGTTGTCGGCGAGGTGTTGCCGGCTGACGGTGACGCTGGGCCCGACGAATCGGCTCTGCGTGAATACTCCGGCCGCGGCGCAACGTGAGTCGGCGACGACGAGGGTGAAGTCGTCGGTCGTGTCCTTCACGCCGATGTTGGCGACGTGGGAACGAAAGCCACGGGGAAGCGAGATGGGCACGCCGTCAGGCTATGCGAAATGGTCACGCATGCGAAGGAGAGTTTGCTCCATCGACTTGTGGTTCTTGCCGTAGGCGTTGATCACCTTCAGCATCAACTTCGACTTGTTCTTTTTCCAGTCGAACTCTTCGGTCACCTTCGTGCCACCGTCGGCCTGTGGCTCCAGGATGTACCGCCAGATGTGGCCGCCGAAGTGGCGCCATGCGATGCGTGCGTTCTCTTCGAACTCGACGACCTCGTTCGTGATTTTGTAGGGCACGCCCATCTTCATGTCCATGCCGAATTTCGCGCCGAGGGATAGGCGGTCGGGAGCGGCCGACTGCGGCGAGCGCACCGTTCCCGAGCCGTCGATGACGGCGTGACCAGCCGGGCTGGCGAGGAGGTCGAAGATGTCCTTCGCGGCAGCGGGCACCACGAGCGATACCCGGATCACCTCGTTGCGACGGTCGATGGTGCTTTCGAGGAACGGCGAGTTGGTCATGCGAGATATTCGAGCACAGCAGCGGCGCAGCGTCTACCCGAGTACATCGCACCCTGAATCGAACCCGTATCGCGATGGTCACCGGAGACGAAAAGACCGTCACCAAGCGCCACCGGCTTCTTTGGTGAGAAAGGTGGAGTCTGGTCGGGTTGGCCGTGGGCGATGTTGTAGGTGCGCAGGTGGCGCCAGTTGGTGACGTCCTGCCCCCACCACCAACGCAGCTGCGCAACAACGGTGTCGTGCAGACCCGGGTGTGTTTCTTCGGTCGCGCCGGGGCATGCGGCCGCGATGAGGTGTTGCCCCTTGGGTGCGTATTCAGGCGCGACGTTGCTCATGACGGCAAGGTTGAGAACCGGACCGCCCGAGTAGCCGTCGAGGGCGATCAGTTTGTGCGGTGTCGGAGCCTTCGGTGCCGCGAAGTAGAAGCAGCTGACCGGACGCGAACCCGGTGCAGGAATTCCGGTCAGGCGTGCGGCGGCTGGTCCTTCGGTGGCAACGACAACGGCCCGCGCGTTGATGCGTGACCCGTCGGTTGCGGTGACGCCGTTCGTGTCGACGGTGGCGACTGGGGAATTGAGTCGAATCACCGACGGGTGGAGGTGCGCGGCGAGTTGTTCGGACAGTGCACCCATGCCCAGGGCCGGCACGCCCGTGTCGCCGTTCGAGAGCGATTGAAAGATGACGTCGAACATGCGACGCGACGTCGCCAGTTGCGGGTCGAGTTGAATTCCGCCGACGAGGGGCTTGAAGAAACTGTCGACGATGCGCCGGGAGAAGCCGGCTGCTTCGAGCGCGTCGGCGGTTGCCATGTCCTCGCCACGCAGCAAGGTGCGTGCAGGGGTGCGTTGCATGCGCAGGCGGAAGAGCGCGATTCGTGCCTTGTCGAACACGTTGCCGATGGGGGCGAGTGCGGTTGATGCGAGGTGTCCGGGATCGCGGAACGGATCGGTGACGATGTGGTTCTTGGCTTGACCGCGGACCAGCGCCCCCGGGGCGAAAGTGCGCACCCCCAACTTCACCATGTCGACTTCGGTACGCAGTTCGGGATAGGCGGTGAGCAGAACCTGGAATCCACGGTCGAGCCGAAAACCATCGACGATGTCGGTGCGAACACGTCCGCCGACTCCGTCGCTCGCCTCGAGGACTGCGACGCTGCGCCCTGCTCGTTGCAAGTGGCGTGCGCACGAAATCCCGGCGAGACCGGCGCCAACGATTACGACGTCGTAGGACTCGGCCTGTCGTGCGGCGTTCGACATTTACTTGTTGAGAAGGTCGCGCAAAGCCGCTTCGAGCGTGGAGTGCGTGAAGACGTAACCGTCGTTCAAGAGAGCCGTCGGGATGACGCGTTGACCCGTGAAGAGAAGAGCGTCGGCGAGCTCGGAACCGAGAAGTGCCTTCGGGCCAAAACCGGGAATGGGCAGGACAGCCGGACGCTTCAGGACCGAAGCGAGCACCTTGGTGAACTCGGCGTTGGTGACGGGACTCGGTGCGGTGAGGTTGACGGCACCGCTCAGGTTGCTTTTCAGCAGGTGGGAGATCGCGCGCACCTCGTCGGTGATGGAGATCCAGCTCTGCCACTGACGTCCGTTGCCGAAGCGACCGCCGAGACCGAACTTGAAGAGCGGCAGTTGCTTCTTCAGCGCTCCGCCCTCGGTCGACAACACGATGCCCGTGCGCAGGTGAACCGTGCGAATGCCCGCTGACTGTGCGGGTCCCGTGGCGCGTTCCCAGCGTTCACACACATCGGCAAGAAAGCCGGTGCCGTGCGACCCCTTCTCGTCGAGTTGTTCGTCGCCCCGCGCGCCGTAGATACCGATCGCCGAACCCGACAGAAAGATGGACGGTCGCTGCTCGGCTTCGGTCATGCGTTGGGCGAGCAATTCGGTGCTCCGTGTGCGACTCTCGAGAATTTCGCGCTTGTACGACTCGCTCCAGCGCTTGTCGCCGATGCCCGCACCCGCGAGGTGGATCACGGCGTCGATGCCGTCGAGGTCGCGGGAATTCAATTTGCCGTTGGCGGGGTCCCACGAAATTTCCGCGGGCGAGGCCGCAGGGCGGCGAACGAACGACACGGTTTCATGGCCGTTGCCGCGCAGGTGGGAGGTGAGCGCCGTGCCGATGAGACCCGACGCTCCGGTGATGGCGATGCGCATACGGAAAAGGGTATGTGGTTCGTAGGCTGATTGTCCCGATGAGCACACGGAAACTCATACTCACTGCCCTTGTCTGCGGGCTTGCGATTCTCATTGCCGGAGGAGTCAAGCTCATCCAGGTCGCCA
>CAZVPL010000095.1:0-5786 GCA_964629075.1 uncultured Bifidobacterium sp. | reverse complement strand
GCACGCGTGCTTCGCGATCGAGTTTGGGAAGCGCGATACGGCCGGTGCGTTGAAGCTCAACGATGCCGTATCCACGCAGGAGTTCTTCGAAGTCGTCCAATTTGTCGGGCGAACCTTCGAGAGACAATGTGAGTGCGTCGACACCCACTGCAACGACCTTCGCATCGAAGATGTTGGCGAGTTCGACGAGTTGTCCACGCACCTCGGCACCGGCGCGAACCGTTGCGATGAGGAGCTCGCGCTCGACCGAACGCGCCGGGTCGAGTTCCGAGATCCGGACAACTTCGATGAGTTTGAAGAGCTGCTTCACGATTTGTTCGAGCGGCGTGTCTTCGACGTCGACGACGATGGTGATGCGGCTGAGCTCGGGGTCTTCCGTTGGCGCGACGGCCAGCGAGAAGATGTTGTATCCACGGCGCGCAAACAGACCGGCGACGCGCGCAAGCACGCCTGACTTGTTCTGGACGAGGACCGAGAGAATGTGGTGGCGGGGCTTGCTCATCGGAGGAACTCCCTCTTGGGTGTCTGCGACGGGGGCAGAAGGATGTCGTCGTTGCTGGCGCCGGCCGGCACCATCGGAAACACCTTTTCACCTTCGGCCACACGGAAATCGACAACGACCGAGCGGTCGTTGATCGCGTTTGCCTTCTCAATGGCGGGCTCGACTTCTTCGGGCGACTCGACACGGATGCCGACGCAGCCCATTGCTTCGGCCCACTTCACGAAGTCGGGCACGCCGCCTCCGAGGTCGACCTCGCTGTAGCGCTCGCCGTAGAACATCTCCTGCCACTGGCGAACCATGCCGAGATACGAGTTGTTGAGGATGCCGACCTTGATGGGGATGTTGCTGAGTGTCGAGGTGATGAGTTCCTGTGCCGTCATCTGGAAGCAACCATCGCCGTCGATCGCCCAGACCGTCTTGTCGGGGCAGCCAACTTTGGCGCCAATGGCAGCGGGAACGGAGAAGCCCATCGTGCCGAGACCACCAGAGTTGACCCAGGTGTAGGGCTTTTCGAATCGCCAGTACTGGCTGGACCACATCTGGTGCTGGCCGACACCCGACACAAGGATCGTGTCTTCGGGAGCGTTGTCGCGCAGCATTTCAAGGCAGTACTGCGGCTTCAATGCTTCGCCGGGCTCGGACTGGTCGTACGTGAGCGGGAACTGTTCGCGCCAGCCCGACACACGGCTGCGCCACGGCCCGACGTCGGCTTGCTTTTCACCACCATCAAGAAGTTCACGCAGCGCCTTCACGAGTTCCTTCGTCACCTGGCGACAGTCGCCGACGATCGGAACATCGGGCTTGCGCACCTTGCCCTGTTCAGCCGGGTCGATGTCGACGTGGATGATCTTCGCCTCGGGCGCAAAGGTCGCGACCTTGCCGGTGACACGGTCGTCGAATCGCGCACCAAGTGCGATCAGCAAGTCACTCTTCTGCAGCGCGGTGACTGCCGCTGCGGTGCCGTGCATTCCCGGCATGCCGAGATTGAGAGGGTGGCTGTCGGGGAACGCGCCGCGCGCCATCAACGTCGTGACGACGGGGATGTTCAACAGCTCGGCGATCTGCTTCACGTAGTCGGCAGCCCGTGCCTTCAGAACGCCACCACCCAGGTACAAGACGGGGCGTTCGGCGGCAAGCATCATCTTCGCCGCTTCTTTGATCATGCGCGGGTGGCCCTTGGTGTTCGGCTTGTAGCCGGGAAGGCTGGCCGCAACTTCTTCGTCGGTCGGCCAGTGCCACGTCATCGTGTTCTGCAACACGTCTTTCGGCAGGTCGAGAAGCACGGGGCCGGGGCGACCGGTGGTTGCGATGTGAAACGCCTGTCGAATGGCGAGCGGAATTTCATCGGGCGACATGACGAGGTCGTTGTGCTTCGTGATGCTGCGCGTGATGCCGACCGTGTCGCATTCCTGGAACGCATCGGTGCCGATGGCCGTGGTCGGCACCTGACCCGTGATGGCGACCATCGGAATCGAGTCCATGTAGGCGTCACACAGTGGCGTGACGAGGTTCGTCGCCGCGGGACCACTGGTGACCATCGCAACACCTGGTCGGCCGGTGACGTGGGCGTACCCCTCGGCCATGTGACCGGCGCCCTGTTCGTGACGCACGAGGATGTGTCGGATCGGCGACTGAATCAGCGGGTCGTAGGCGGGCAGGATGCAGCCGCCCGGATAGCCGAACATGACGTCGACTTTCTCCATTTCGAGGGCCTTGATGAGGGCCTCGGCACCGGTGATTTTCATGGGTTCCTCCTCGGAATTCGGTTAAGTCAATTGGCTCAGGATGGATTTCGGTTGATTTCGGCAAAAAAACTGAAGATTTCGGGGTGATTCGGGCAACAAAAAAGGCCCCCCGCAGGGAGCCCAGGCGACGTGATATGGGACGCGCGCCTACTGAACTACTACCACCTGGATTTCAGGGCGAAGCGCGAGTGGGTTTGTCACGAGCCACAGTCTGGCACGGGTTCGGTCTCAGCGCAACCGGGTCTTGACCTGGCATGTTTTTGCACTTACCGTGCAAAAACATGGACGTCTTGCGCACACCTGATTCTCGCTTCGCTGGCCTCACCGAATGGCCTTTTGCCCCCGTTTACACCGAGGTTCCCTCCGGGGATGGCGGGACCTTGCGGATTCATCACGTCGACGAGGGTCCGCGCGATGCCCAAGAAGTTGTCTTGTGCATGCACGGTGAGCCGTCATGGGCGTACCTCTATCGCAAGATGATTCCCGTCTTCGTGCAGGCCGGCCATCGCGTCATTGTTCCCGACCTCGTCGGATTCGGACGCAGTGACAAACCGACTGCGATGACCGACTACACCTACGAACGCCACGTCAAGTGGATGTCAGAGTGGCTCGTCGCGAACAATCTGAACAACCTCACTCTCGTGTGCCAAGACTGGGGTGGTCTCATCGGTCTACGTCTGGTTGCCGCATTCCCGGATCGCTTCGCGCGAGTCGTCACCGCGAATACGTTTCTTCCCACGGGTGATCGTGATCCCGGTGCGGCCTTCCGCGCGTGGCGTGAATACAGCCAGACCACGCCCGACTTCAACGTCGGCAACATCGTGCAAGGCGGGTGCGCATCGCGACCGATCGGCGCGCACAACGTCGCCGCGTACGACGCCCCGTACCCCGACGACTCCTACAAAGCCGGCGCACGAATCTTCCCAACGCTCGTTCCTGCATCGCCCGACGACCCGTCTGCAGAACCGAACCGCGCCGCATGGAAGGTGTTGACCGAGTGGAAAAAGCCGTTCCTCACCGCCTTCGGCGACAGTGATCCGATCACTGCGGGTTCCGATCGGTACTTCCAGAAGCTCATTCCGGGAACCGCCGGTCAACCACACACCACAATCACCGGTGCCGGCCACTTCATTCAGGAAGACAAGGGCGAAGAACTTGCCGACGTCGTCAATGCATTCATCGCCCGCCGCGCCTGAGCTGAACGAGTCCGGTCGAATCGACGGACGTGCCGCACGTGGTGTTCGCACACGTACGGCAATTGCCGATGCGTTGTATTCGATACTCCGCGAGGGCCGCGACGATACCAGTGCGCGGGCAATCGCCGAGCGTGCGGGGGTTTCCACTCGTTCGGTTTTTCAGCACTTCGATGACATCGATGCGGTGCACGCCGAAGTTGCCACCCGGCAGGAACTGGCCATCCGACCCTTCCTCGAAGCCATCGACCCCGCGGTTCCGCTCGGCGAACGAATCGACCGGCTGGTCATCGCGCGCGACGAGATGTACGCAATCATCGCGCCTGTTCGTCGCGCGGCGAATCAACACCGATCAACCCGAACCTCGTCGTTCGTTCGATCGAATCTGACGCGGTTGCACCGGGCACAGCGAGACCAAATTGCCGCGACCTTTCCTGCAGAGATCGCAGGGGATGAGCGGCTGGTACTGCGAATTGACGTCTGTTTGTCGTTCGAGACGTGGGACCAATTCACCGCGCAACACGGTCTCTCACGTGCCGCAACCCGCGGACATTTGAGCGGTTTGATTCAATCCTTGCTCGCCAGCTGATCGGGACTCAGATTGCAATTCCCTGCAACGAGGCCGCCGTCAGGGTGTTCTCGAGCAGACATGCGATCGTCATCGGACCCGTTCCACCCGGCATGGGTGTGACCGCGCCCGCGATCCCCTGCACCGCGACGAAGTCGACGTCACCCACGATGCCCGACTCGGTTCGCGAGATGCCGACATCAATCAGCGTCGCGCCGGGTTTGCAGTGCTGGGCGCCGATCATCTTCGCCTGACCGCTCGCCCCCACGACGATGTCAGCAGAACGACAAAGTTCCGCCAAGTTGGCCGTGCGGCTGTGTGCGATGGTGGCGGTGGCGTCGACTCCCTTTCGCGACAAGAGAATCGCAAGGGGGGTCCCGACAAGAGTTGACCGACCGACAATCACCGCGTGGCGTCCGGATGTCGGGATCTTGTAATGCTCGAGAAGGCGCAACACGCCGAGAGGTGTGCACGGAACGAGACCGGGTTCGCCGCGCACGAGGCGACCGAGCGAACCGGTCGTGAGCCCATCGACGTCTTTTTCGGCCGGCAACAGGCGAAGCACCGCATCGTTGTCGAGGTGCGCGGGCAAGGGTTGCTGCACCAGGATCCCGTGCACGGTCGGGTCGGTGGCGAGTTGGCGCACAAGGTCCTCGACTTCGGGTTGCGTGGCCGTTGCCGAAAGAACCTCGTTCCGACTCTGCAGGCCCGCCGCTGCGGCAAACTTGTGCTTGTTGCGAACGTAGGTGTGGCTCGGACCATCGTCGCCGACAAGGACGGTGGCCAGACAGATTTTCGGGTTCCCCGCAGCCGCCATTCGAGCGGCGATTCGCGTGACCATGAGGTCGCGCAGGGCAATGCCGTCGAGAATCAGCGGTTCGGCGGCTTGCGGCATCGGACACACGATACGGGGCGGGAACCATGCGGTCCCGACCAGTTCCCCTAGCCTGTCTACCCTGAGCCCCAGGAGGCCTCTCACATGTCGACCACTACCCCCTCGCCCGCTTCCATCGCCCCTGCAGAGGGCAAATTGGGCGTTCTCGTCATCGGCCTCGGTGCCGTCACCACCACTCTCATTGCCGGTGTCGAACTCGCCAAGCGCGGACAGGGTCTGCCAATCGGCTCGATGACACAGATGGGCACCATCCGTCTCGGCAAGCGAACCGACGGCCGATCCCCCCTCATCAAGGACTTCGTCCCACTCGCCAAACTCGACGACATTGTGTGGGGTGCATGGGACGTATTCCCCGACGATGCGTATGTCGCCGCGTCTCGTGCCGGCGTGTTGGAACAGGGCAAGCACATCGAGGCCATCTCCGAGGTGTTGCGTGACATCCGTCCGATGAAGGCCGCCTTCGAGCGGAAGTACGCACGCAACCTGACGGGCGAACACACGATGGGTGACATCGGCAAGCGCGCGATGCTGAACGCAATCCGCGAAGACATCAACCGCTTCCGCGACCAAAAGGGTGTCAGCCGCCTCGTCATGATTTGGTGTGCAAGCACCGAGGTCTACATCGAGCCGTGTGAAGTCCACGCCACCATCGAGGCATTCGAAAAGGCCATCGACGCAAACGACGAGCGCATTGCGCCGTCGATGCTCTATGCGTACGCCGCATTGCTCGAGGGCGTTCCGTTCGCCAACGGTTCACCCAACCTTGCGGTCGACATGCCGTGTCTGCGCCAGTTTGCGACCGAGCGGAACATCCCCATTTCCGGCAAAGACTTCAAGACCGGCCAAACGCTGATGAAGACCGTTCTCGCGCCGATGGTGAAGG
>CAZVPL010000094.1:0-5944 GCA_964629075.1 uncultured Bifidobacterium sp. | reverse complement strand
ACCACGAGTTGGTGTCCTGGAACAGCGTGATGTCGGCGCAGTCGGTGCAGTGCACCCGCCAGTCTTCTTCCGCTGCGGGCGTTGGCTCGATGGTGTCGAAACCGTTCATTCGCAGGTCGATGAGCGCGTCGCGAATCCATTCGACATGTTGTTCGATCGACACCATCATGTTCGACAGAACCGACGGGCTACCCGGGCCCGTGATCATGTAGAAATTCGGGAAGCCAACGGTTGTCAGACCGAGGTAAGTGAGCGGACCGTTCTCCCACTTTTTCTTCAGGGTCAAGCCGTTCTTGCCCGTGATGTCGACGTTGACGAGCGCGCCCGTCATCGCATCGAATCCCGTTGCATAGACAATGACGTCGAATTCCTTGGATTCGTCGCCGAAGTCGATGCCCGTTTCGGTGATCGACTTGATGTGGTTCTTTCGAATATCGACCAGGCGCACGTGCGGCAGATTGAACGTCTGGAAGTAGTTGGTGTCCATGCACGGACGCTTCGTCGAATAGGCGAAGTCGCGCGGGCTCAGCGTCTCGGCCACCTCGGGGTCCTTCACGACCTCGCGGATCTTCGATCGCATGAACTCACAGACGACCTCGTTTGCCGCACGGTTGATGCCGACATCGGTGAATGTTCCGCCGATTGTCAGCAACTCGCCGCGCTGCCACGACTTCTCCAACATCTCGAAGGCTTCTTCGCGCGACACGGCAAGCGCCGAGACCGTTGCCATCGGCATCGGCACACCGGTCTGCGACATGCGCGCTTCGGCTTCGTAGGTCTTGCGATCAGCCTTCAGCCTGTCGACACGATCCTGCGGGGGTGGGCCATTGAAAGCGGGCATCGAGAAGTTCGGTGTGCGCTGGAAAATCACGAGTTCCTTCGCCTGTTCGGCGATGATCGGAATCGACTGGATGGCCGACGAGCCCGTGCCGATCACCGCAACACGCTTGCCGGTGAAGTCGACTCCTTCGTGTGGCCACCTACCGGTGACGTAGACATCACCCGTGAAGCGGTCGGTTCCCGGAATGTCGGGTTCCTTCGGCACCGAGAGACAACCCGTGGCCATCACGTAGTGACGGCACGTGATGGTTTCACCGGTCGAGGTGTGAATGGTCCACTTCTTCGCGTCGTCGTCCCACACCGCTTTGTCAACCCTCACCTTGAAGTCGATACCGGAATACAGGTCGTGTTTCTTGGCGACGAATTGTGCGTAACGCAGAATCTCGGGCTGGGCGGCGTGCTTCTCCGACCACTTCCACTCGTCGTGCAGTTCGGGGTCCCACGTGTAGGTGTAGTCGGTGGTGCCGATGTCGCAGCGAGCGCCGGGATAGCGATTCCAGTACCAGGTTCCACCCACGTCGTCGCCGGCCTCGAGGACACGGTACGAAAAACCGTTCTCTCGCAGTTCGTGCAGCAGGTACATGCCGGCGAAGCCAGCTCCGACAACTACGACGTCGACGTCATTACTTGCCATGACAATGTCCCCCTCGGTCGATCCCCCCGGATCAACTTCGCTACAAAGCAGACGTTAGTCGTCACCGAGCCCGCGATTACCCTGCCGGCCTCCAAGTTCTCGGGTTGGAAGTAGGGCTGCGCCAGCTGCAGTGGGTGCGGCAACGCGCCACGAAGAGGGACGTTGCGACGGGAACAGCCACCCCAGCGAGGTTGATCCCCGCATTGCGGATGACGGGCGCCGGGACGAGCCTCTTCGTCTCGAACAACGTACGGATCGTCCACAAAATCGGTTGGGGGCTTGCAAAAGGCAAAGTTTCTTTGTCCCGGCGTCAGGGAACGAGTGACAGGAAAATGAATGCGGCGAAAATCGCGAGGTGTTGTGCGCCCTGCAGGACGGTTGCCCGACCCGAACCGAACGTCAACGAACCGACAACGGCGGTGAGAGCAAGGAGCGCGATCTCTTTCGCACCGAGGCCAAGAATCACCGGACCTTCCAACCAAATCGAGGCAACCGCAATGGCCGGAATCGTGAGGCCGATACTCGCGAGTGCAGAGCCCAGTGACAAGTTGAGACTTGTCTGCATTTCTCCGCGGCCGGCTGCGCGAAATGCCGAGATCGACTCGGGTAGAAGAATCATCACGGCAATCACCACGCCGACAAATGTCTGGGGTGCACCCGCCCACACCACCGCATCTTCGATACGTGGTGCGAGCGTCTTCGCCAAGCCCACAACGCCGGCTAGGCCGACGAACAGCAACAAGGTCCGAACGACGAGACCTTCGGCCTTGCCGGCACGCGGGGCGTGCGGAGCAATGTGCGCGAACTCGTCATCGGATTCGTCGGCAAGCGCCTCGGGAGACAGGAACATCCAACGATGTGTGACCGTCTGCACGAAAACGAAAACCCCATAAACCGCTGCGGCTGCAATTGCCGAGAACGCGAACTGCGGTGCCGTAAAGGTCGGACCATCACTACTTGACGTGAAAGTCGGCAAGACCAGACTCAACGTCGCAACTGTGACGACGGTTCCGAGAAGAGCATTCGCCCCCTGCTCGCTGAACCGCACCACTCTCGACTTTCGGGCACCCAACAGAATCGAAGCGCCAACAACGCCGTTGCAAACGATCATGATCGCCGCAAAGACGGTGTCACGCGCAAGCGCTGCGGCCTTCGGACCTTCTGTGGCCATCAACGTGACGACAAGCGATACCTCGATGACTGTTACCGCCAGCGCGAGGACCAGCGTTCCGAACGGCTCCCCCACACGGTGTGCGATGGCCTCGGCGTGGCCGACTGAAACAAGCACTAGCGCAACGTGGACGACAACGAGAATCAATGCAAGTGCCGTTGAGGGGTCCGAGCCCCACGTCAGTGCCAAAAAGGCGAGGCCGACGAACGGAACGAAGATGGAAACGCGCGTCGACCAGTCGACCCCGCCGGGGTGACCGGTCACCGAAGTCAGCCCTTCTTGGGCTTGTTCGGGTTGCCGGCCAATGTGGTCGGTACGCATCGGGGAACGGTGACCCCGGGCGCGGGACGTTCGCCCGACATCACCGAGACACAACTGTTGAGCGGCATGTTCTTCACACGTGGAGTAGTTGCCGGAACTTCGTCTTGATTCCCCCCGTTGTTGCCGCCGCCACATGCACCTAGGCCAAGCCCGAGTGCGAGCAACGTGGCCGAGGCGACAATTCCGGCGCGGATTCCTGTGGGGCGAGCATGGTGCGGCATGAAACTCCGATAGTGGGGCGTACCAAAGAAACTTTAGTAACCATCCCTTTCACTGACTCGTCAGGAGCGCAACCCCCAAGGGCATCAAGGACGCTGCTGCCGGGCCTAGGTACGCTCGCGCCGTGACTCAAGCCCCCATTGAGACCGGTACATCAGGCCTGGCGGTCGAGGCCAGCGCCATCGTCAAGCGCTACGGCGAGGTGACCGCGCTCGACGGTCTCGACTTGGCGGTTCCGACCGGGACGGTTCTCGGTCTCCTCGGCCCCAACGGCGCGGGAAAAACAACCGCAGTCTCGGTGCTGACCACTCTCATCAAGCCCGACGGTGGCTGGGCGCGGGTTGCCGGGGTCGACGTGGTCAGCGAACCCCAACGCGTTCGCTCCCTCATCGGCCTGTCGGGCCAGTACGCCGCCGTCGATGAACACCTCACCGCGACGGAAAATTTGGAGATGATCGGCTGCCTCTACGGCATGCGGCGCCGCGAGGCACGTCGGCGGGCCGACGAACTGATCGAACAGTTCCGCCTGACCGAGTCGGCCAATCGTCCGCTGAAGACGTTCTCGGGGGGAATGCGTCGTCGCATCGACCTTGCCGGCGCCCTGCTCGCCAACCCGCCCGTGTTGTTTCTCGACGAGCCCACCACCGGCCTCGACCCGCGCAGCCGCGGCGAGTTGTGGGACACGATTCGCGACCGCGTGTCGGGCGGAACCACGGTGGTACTCACCACCCAGTACCTCGAAGAAGCCGACCAACTGGCCGATGAAATCGTGGTGATCGACCACGGCCGGGCCATTGCCCGTGGCACGTCACAAGAACTGAAGCGTCACGTCGGTGGCGAGCACCTCGACGTTCACCTTGCACGACCCGAAGACATTCCACAGGTCGAATCCATCGTGTCGTCAGTGGCGGTCGGCGTCGTTCGTGTTGTCGTCGACGAGGCATTGGTGTCGGTTCCGGTTGCAAGCGGTGTCGATGCTCTCGCATCGGTGCTCACGGAACTGAAAGAAAAGCGGGTCGATGTTGTCGACATCGGCCTGCGACGACCGACACTCGACGACGTCTTCATGGATCTCACCGGCCACAGTGCACAGGAAGAAGAGGCCGCATCATGAGCATGCTTCGCGACGCCGCCACGATTGCCCGACGCAACATGATCCGCATCGGACGAGTACCCGAGGTGATGGTGTTCGTCTTGGTGCAGCCGTTGATGTTCGTGCTGCTCTTCGCATTCGTGTTCGGTGGCTCAATCGACATTCCGGGCGGTAGTTACCGAGAATTCCTGATCGCAGGAATCTTCGCCCAAACGGTCGTGTTCGGCGCCACCTTCACCGCATCGGGACTCGCTGAAGACGTGCAGAAGGGTCTCATCAATCGGTTCAGGTCATTGCCGATGGCACGTTCGGCCGTCGTCGCCGGGCGCACCGCAAGCGACGTCGTCTACAACGGTCTGTCGGTCGTGATCATGTCGCTTGCCGGCCTGGCCGTTGGCTGGCGCATTCGCGGCTCGGTTCTCGATGCAGTCGTCGCCTATCTGCTGCTGTTGTTCTTCTCGTATTCGTTCTCGTGGGTGATGGCATGTCTTGGTCTCATGGTCCCGACGCCCGAGGTCGTGAACAACGCGACGTTCATCGTGTTGTTTCCCCTCACTTTCATCGCCAACACCTTCGTGCCGTCCGACAACCTGCCGGGCGTGCTGAAGACGATCGCCGAGTGGAATCCCGTGTCGACACTGACGCACGCCGTACGCGTTCGTTTCGGCAACCTTCCCGCAGGCACGCCCGAACCAACTTCGTGGCCGCTACAAAATGCGATGTTGTACTCGTTGGCGTGGGCGGTGTTGCTGATCGTGGTGTTCGCCCCGATCGCCACCCGCTTGTATCAGCGCACCGACAAGCGCTGATCACACACCGGCGTTGCGACGGCGCGAAGCCAGCAACAACAAGCCGCCGGCAGCCAACAACGCCGCTGAAACCAGCAGGTTGTTCGACGAGTTCGAGCCCGTTGCCGGAATCGAACCCTTCGATGAGCTGGATGCCTTCGTCGAGGACTTGGCGCTTGCGCTCGCTGTGACTGCGTTGGTCGTTGAGGTCGCCGCGGCTGTTGCGGCGGTTGCCGCCGCAGTGGTGGTCGGTGCCGCAGTGGTTGTGGTCGTGGGTGCGACGACGGCACCGAGTCCAACGACAAGCCCGACCGCACCCGTGTAGCCCACCGTTGCGGTGGTGCCGTTGCCAATGGTGCCGTTGGTGTTCAGGCCCCAGCACTTGGCAGCACCGTTCTGAACCGCACAACCGACATTTCGCGCCAGGGTGATGTCGGTGACACCCGAGTCGAGACCGAGCACCGTGTACGGCACGAGAGACGACACGATGACGCCCGATCCGGACTCGTAGCGAGACGCATCGCCCCAGCACTTTGCCGCACCCGAAACGATTGCACACGACGTGTTTTCCCCGGCAACAACCTTTGTGGCACCCGAGGTCAGGCCGGTGACCTGCACGGGCGACGTCGAATTGGTCTTGTTGCCGGTACCCAACTGCCCATTGGAGTTTGCACCCCAACAGAACACTGCGCCGGCCTTCACGGCACACGAACTTCTCGTGCCTGCCGATACGTCGGTGACATTTGCGGTCATTCCGGTGACCGCCGTCGGTGTGGATCGGCTGGTTGTCGTGCCGTCACCGATTTGACCGTCCGAGTTGTTACCCCAGCACGACAACGCCCCCGAGACGATGGCGCACGTGGTGTCGGCATTGATGG
>CAZVPL010000093.1:0-6170 GCA_964629075.1 uncultured Bifidobacterium sp. | reverse complement strand
ATGCCCGCCGCGTCATCGAGGCGTTCAACGCCGCGCGCGCCGAAGGCAAGGGTGTGGTGCAACTCGACGGCAAGATGATCGAGAATCTCCACGTCGCAAATGCCGAGCGTCTGATCGCAATCGCTGATGCGATTGCCGAACTCGCGTAGTTCGACTCAGAGGTTCGCGCGGAAGAGCGCAAGGACCCGCGACCATGCGGTGCTCGCTGCGCCGGGGGCGTACACGTCGGGGCGATCGTCGTTGAAGAAGGCGTGGTCGGTTCCCGGATAAATGTGGAACGTCGCGGTCTTGCCGCGTGCGCGCAGGTCGTCCTCGAGGGCGCGCGCCGCTTCGGGCGAGGCAAACGCGTCGTTCTCGGCGTAGTGCCCCTCGACGATCGCCGTGATCGCATCCCAGTTCGGCTGCGCCTCGGGCCACGGAATGACGCCGTAGAACGGCGCCGCAGCAGCCACCGCATCGGGTCGCTGGCACGCAAGGGTGAGCGTCAACCCACCACCCATGCAGTAGCCGACCACTCCAACTTTCGTCTTGCCGGTTCGTTCCTGGAGAAAGTCGATGGCACCGCTCAGATCCTTGCCTGCACGGTCGAGCGCCAGACCCATCATCAGCTTGCCCGCCTCGTCCGGTTCGCTCGCGGCTTCACCGCGATAGAGGTCGGGTGCAAGTGCCGTGTACCCCTCGGCAGCAAACCTGTCGGCCACGGCCTTGATGTGGGGCACGAGACCCCACCACTCCTGGATCACGATGACGCCGGGACCGCCACCGTCGGCCAGATAGCCGCTTCCCATTGATCCGTTGCTCTTGAACGAGACGATTTCACCCATGCGGGAACACTACATAGCGGAGCGAACCGTGAGCTCGGTCGCGACGGGCGCCTCGGGCGCAAGACCGATTGCCACGAAACCCGCCGTGGACTCGACGCCGGCCGGGCCGACGACCGTCGTGATGAGGCCGAACGGAATCGACTCGACGTCTCGGTGCCATGCCTCACCACGCGTGTCGTCGTCGACCAGCTGCACGATCGCATCGGCAAAGACGCGCGGAAGGCGCGTACCCATCGGTGTCGTGGCGACGACCTCACGTCCGGCGCAGTATGCGACCGAGGCAAGTTGTGCCGAGCCAACGGGAGACCACACGGCATCGGGACCGGCAAAAGCGCCGGACACGACCACGACGTCGCACTCGTTTACCGCGGCCGCGGCTCGCTGCGGTTCGACGAGGTGAGTCACGACCTCGTTGCGCTCGAGAACCCTCACCATGTGGTCGGCTCCGTTGTCGCCATCGATCACGCAGACTTCGATCCCGAACGAAGAGACGAGGGCGAGTGCGATCTCCCACGACCACCCGTTGACGGCGACCATCCCGCCGTCGGGCCACTGCGTGGCGAGATGTTCGGCGAGGTGCGCCGGGGTCGAGTCACCCCGAACACCGTCGACGCACCGTCTCAGAGCGTCGCGTGGCTCGAGGGCCGTGAGCAACTCGGCGCACAGCCACCACAACGGGCCGCAGGTGGGATGCCGTTCGACGATTCTTCGGCAGGTCAACACCAAGTTGGCGTGACCAAGGCCGAGTCCACGCAGTGCAGAGGCGGTCTCTGCGACCAACTCGGGGGCGTCGGCGTACCCGGCACGTGCCAAATAACGCAGGTGCTCGATCGGATGCACTTCATCCAACGTAGTGCCGGCTTGCTACCGTTTCACCCGTGGCAACCACCCCCTCTGCTGATCTTGTTCTCACCCCTCTCACCGGAGATGGCCGCCCATTGCGGGAATGGCTCACCACCTTCCACATGGCATCGGTTGTCATCGATCCCTACACGAACGAAAGTTCGTGGATTCTCGATACCGCCGCGCGCGTGATGCGCGCCTTCGCCGGTGCCGCGGTCCGCGTGAACTTCATCGTCACCGCCTCGGCCGACGAAGCCAAGCAGTTCCTCGGACCACTGACCGACGAGTTCCTCGTCTTCGTCGATCCCGACCGCGCCGCCGTGCGTGGTCTCGGTCTGCAGAAGCTGCCCGCGTTCGTCTTCATCCAGTCCGACCTCAGCGTGCCCGCGGCCGCCGAGGGATGGCGCCCCGTCGAATGGCGCAAGGTCGCTCAATCGATCGCCACCACGACAGCGTGGTCGGCACCCACCATTCCGGGGCCGAAAGATCCCAGCCCCTACGCCGGTACCCCGGCCCTCGTGTGACCCTCGCGCCGACCGGGCTTCCGGTCGAAGCGTGCATCCCCCAACTCGTCGACACTTTGTCGGCACACTCGCGGTGCATCCTTGTCGCACCTCCCGGCTCGGGAAAGACGACTCTCGCCCCCATTCGACTGCTCGAGAGTGGCCTCCTCGGCGACGACAAGCGAATCGTGATGCTCGAGCCGCGCAAGCTCGCCGCGCGGGCCGCAGCCAGACGCATGGCACAACTTCTCGGAGAAAAAGTCGGCGACACCGTCGGTTACCAGACACGCGACGAACGCATCATCGGCGCGAGCACCCGCATCGAAGTTCTCACCGAGGGCGTTCTCACTCGGCGACTGCAGCACGACCCGGATCTTCCCGGCGTCGGTGTGGTCATCTTCGACGAAGTACACGAACGCAATCTCCCCGGCGACCTCGGGCTCGCCCTTTTGCTTCACGCGCAGCGATCGCTCGGCACCCGACAGCGCGTCGTGTTGATGTCGGCCACCCCCGATACCGAACGATGGTCCGCGTACCTGGCCAACGATGACAACGTACCCGTCGTCTCGAGTGACGGGACATTGTTCCCCGTTGAGATCGACTGGTGGCACGCACCGACCGTGCGAAAAGGTCAGCGTCGCGACGCCGACAGGCTCGAGAACAAGGTTGCCGACACCGTGTTCCGCGCGCTGCGCGAAACCGACGGCGACATTCTCGTTTTCCTGCCGGGAATCGGTGAGATTCGGCGAGCGATCGAGGCGTCGTCGCGGGTCGTCGACTCCAACGTCGACCTCTTCCCCCTTGCCGGTGCGTTGAGCCAGGACGAACAGGATGCTGCCCTTGCACCGAGCCGCCCGGGGCGTCGTCGCGTCGTGTTCTCCACCGACATCGCCGAGAGTTCGCTGACCGTCGACGGTGTTCGCGTCGTCATCGATTCGGGTCTCGCCCGCTCTCCCCGCTTCGACCCGAACACCGGCATGTCGAAGCTGCTGATGGGTAACGTCAGTCGCGCATCGGCCGAGCAGCGCGCGGGCCGCGCAGGCCGGCTCGGCCCGGGCCGTGCGTACCGCCTGTGGCCACAGGCCGAGCACCGCTCGCGCCGTGCGCAAATTGAACCCGAGATCCTCCAGGTCGACCTCGCCGGCCTTGCCCTTGAACTTGCCGCGTGGGGTGTCGGCATCGACGAGATCCGGTTCCTCGACCAACCTCCCCGTGCCACCTTCGACCAGGCCGGCGAACTGCTCACGATGCTCGAGGCGCTCGACGGTGATGGCCGTGTCACCGAACGCGGCCGCGCAATGCTCGGCGTTCCGCTGCACCCGCGACTCGCTGCGATGGTCGTCGGTGCGCACGACACCGACGTATGGACGGCGTGTCTTCTCGCGGCGCTTCTCGAAGATCGCGATGTCGTTCGGGTACCGGGGGGTCGGCGCGACGACGCCCCCGAGGACCTCTCGTGGCGCATCGAGTGCATCGACGACCTCGCCTCCGATGATCGCATCGACCGTCGTGCTGCCGCGCGGGTTCGGGAACAGGCGCGTGACATTCTTCGTCGTTCCGGTCGTACCGCAACCTCGGGTTCGGCGCGACCGAATCGTGTCGGGTCGTTGTTGTTGCGCGCCTATCCGGATCGTTTGGCGGTGAGGAAAACCGGAGCCGGGCAGTTCCAGCTGCGCACCGGCAACGCGGCGTGGGTGCCGAAGGAGTCCGACCTTGCCGACGAACAGTTCATCGTTGCCGCCGATGTCGATGGTGACCGCAAGAACACGCGGGTTCGCCTCGGCGCCGCCATCTCGGCCGACGACATCACCGATCTTCTCGCCGAACACGTCACGGTGAAGAACACCGTCACGTGGGACCGCGAGCGTAACGACATCGTCAACTCGATCGAGTGGCGACTCGACGGCATGAAACTGCGCGACGTACGACAAAGGCCTGCGCCTGGGCCCGACACCACCGCCGCCCTCATCGAGCGTGTACGGTCAACAAGCCTGCAGGCTCTGCCGTGGGGCCCGACCGCCGAATCGCTGGTCGAACGTGTGCGCTTTCTCCACTCACGCGACCCACGCTGGCCCGACTGGACCAACAAGGCGTTGATCGCCGGTCTCGACGAATGGCTGGCGCCGTACCTCGCCGGCTGCACCTCGAAAGCCGACCTCGACAACCTCGACTTGTCGATCGTCCTGCGCAGTGGCCTCCCCTACGACCTCGGTGCGCATCTCGACGAACTCGCACCCGTCCATGTGACGCTGTCGAACGGTCGTCAACTGCGTGTCACCTACCGCGGCGACGACGCGCCGATGCTGTCGGCCCGGGCACAACATTTCTACGGCACTGCCGTTCATCCCTCGATCATGAACGGAGCGGTGCCGTTGGTGGTCGAACTGTTGTCACCCGCCGAACGGCCGATTCAGGTGACGAGCGATCTACCCGCGTTCTGGGCCGGATCCTGGTCCGAAGTGCGCAAGGACATGGCTGGCCGCTACCCCAAGCACGACTGGCCCGTGAATCCCGCCACGTGAACGCCCGCGCATCCGCGCGAACGTGCATCGACTGCGGGTCAACCCCTACCGTGGGGTCCATGGCCGACTTCGATTTCACCGAACTCTTCCCCCTCGGGCCCGACACCACGAAATACCGCCTGATCACCACAGACGGCGTGTCGACGTTCGACACCCCCGAGGGATCGTTCCTCAAGGTTGATCCGTCGGCGATCACGCTTCTCACCAGCACCGCGATGCGCGACATCGCGCACCTTCTTCGTTCGGGTCACCTCCAGCAGTTGCGCAACATCCTCGACGACCCCGAAGCCAGCGACAACGACCGCTTCGTCGCGCTCGACTTGTTGAAGAACGCCAGCATCTCGGCGGGTGGTGTCCTGCCCATGTGTCAAGACACCGGCACGGCCATCGTGAAGGGGAAGAAAGGCCAGTTCGTCTTCACCGGCGGTGGCGACGAGGAAGCAATCGCACGCGGCGTGTACGACACGTACCTCACCAGCAACCTGCGCTACAGCCAGATGGCACCGCTCAACATGTACGACGAGGTGAACACCGGCAACAACCTGCCGGCCGAAATCAAGGTGTCGGCCATCGACGGCGACGAGTACAAGTTTCTCTTCATGGCAAAGGGCGGAGGCTCGGCCAACAAGAGCTACCTCTTCCAGGAAACCAAGGCGCTGCTGAACGAAAAGACCCTTCTCCCCTGGCTGTTCGAGAAGATGAAGACCCTTGGTACGGCGGCTTGTCCGCCGTACCACCTCGCGGTCGTCATCGGCGGAACCTCGGCCGAACTTGCCGTCGAGACCGCCAAGCTTGCAAGCGCTCGTTACCTCGATTCGCTTCCCACCACCGGCAGCAAGACGGGCCACGCATTTCGAGACCTCGATCTCGAGGCAAAGGTGTTGAAACTCGCCCAGGACACCGGCATCGGCGCACAATTCGGCGGCAAGTACTTCTGCCACGACGTTCGCATCATCCGCTTGCCGCGCCACGGTGCCAGTTGCCCCGTCGCATTCGCGGTGAGTTGCAGTGCCGACCGTCAGGCGCTCGGCAAGATCACTGCGAAGGGTGTCTTCATCGAGGAGCTCGAAACCGACCCGGCGCGCTTCCTCCCCGAAGTCACCCACGACGACCTCGATGGCGAGGTGGTGAACATCGACCTCACGCGTCCGATGAGTGAGATCCGCGCGACGTTGTCGAAGTACCCGGTGAAGACCCGCGTCATGTTGACCGGTCCGATGGTGGTCGCTCGCGACATCGCCCACGCCAAGATCAAGGAGCGCATCGATTCAGGTGGCGGGATGCCGCAGTACCTGGCGGACTACTGCGTCTATTACGCAGGACCCGCAAAGACCCCCGAAGGCATGGCGTCGGGTTCGTTCGGGCCCACCACTGCGGGCCGAATGGACAGCTACGTCGATGAGTTCCAGGCCGCAGGCGGCAGTTTCGTGATGCTCGCCAAGGGCAACCGCTCACGTCAGGTCACCGACGCCTGCAAG
>CAZVPL010000092.1:0-6287 GCA_964629075.1 uncultured Bifidobacterium sp. | reverse complement strand
GCGTCGATCTTGCCGCGGCTGTAGGCGTCGATGTCGAGGCCCTGGACGATTTCGTACTTGCCGTTCTTGCACACGCAGGGGAACGACGAGATGAGGCCCTCGGGCACGCCGTACGAGCCGTCCGACGGAACCGCCATCGACACCCAGTCACCTTCGGGTGTGCCCTTCACCCACGAGTGAATGTGGTCGATTGCAGCGTTGGCTGCGGACGCCGCCGACGACAGACCGCGGGCCTTGATGATGGCGGCACCACGCTTGGCAACGGTCGGGATGTACGTCTCGTCGAGCCACTTCTGGTCGTTCACCAGCGATGCCGCGTTCTTGCCGTCGACCTCGCAGTGGAAGAGGTCGGGGTACTGCGTCGTCGAGTGGTTGCCCCAGATGGTCATCTTCTTCACCGAGGTGACGGGACGGCCGAGCTTCTGGGCGATCTGCGTGACGGCGCGGTTGTGGTCGAGGCGCGTCATGGCGGTGAACTGCCGGGGGTCGATGCCCTTGGCGTTGTTCATGGCGATGAGCGCGTTTGTGTTGGCCGGGTTTCCGACCACGAGAACTTTCACGTCCTTCTTCGCGTTGGCGGCGATCGCCTGACCCTGTGGTTTGAAGATCCCACCGTTGGCCGAGAGCAGGTCGGCGCGTTCCATGCCGTCCTTGCGTGGCATTGCACCAACGAGCAGGGCAACATCGGCATCACCGAAGGCAACGTCGGCCTTGTCGGTGCAGATGACGTCGACAAGCGGAGCAAATGCGCAGTCGTCGAGTTCCATCTTCACGCCCTCGAGCGCCCCGAGTGCGGGCGTGATTTCGAGGAGTTGGAGGATGACCGGGGTCTCGGGCCCGAGCATTGCGCCCGAGGCGATTCGGAAAAGGAGGCTGTAGCCGATTTGGCCTGCTGCGCCGGTGACGGCGACTCGTACGGGGGTTGTCATGGGGTGAGAGCGTACGTCGCTCCTAGCCCCCTGCCCCAATCGTCGTTGTCACCGTTGGCACGGTCGTGGGAACCGGTACGAGAGGACGCCCGAGCGCTGCCATGATCGCCTCGGTGTAGGCGACCTGGCCCTTTGGTCGCAGGTGGGTGCCGTCGTCGTACACCCAATCCGGGTTCGGGTCGACCAGCAACTTCCAGTCGACCACGGTCACATTTGGGTACTTGTCGGGCAGGGCCCGAATGAGGGTGTTGTTCCCCTCCTCCCACTTGTGGTCGGGCACGGCGTTGGTGAGCACCACGACTTTGTCGACGTCGGCGAGTGCAGTGAATATCGAATCCATGGTTTCGGCGGTGGTTCCGCTGTTCGTGCCGAGGTGAACGACAACCTCGTCCCCCAGCGCGCCAATCGACCGCACATAGTTCACGATCTCAAGCGCAGCCTTGAAGGGTCTGCTCTTTTTCGCATCGACGGTGATGCCGTACTTCGACAACTCGGGTGCCGCACCCAACATGACTGAGTCACCTATTGCGAGTACGTCGATCTTCTCCACGGGAAGAGTGGTTGGAGCCGCAGCGACGGACGTCGGACCCGCGATGGTGGTTACCGCTGCAGCCGGAGCGGTGGATGAGACCGGACGCGTGAGGATGTCGGTCGTTGCTTGTTCAGCATCGACGAGGCTCTGGCTGATGTCGTCGAGCTGCACCTTCGCTGTCGAGAGATTCACCACGGCGAAGATGGGAAAAGCCGCAACGACGACCACCGTGGCAACCATGCGCTGGCGATGACGACGACGCTCGGGAGTTTCGGCGCCGCGCCACGAACGCAACCAACGCGAGAACCCACCCTTTCGAATCGGCGTCTCGATGAGCCGGTATGACAATTCGGTGATGACGAGGGTGATCGCCATGAGTCCGAGGAATTGCGGCATCGTGAGTTCGTTCCCCGCCAACTTGCGCGAGAACTGAAAAATGGCCCAGTGGTAGAGGTACAAGCCGTACGAGCGCTGCCCAATCCACACGAAGACGGGATTTCCGAGGACGACCCGCCCGAGAACCGCCGTCGGGTGCGTCACCGCGGCGATGACGGCAACGGATGCGAGACCGACGAGGAAGAACCCGCCGCGATAGAGCAGGTCGTATCCACGCACTCCTTCTTCGGTGCCTGCGACGACGTTCTGGAACCGCCACATCATGACGCCGAGACTTGTGAGGCCAATCAAGCCGACGACGTCGAGAGCAGCGCCACGATTCGCGATGCGCGCCCGCGCAACCGACCACGGCCGCCACCACACCGCAAGAGCTGCCCCGATGAAGAGCCCGCCCATGCGTGTGATGGTTGAGAGGTAGGCGAAGTCGATACGCGAGACGTCTCGTCCGAGGAACGAGAAGTACTGCCCCGGCGTTTGGGTCACATCGTCGATCGGACCCGTGCGGTAGATCCATCCGCACAACACCGCGATGCCGACCGACGAAAGGAAGAAGAACAATCCGACGAGCGGCAAGCGACGACGACCGACTTTCGTAACGACCAGCATCAACAACGGCCACAGCAGGTAAAACTGCTCTTCGACAGCCAAAGACCACAGATGCCGCAGTGGCACGTAGCCGAAGTTGCTGAAGTACGAACTCCCCGTGTGGATTTGGAACCAGTTGGTGACGTAGGTGAAACCCGCCACGACTTCACCGCGAAGGTTGCCGAGTTCACTGCGTCGGAAAATGGCGACGTAGACCGTGACTCCAACGAGCAATGTCCACAGTGCCGGGAGGAGTCGGCGTGCCCGTCGCAACCAGAAGTCTCTCAAGTCGATTCGGCCGTTTCGCGTCGACTCGGCGAGCAACAGGAGTGTGATGAGATACCCACTGATGACGAAGAAGACCTCGACCCCGAGGAATCCGCCCTTCAACCACGTGTGGTTGGCGTGGTAGAAGATGACGGCCACGACCGCGACGGCTCGCAGCCCATCGAGGCCGGGAAGGTACGGAACGATCGCGCGGGCGCGAATCTCGGCCGTTGAGTCGGGGGCCGGTGCGGGGGGCGCAACGTTCGCCATGTCGGGCTTCCTAGGAAACCGGCAGACCGAGGTTGGCGTAAATCTCGCGGGTGGCCGTCGAGCGATTGAGTGTGTAGAAGTGCAGTCCCGGTGCACCGGCGGCCAGAAGTTCGGCGCAGAGTTCGGTGGCGGCATCGACCCCGATTCGGCGCACTTCGTCGGCATCGTCGACACCGTCGAGACGATCGGCAAGCCATGCGGGGAACACCGCGCCCGAGAGTTCCGCCATGCGCTGTACCTGGCTTCGGTTCGTGACAGGCATGATGCCGGGGATGACGGGCTTCGAGACGCCAAGCGCCGCAAGTTCGTCGATCATCCGAACGTAGTGTTCGGCTTCGAAGAAGAACTGTGTGATTGCAAAATCCGCGTGCCGTAGCTTCTCGGCGAGAAACCGCCGGTCGTCGACCCGCGAAGCACTGCGAGGGTGTCCCTCGGGATGAGCTGCGACCCCGATGCTGAATCCGCCACGATTGCGAAGATGCTCGACGAGGTCGAGTGCGTACTCATAGTCACTCGGTCGCACATCAGCGGGGTCGGTGGGCGGGTCACCGCCAAGGGCGAGAATGTTCTCGATCCCGGCTGCCTGGTAAGTGTCGAGAATTGCATCGATGTCCGCGCGGGTGTGGCCCACGCACGTGAGATGCGCCATCGGTGAGATGTTCGTTTCCTTGCGCATCCACACAACGAGGTCGCGTGTGCGTTCGCGGGTGCTGCCACCCGCGCCGTAAGTGACCGACACGAAGGCGGGATGAAGCGTCTCAAGCTCGGCGATGGTGCGGCCAAGCGAGAGCTGGGCGGCATCAGTCTTCGGGGGGAAGAACTCGAAGGAGAAGGTGCGCCCCGCAGCGAGAAGATCGATGATGCGGGCCATTTGCGCCGAGTTTAGTGACGGAAGTGACGCATACCCGTGAAGATGAGCACGATTCCGTGCTCATTTGCGGCTGCGATGACTTCTTCATCACGCACGCTCCCCCCCGGCTCGACAACAACGGCCACCCCTGCCCGCGCGAGCATGTCGAGGCCGTCGCGGAACGGAAAAAAGGCATCACTTGCGGCCGCACCGCCTGAGGAACGCTTTCCCGCCCGTTCGCATGCCAAGCGGGCCGCATCGAGGCGGTTCTGTTGACCTCCACCGATGCCGACCGCTTGAAAATCATTCGCGATCGTGATGGCATTCGAGCTGACCGATGCGCAGACCTGCCAGGCGAACGATGCAAGTTGCACCTGCTCGGCGGTTGGCTTCTTGTGGCTGACGACTTTCCAATTCGACGGATCGTCGTTGACGGGGTCGGAGTCCTGCACCAGGACTCCCCCACTGACGCTGCGCAGTTCGACACCCACGGTCGTTGGCACCACAGCCTCGACGATGCGGAGATTCTTCTTCGATTGCAAAGTCGCCAACGCCTCGGGGGCGAATGCCGGCGCGACGACGACCTCGGTGAAAACCTCGTTGATGGAGGCAGCCGTCGCTGCGTCGACGGTTCGGTTCAACGCGATGATCCCGCCGAAGGCACTGACGGGGTCACACTCGTGCGCGCGCACGTACGCCTCGTGGATGGTCGCCGCCGTTGCAACACCACACGGATTGGCATGCTTCACGACGACAGCCGCGGCCGAGTCGAAGCGGTTGACGAGACGCCACGCCGCATCGGCGTCGAAGACATTGAGATACGACATCTCCTTGCCGCCCACCTGACGCGCAGTTCGCCACCAACCCGGTGCGCTCGCAACGTCCCAGAGACTCCCCTGCTGATGGGGATTCTCGCCGTAGCGCAGGGAGTCGACACGCTCGAGATGCACCGAACGTGACGTACCGTCGGTGATCCATTCAACGATTGCGGAGTCGTAGTCACGCGTCGCAGTGAATGCGCGGGCTGCCAACGTACGGCGCGTGTCGTCGGAGAGCGTTCCGGACGAACGAATTTCGTCGAGCACAGTCGCGTATTGCGACGTGTCGACGACGACACCGACGCGGGCGAAGTTCTTGGCCGCCGCACGGATCATCGCCGGGCCACCGACGTCGATCAGTTCGATACCCGGCCTTGACCAGAATGGATACAGACTCACGACGACGAGGTCGAACGCTTCGATTCCGTACCTCGCCATGTCGGCCACATGTTCGGGCTTCGACGTATCCGCCAGAATCCCGCCGTGCACCTTCGGGTGCAGCGTGACGACACGATGGTCGAGGATTGCGGGCACACCCGTCACCTCGGCAACGTCGGTGACCGCGACACCGGCGGCGGTGAGCGCCGCCGCAGTGCCACCGGACGAGACGATGGTCCACCCACATGCGACAAGGCCCCGCGCAAACTCTTCGATCCCCGATTTGTCGTGGACGCTGAGTAGGGCGCGGGGCACTGTCGACTCTGCTCGGGCTACTTCAAACCCTTGACGATGTCGGCCATCAGCGAGCCGGCCTCGGTGGGGTTGAGTCCCACCTTCACACCCGCGGCACGCAGCGCGTCCATCTTGCCCTGTGCGGTGCCCTTGCCGCCCGAGACGATCGCGCCCGCGTGGCCCATCTTCTTGCCTGCGGGAGCGGTGACTCCGGCGATGTACGCGCTCATTGGCTTGGTGACGTTGGCCTTGATGAACTCGGCAGCTTCTTCCTCGGCGGAGCCGCCGATTTCACCGATCATGATGATTGCGTGTGTCTCGGGGTCCTTTTGGAACTCGGCCAAACAATCGACGAACGACGTGCCGGGAACCGGGTCACCGCCGATGCCGACGCACGTGCTGACGCCGATGCCCTGCTGCTTCAGTTCGTAGAGCGCCTGGTACGTGAGGGTGCCGGAACGCGAGACGATGCCGACGTTCGGACCCTTTGCCGACGGAAGCGCGGCAATCTCACCGGCGGTGATGCCGATGTTGCACTTGCCGGGGCTGATGATGCCCGGGCAGTTCGGCCCAAGAAGACGCACACCGGGATAGTCGCGCAAAAGCGTGTTGAAGGTCTTTGCCTCGTCCTGTGCGGGAATGCCCTCGGTGATGCAGACGATGAACTTCACGCCGGCCGCGGCGGCCTCGAGAATGGCGGCCGATGCCGCCTTGGGCGGAACCGCAATGAACGACGCATCGGCCCCCGTCGCCTTCACGGCATCGGCGACCGAGTCGTACACCGGGATGCCTTCGACATCTTGGCCGCCCTTGCCCGGCGTGACGCCGCCGACGACCTTGGTGCCGTAGGCGCGGTTACGCAGCCCGTGGAACTTGCCCTGGCCTCCGGTCAGACCCTGAACGATGACCTTCGTGTTTTCGTTGACGAAAATTGCCATGACTGTTTCCTACTTTCCGTTCGCGATCGC
>CAZVPL010000091.1:0-6494 GCA_964629075.1 uncultured Bifidobacterium sp. | reverse complement strand
ACGCCGTACATGATGCCGAGCTTCTTGTGGTCGACCGTGAAGACCCACGACTTCCACCCGGTGGTTGCCACGGGACGACGCAATGCCCCGAACGTGCGCGTCGGAGTAGGTGCGGCGGGCAGAGCCGGGGCTCCGACCGGTGCGGGTTGTTCAATGATTGCCATGTCTGCTGTCTCCGATCACTTCAGAGTCGCGAGGTAGGCGACGAGTTTGTCGATGTCATCTTCAGAAAGGCCGAGGTTCGGCATTCCGCGGTACTTGCCGTCGGTCGGACCGAGCTTCGTGGGGTCGGCGTACATCGGCTTCATCGCCGGAGAGTTGCGCAGCCACCGACGCAGGTCTGTCTGGTTCAGGCACTCTTCGGTGACTCCGGCAAGGTACTTCTTGCCGAACTCTTCACTTGGCGCCTCCCACACGTCCTTGCGGCATTCCTTCGTGAGCAGGTCCCACGATGCTCCGGCGAACGTGTTGCGGGTCATCAGATGCGTGAGATTCGGTGCTGCCCCCGACCACACGTTTTCTTCCGGTGCGGCGATCGCCGGCGAGCCGTCGGCCCTCTTCAGGCCGTTCACCTGGTGGCATCGGACGCACTGATTGAGGAACACTGTCTCGCCCTCTTTGGCGAGAGTTCCTTCGGCCGGAGAATCCGCCAGTTCGAGCTGACCTTTCACCCAGGCCGCAAAGTCCTCTTTGTCAAGCGCCACTGCTTCCATGCGCATGACGGCATGCGACAAGCCGCAGAACTCGGTGCACTGACCTGCGTAGATGCCGGGCTTGTCGGCTTCGAGCCGCAGATAGTGGACACGACCCGGTACCGCGTCGCGCTTGCCGTTGAGAGCAGGAATCCAATAGGAGTGAATGACGTCGCGGCTGGTCTCACGCAGCAACACCTTCGTACCGGTTGGAATGACGAGTTGGCCCGAGGTGATGATGGGGTTCGTGATGCCGTATTCGGTCTGAACCGGATAGTCGTATTCCCACCACCACTGCTGACCAGTCACGTTGATGACCATCTCGGTGTCGTCGGTCTTCGCAAGGTCGAAGATCGTACGGAAAGTGAAGACGCCGATGCCGGCCAAAAGCAGCGCCGGGAGGATGGTCATTCCGATTTCGAGAACGGGCTTGCCGTGGGTCTGTTCCGGAATCGGCTGGCCACGATCCTTGAAGCGGAAAACCGCGTACGCGACCGCGGCGAACACAATGAGGCCGACGATTCCCGCAATTGCAAAGACGGGCTTCTGCAGGTCGTCAATTTTCTGGGCGTTCGGGCCCTTCGGCTGCCACGTGTCTTGCGGTGCGTTCTTTGCACAGCCCGCAAGGAACGCAACGGCCGAGACACCCGCAGCAGTGACGACGAGACGGCGCACTGACTTCGACATGATCCCTCCGGATCGTTGGCTCGAGTGACGGATCATGGGACGAACACCTCGATGCTCTGGTCTTCGACCCCGGGAACGTAGAACTTGTAGGGCTTCTCCGATGCGATCGAAGGCTTGTCGATACGGACGATGAGCAACTGCTCTTCGCCCTCTTCGATCATCTGGGTGCAGTTGTGCAGTTCTTCAACCACACCTTCCTGCACTTCCTTCTCTCCGTAGAACAGGGTCAAACGGTGCTCACCCTCGGTCTTGTTGCGGAAGATCACCGGAATGTCGTTCGACTTCTGGAGGGTGATCTTGTTCGTGGCCGCCTTCAGGCCGAGTTCGCGGGCTTGGAGTTTTCCGTCGACGAACTCGATCGTCGCCATGGGATTCGAACGCATGGAGACCTTTGCTTCGGCGTTGAAGTCGAAGTATTTGCTCTTCTCCTCGCCGCACTCCTTGTGCGCAAAGTGGTCTTCCTCGTTGGCCTTGACCAATTGGTCACGCTTGCCGGCGCTCGCACCCGCAATACCGCCCGCCACGATTCCGACCGCACCGATGGCACACAGACCGACCGCGACCGACTTCTTCAAGTTGGGTCGCATTGCAAAGAACACGCCGCCCGCCAGCACGAGCGACCCGACAATGGTGAACACCACTGCACCACTTGTCTTCGAGATCGCAAGCATGATGCGCGAGAACGCGACGACCACCACGCCGGCGCCGACGGTCGCAAGAACCGGGAACTCGAGTGGGTGGATGAGACGGCCGCGCACCGCGTTGTTGAAACCGCGGTCAGCCGATGCCGATTCGGACCAGCCTTGAATGACCCACTCGACGAAGCCGGCAGCGAGCGCGGTGAGTCCGAGAAGGAAAATGATCTCGTGCGTGATCAGGCCGACGCCCATCGCGACGATGCCGAGTGTCGTGACGAGGGGCCACAAACTCGACCCAACCGGCACCGCGTTGGCCGGCGCAGCTGCGTCACCAACTTCTACGTCGCCGTCACGGTTGAAGAGGACGAGACCCGCGAGGAGACCGACCGCGACCATGATCGATGCAAGAGCAACTGCCCCGCCGACTGCGCCGTCGACAAGTACGAGGTACACGACGAGAACAACGGCCGAGAAGCCGGTGACACCGATGAAGTATTTGGAACCGTTAGTGAACATCCCGTACCTACTTCTGAACGAACACCACGAACCACACCGCCGTGTAGGCAGCGGCGAGGAAGTACCAGTAAAGAGCGTGAGCGTTCATGAGGTCGGCGTTGTCGGCACGACCACCCGAACTCTTGAACAGCGCGGCAAGCGTAAATGCCATGCCGGCAGCAACAAGGGCGATCAGAGTTCCCGTGATGGCGTAGAACATCGTCTGATAGGCCCCGTCTGCAAGGACGATCTCCATTTCGGGGTACACCGCGACCAGTCCGTTGACGAGTGCGAGACCCATGACGAGGGTCATTCCGAGCGCCATGCTCGTATGGCGTGAGTCCTTGCGACGCGACGAGTACACCGCCCATTGCGCCATGATGCAGGCGAAGCCGACTGTCGCGAGACCGACGTTCGTCAGAACTTCGGCCATCTTCAGGTCTTTCGGCAGCCAGTCCTTGATTTGCTTCAAGCCATCGGACGATTCACGCAGCGGTGCGGCTTCGCGGAACCTCAACCACACCGACAACATGCCGCCGATGAGAAGCGAGCCGGCCGCTGCAACAACACCGGTTCCGACGAACAACTGTCGGCGCGGCGCGGGCTGGGGACCGGCGGGAAGTGCGTGTGTCATTTCTCGCTCCCTGCGGGCTTCAGGTCAAGTAGGGGCTCGGGGCTTGCGACAACCGGAACCGATGCGAAGTTGTCGGCGGGTGCTGGTGACGAGACCGACCACTCGAGCGTCTGGGCGTCCCAGGGATCGTCGCCAGAGGCATCGCCCGTCCGGAACGCGCGAAGCGCCGTGAGAACGAACAAGACGACCGTGAGTGCAATCACTGCTTGGCCGATCGCCGCGAGTGCGTTCCACAGTTCCTGCGGGCCGCCGTAGGTAAACCCGTCGACGACCCCCGCGGGTTGGTCGGCAAAACCAGCAACGTAGAGGGGCAGCGAGGCGAGAACGGTGCCAAGGAATCCGAGGGCGCCAAGACCGAACACGGCCGACTGCGGCAGGGATCGACCCCACAACTTCGGACCCCAGAACGCCACGGCACCGATGCCGATCAACAGCGTGCCGTACACCACGTAGTTGAATTCACCTTCTTCGAAAACCGTGCCTGCAAGACCGGCGGGACCGAATTGGCCGATCAGATGTCCCGCCATTCCGGCCAACACCATCCCAAGGCCAAGAATCGCGGGAACGAGCGGGGCAATGATGCGCGGCTTGCCCTGCGCCAAGGCGAACGCGCTTCCCGCGAGTACGACGAGTGCACCGAGCAGGGGAAGGCCGTTGAAGATGAGGAAAGGAATGAGATCCTTCACCTTGTCCGCACCCGACGAGTCGGTCCATGTGATGGCGTGCTGCACCTGGGTTGCGCCACCCAACGCTGCAACGGTGAGAACCCCGGCGCCCACGAGAAGAACCGCACGAAGCGGATGACGACGCCCACCGGCGACGGTCGCAATTTCCGCCACGACACCGACTCCGATTGCGCCATAGACATACGTCTGGGGTTGGGTCAACGACCAACCAAGCCAATCATTGATGCCTTTGTTCGCACCGAAGGCGACGCGTCCGTAGTGGTGGTCGACGTAAAGGTAGATCGTGGTTCCGATCACGACAGGAAGCGTGAGAAGCAACGCAACACCGCCGGTGAGTGCCGCCCAGGAAAGCATCGGAACACGCGAGAGATTCATGCCCGGAGCACGACTCGTGAGCACGGTGGTGACGAGCGAAACGGTCGCGGCAAGACCACCAGCCGCCGTCACGACGACACCGACCAAGAAGAGGTCGACCATCTTGGCGTTGCCGCCGCCTGGTCCGCCGTTTGCGGCAATCGCGTAGATGATGACTCCGAGACCGGAAAACCACATCCAAAACCCAAGCAGCGCGACACGACCGAAAGAGATCGCCTTTGATCCGAGTTGCAACGGCACGATCGCAATCGCGATACCGAGCATCAACGGCAATGCGACGCCGAACGTGAGCACGACCCGATAGAGAGCATTCAGCTGTTCGATCGAGTCGAGATCGAGAATCGAATATCCGGTTGCGCTGATGCGTTCAAAACCGAGGAAGGCCCCGACGACGGCTGCGGCCGCCGCGAGAACGAGCGCAGTGCCAATGAACAGGCGGCCGATTTTCTTGTGGTCGGTGGCGGTTGCCCACGACCCAATACCAACGACGAACGCCCCGAGGGCGCCGGCGCCGGAAGAGGACGCCGCGGTGGGAGCCGCGGCATGCGTGTCGTACGTGGTCATGGAGGGCTAACTCTTTCTCGAAATGACGTACCGAGACTACCCATCGACCGCTCTCCGAACGGAAACCAAGGCTTGTGCCACTTGGCTTTGTGGGCTTGTGATGGTGTGTCGAAGAATCACGACACGCCGTGTCGGACGAGGACATCGACCGTCAACGCACCGAACACGAGGGTGATGTAGGAAATCGAGTACGAAAAGAGACGCATCGACACGGCCGGGGTTGGCTGCCGACGAAGCCCCTCGATGCCGGCCAGGAACCCGATCCCCAAGACACTGGCGGATATCCAATAGATCGGTCCAAGGTCGCCCACCGGCGCCAGGACGAGACTACATGTGACCAAAGTCACAGTATAGACGTACATGCTCTTGATCGTCTTCTCGATTGGGACGACAACGGGGAGCATGGGCACGTTGGCGGCCCGATAGTCGTCGGCATGCCTGACGGCCAAGGCCCAAAAGTGGGGCGGGGTCCACAGGAAAATGACCCCAAACAGCACGACTGCCGACCACGACACGCTGTTGGTGACAGCAGACCAACCGACCAGAACGGGAACGGCCCCCGCGGCCCCACCGATCACGATGTTCTGCTTGCTGGTCCGCTTCAACCAGAGGGAGTAGATGACCACGTAAAAGAGCGTCGCGCTGAATGTGAGAATCGCGGACAAGAGATTCGCTCCCGCCCACAGGACTGCGAACGCCACGATCTCG
Organism: uncultured Bifidobacterium sp.; assembly: GCA_964629075.1. Lineage (GTDB taxonomy): Bacteria > Actinomycetota > Acidimicrobiia > Acidimicrobiales > Ilumatobacteraceae > F1-20-MAGs119. Next base: position 1,015 of record CAZVPL010000091.1, on the reverse strand, counting down.
AGACTCCACGCAAAGACGACGGCCTGCCGCGGCGAGATGAGCCCGGTGACGAGTGGTCGGTTCTTGGTCCGCTCCATCAACTTGTCGATATCGCGATCGATCACCATGTTGAGTGCATTTGCACCGCCGGCCGCGAGCGCACCACCCACCAGCGTGACAATGACGAGGGCTGTCGAGGGCCAGCCTTGTTGCGCCATCACCATGGTGGGAACCGTGGTGACGAGCAGAAGCTCGATGATCCTGGGTTTGGTGAGGGCGACGAAGCCGCCGATGAGGGAACGAGGGGAACGCGATGTGCCGTGTGAAAGCGCCTTGCGGGCGATCCGCGAAGGGACGATTGGGCGTGCATTCACAGCCATGGAATCGCCATGGTACGGGCAGAATGGTGCCGTGCCATCAACGGTGCCCTCCACTCGCGAAGAAGTCGGACTCGGTGAAGACACCGACACGACACCCGACTCCCCTTGGGTTGTGATCGTCTGGAACGACCCCATCAACCTCATGTCGTACGTCACGTTTGTGCTGCGCAAACTGTTCGGATACAGCCTTGAAAAGGCCACGCAACTGATGCTCGATGTCCACCACAAAGGTCGCGCCGTTGTCTCGAACGGCACGCGCGAGCGCGCAGAGTTCGACGTGTACCGACTCCACGAACATGGTCTGTGGGCAACGATGCAAAAGGACGGGTCGGAGAAGTGATGCGGCGCCGGTCGTCGGGGCCGTTCCAGCCGCAATCCGACGGTTCTTTTCGCATCAACCTGGCGCCCGACGTCCGCGAGTTGTTGGTCCACATGTTCTGTGAACTGCGCGACGTTCTCATGCAGGCCGACACGTCCGATCCGGCACTGCGACGCCTCTTTCCCGCCGCCTACCACGACGATCCCGAACGCGATGCCGAATATCAAGAACTGATGCGGTCCGAGCTCGTTGCCTCGCGGCTCACCGCTATTTCACGCGTTGTCGAAGTAATCGGCAGCGGCAATCGACTCGAATCCGGGGACATGGACCTCTTTCT
>CAZVPL010000090.1:0-6599 GCA_964629075.1 uncultured Bifidobacterium sp. | reverse complement strand
AACTCCAACTCCCACACCAACTCCAACTCCCACACCAACTCCAACTCCCACACCATCACCAACTACAACAACCACATCAACAACCGGCGCTGGTGGAACGACTAGCAGTGGAGGCACATCAGGCGGAGGAGTGGTCCCCACAGCTCCGTCTTATCCAATCGCGCCAACGTCATTCATTTATGGTGGCAACTCTGACGCTGTCTACTCGTTCTATATTCCGTCACTCACCGGAAATGTTCTAGTGACGTTGACAGTCCCAGCTGGCACTACATCTGAACCAGTTCGGATTGATGTGACGCCAATTAGCTCAAAAGAAGATGTTTCGGCTGGCTTGGTAGTCATCGACATAACCATGACCAAGATCTCTGACGGGTCCAATGTCTCTGCGCTTAATAAGGCAATAGATATTCGCTATTGGACGCCATATATCGGTTCGATTCCATCGCTCCAAGAAGTAGGAGTGATTTGGTCCCCGATGCCTTTGGTTTTGACACCTCAACTACCTACGCCTCTTGATGCCGCGTTCTATGTTTATCCCGATAAGACTTATTCAGTTTTCACTCGATCGCTTTCAACTTTCTCTTTTGCTTTCCCACAGAGTGATCTTTTGATTTCAACAGAGAATCGGTCGCTACGTATTGGTCAGAGCATAAAGCTTGACTTTGCCGGTGGTAATGGAGATGGAAAACTCAACTTCATCTCAGATGATTTGAATTTCTGCACTGTTACCCAAGAAGGCGTTGTGACAGCAGTTGCTGCTGGAGAGTGCAACATCTACATAACCAAAGAGAGCTCTATTCGCTATCTTGCAGCAGTTTCAAATTCTGTCAGCTTTACAGTCAAGGAGAGCGCTCAGTCGATTGCCAAACGCAATAGTTTGCGAAATCTACTGTTCTACACCAGAAAAGACGAGGGGTATCTCGTCACCATTAATCTAGCTAATGCTTTTGCTAATTCTAAAGCGGAATTACAACTTCGATCTTATGTGAAGGGTCGTCTGGTTTATCGCAAGCTCACAGATGTAGTTCTTGATTCCAATGGTGACGCTAGTTATCAAGGCTCTCGAGCACTTCTCAAAGGATCACGCTTGAGACTCGTCATTACTGGCACCAACATCAAATTCGGTACAGCAATCTAATAACCCACGAAAGGTAGAATCATGAAAACGAAGAACCAAAGAGCTATTGCATTCGGGGGAATTGGAACTATTGTGGCTCTAGCTGCAATCGTGCTACCGCCCATTTCAATGTCGAATGCGGCTACACCAGTCCTCGAAGTGAGCACTGTTGCTTCCAAGAGCAGCGCCCTGCACACGGGTGAAAACATTAACTTCACATTAGAAGTGAAGAATGTGGGTACCGAGCCTGCGCAGATTTCACGCTTAGTGAGTACAACAAAGGATCTTGAAGCAGAGTGCCAGGCTCTAACGGGCCGAACTCTTGCACCATCAGAGTCGCTTAGTTGCTCTAAGGAGAACGTTCTGGTTTCTGGAGTTCCTGCTGGCGTGTACGAAGCCAAGACGACTTTAGAGGCTGTGACAGCAGAAAATAACAAGGCAAATTTCATCTCTTCTGCTGCGATTGACTTGTGGTGGCATGGCCGCATTCCTGGATATTGGAAGAATCGTTCGGATCAATGGTCCACGCCATTTGCTCCAACGAACTTCCTCCAAGATGTTTTTGTCGTTCCAAATTCTCTCCTTACTGATGGAATTCTCGATAATGATTCGGTTCCTGGCAAAGATACGTTGATGTCAACACTGACGTATCAAGGTGGCACGACTCTGAAAGGGGCAGCCCAGATTCTGCTGCGCGCAGCGTCGGCCGCATTATTGAATGAGGCGTATTACGGCAAGAGTTATCCAGGAGCTTCTTCAGTTGAGTACTTGATTGCTCGAGTGAATGTCGTGTTGGCGTCTGAGAATAAAACCCAGTACATCGTGCTGGCAGGTTATTTTGAGAAGTGGAACAACGGCGTCCGTACTCCTTTGGCATAAGGACTGGTCATGCAATCTTCGGTATCGAGTCCTGAGAAATTGGCGGTTGTTGCAGTCACCCGCGACGAAGCCAAAGTATGGCGGCATGGAATTGGACCTGAAGATTTGCCTGAGGTGGTAACAGCGCCAATCGAAGTAGATCACCGTCACAAGCGAACTGGTCAATATCACCACGGTCATGACACCAATCACGAGTATCCCGAGTACTACGAAGCTATCTCAACGATGCTTCGCGAGATCGATGTTGTTTTGCTCCTGGGACATGGTGAAGGAAAAGGTTCGGCAGTTGATAAATTCAAGGAGTATCTCTCAAAAGAACACCCTCACCTCGCGGGTAAAGTTCTCGATACTTTAGCTGTGAACCTCAATGCGATGAGCGATCATCAAATAACGATGAATGCCAGGCAGTGGTTTGAGAAGAACTTTCGCAAACTCGCTACCTGGCATGATCGCCAGCCAAAACGCTGGTTTACTGGCGGTTAGTCATCAGATTTCTTGGGAGTTAACTCCTGGACAAAGTACTGCAGATTGCTCTTACTGGCTGAACCCCAAGCGTAAACAATGGTATTTACACCGCTCTTCATGGTGATATTTGCACTGGGAATTGCAACTGTGGAAGTTCCAGCCAGCACGACATCAACAGGGTAGGTTCCGTATCGAAGTGAAGTTTTTCTCTCTTTCCCATTCGATAAGTAGCTAAAGAGAACTTTGGAATTAGCGCGAATATCTACGGCTGGCGCCCCTGCAACATGTCGGACTGTCAACCATGATCGCTTACTTCCTGGCTCTGTATTCATATTCTTAAAGAGTGACAAGACAGGCTTATTGGCAGCATCGAGATGTGCAATAAAAGTTACATTTGTGTACTTGGGCAGATAGATAGGTCTATAAGCCAGCACAGAAGAGGTTTCTGATGTTGGCAAAACCCCATCAGCGTAGATTGATATCTCCTGGATTCCAGGATCAACGCTAAATGATTTAGATGCCCCTGGAACTGCGTTATCAATCAGTAACTTCTTATTCGAATAGACATCAACTTTATCTGCCCCAAAAGTGGCTGGAATCGCGTGAATGATTGTGAAAGTAGTTGATTGTTCTATCTTTTTCTTTGATTTGGAATCGGCGTGGATCGGGCCGGATCCTGCAACCAAGAGAAGAGTCGCAACGAGCGCAATTCCCATTTTGTTTTTTACCATAGATATTACCTTTCTATATGTGATGATGGAGAGGTAATGCTAGGTAAAATTCAAATATTGAAGAGTAATTGACTAGATATTGACAGGACTGAAGTTAATTGCAGATTTCTGAGTCATAGATGAGAAGCTCTAAAAAACTTAACGAAGTCATACCAACCAATTCCGATAAAAGCGGTAATCGTGATGACTAGCCAGTCCATGAGAGAAATTGCGCCGAGATCAAAGACGCTTCTAAGAGGAGCAAAACTAAGAAGAGAAACAAGAATTAGGAGCGCTCCCCAGACAATCCACTTCACAGCTCGATTCTCTCGCTCTCGAAAGGTCTCAATAATTGTCAACGTTCGTGATCGATTTGTGAGAATTAGTCCAACATTTGACATCATGAGAGCGCCAAAAACTAACGACCGAATCTCGCTCTCACTTCGTCCAGAATTGAATGCGGTGAGGAATAGAGCGAGAATCGCCCCCAGCACTGTTAACCCTTGAGTTATAGAGATAAGCAACTCAGATCTTGAGAATATTCTGCTTTTGATACCTCGCGGCTGCCGTTTCATGATTCCTGGATCAGGACTTTCTTCTTCGAAGACGATTGAACATGCAGGATCAATGATGACCTCATGGAAAGCAACCAAGCCAGGAAGAAGAATGAGTGGCCAGTTTGTCGAAAAGATTGGCAAGAGCGCTAATCCAAAAATGGGAATATGGATCGCAATGACGTAGGACATTGCTTTCTGCAAGTTTGCATAAGTTGCCCTTCCACGTTGAATCCCATGAGCGATTGATGTGTAGTTATCGTCGGTGATGATTAGTGACGCAGCTTCGCGAGCGACATCAGTTCCACGCTTTCCCATAGCAATGCCAATATCGGCAGCGCGCAGAGCAGGAGCATCGTTCACGCCATCTCCTGTCATCCCAACAATCTCTCCGGAGCTTTGCAGGGCCCGGACAATTCTGAGCTTGTGCTCAGGGATAACTCGGGCAAAGACAGAGATGTGTGGAATCAAGAGCTTAAGTTCTTCGTCGCTACTCGCCTCGATTTCAGCTCCGGTAATGCACTCTCGTGAATTAGGAAGGTTAATTTCTTTCGCAATTGCGAGCGCAGTATTCGGATGATCGCCAGTGATCATGATAGTTCTAATTCCTGCAGCAGCACAGTCTTGAATCGATTCGATAACGCCTCCTCGTATTGGATCCTGAAGGAATGTCAATCCGAGATAATTTAGCGTGAGGCTCTCGATGTTATTTGGTAGTGAGTAGTGAGATGGAAGTTCTAAGTAAGCAACTGCCAAGACGCGAAAACCAGAATCAGCCGCATCATGAACTTTTGTTGTAAGTTGATCATTCTCGATTTGATTTAGGCGGCAGAGACGAGCGATAGTTTCGGGCGCTCCTTTAGCGGCAATGAGATATTTGTTTTCGAATTTCCAAATATGTATGTAGGCCATACGTGTGTTTTCAACAGGATATTCCTTAACGGAAACAGCGCTCTCTATTGAAGATTTCTGTGAGGTGAACTCTTGAAAGGCTTGATCCATAGGATCGAAAACCGATGTTGGGCAAGCTAGAGCGCCAATATCTAGCAATTCACGTACCTGCAAAGGAATATTGTCACCTCGAATTGGATATCGATTTTCACCAATCTGAACCTCTGCAATAGCCATCTTGTTTTCTGTGAGAGTTCCAGTTTTATCAACACAGAGCACTGATATGGAGCCGAGAGATTCGATCGCTGAAGGTCGCCGCGCAATTACCCGGACTTGTGACATTCGCCAAGCTCCAATTGCTAGAAATAGTGTGAGGATCACTGGAAACTCTTCCGGGATCAGCGCCATGGCGGCAGCGATTCCTGCCAATCCACCTTCAAGCCAGTTCTGACGAGTGCTTCCGTAAATGGTCACAACGCTGACAACGGTAAGAATGCCTAGTACTCCGATTACTCGAACTAATTGATCTACATCTCGCTGCATTTGTGAGCGTTCAAAAGGTATTTCTTGCAGCGACTTTCCTATTTTTCCCAAGGCAGAATTAACGCCCGTTGCTTCAACAATGGCTTGGCCATGACCCCGAGTAACAAGTGTTCCCGAAAAGACGAGATCTTCAACTTCTTTTTCTACCGGCACAGACTCTCCAGTGAGGGTTGATTCATCTGCCGCAAGAGTTACATTGCGAATGATTTTTGCATCGGCGCATACTCGATCACCCTCATAAAGCAGGAGTAGATCGCCCACAACTATGTGGCTACTTGGAATTCGCATTTCTGAACCGTCACGAATGACCGTTGCAAATGGGGCAGCAAGTTGCTTCAAAGCATAGAGCGCGTTTTCAGTGCGTCGTGATTGAACAATTGAAATTCCAAGAACGATCACGACAGTGCACATCAACATAACAGCATCAAGAATTTCAGCTAAGAAGAAATTAATGACACCAGCAGAAATTAGGAGAATGAGCATGGGTTCGCTGATGATTGTGAGAATCTGCCTGGCGAGAGTCTTTTGATTTTCACTTGGGATGAGATTTTCGCCCTCTGCCGATAGGCGAGAATGAGCCTCGGCGCTGCTCAAGCCTGTCAACGACATGCCTCTAGGATAATGAATGCAGTTATTTGCAAATCAAACAAAATGTGAGTTACAAGTTATAGACAAGCGCTGATGTAGCTGCAGCCACGAGCATCATTAACGGGAAACTTGCTTTAAGTCGTAAGGCAATACCTGCGACAACAACGCCAGCTAATCGGTGATCAATCTGTACAGATTCGTCATGACCTAGAGTTTGTACTGCTACTAGTGCACTCAACAGAGCGATAGGTATCAGAGAATTTATGCGCTGTACAAGTGGCTTGTTCAAAACTGATTCTGGAAGCGAATATCCAAGGACCTTTAAGATGAAACAGATCAGGCTTGTAACTAAGGTCGCGATCCACATTGGAGTCATGAGCGCTTCCATCCGAAAATCACAGCGATAGCCACCGTTGCGATGATGGGGACCCCAGCAGGTGCAATAGGAGTGAGTGATGTTGCAAGTAGCGCTGCTGAAATGGCCACAAAGCGAGTTTTGTTATCAATAAGTCTGGGCCAGACAAGTCCAAGAAAAGCTGCAGGAACTGCGGCATCAAGTCCCCAAGCAGCAGGATTGCCAATTGCTTGCGCCCCAATTGCACCTAAGAATGTAAAGAGATTCCAAAAGAGGTACACGCCAATACCGGTTGCCCAGAATCCGTAACGGCTGGCCTCTATACCGCGTGGTTCTTGACCGATTGCCACACCTGTGGATTCATCAATCGTGAGCTGTGCAGCAACAATTTTCTTAAAGCCACGTAACTTGAGAATTGGGGCCATCTTTAAACCGTAAAGCCCGTTACGAAATCCAAGTAGAGAACCTGTTGCAATCGCACTCAGCGCAGATCCACC
>CAZVPL010000089.1:0-6927 GCA_964629075.1 uncultured Bifidobacterium sp. | reverse complement strand
CTGGAAGAGTCTTTACTCGCTCCCAATTACTCCAAGAGATTTGGGGCTATGACTATTTCGGTGGCACCAGAACTGTTGATGTCCATATCCGTCGCCTGCGTTCCAAGCTCGGTACGGAATTTGAAGCCATCATCGGAACCGTGCGAAATGTGGGCTATCGCTTTAACACCAGCCCTAAAGATCAATCTCTAACTGACCAACTCTCTTGATTTCTCAGCTCGACCATTTAAATCCCACCCAACAAACTCAGGTTCTTGCCCTGATCGCCGCGGCATCCGATCACGATGGCGTTCCACCCGTGAGCGAACACGTTCTACTTCATTTACGTCACGGCGGAGATAAAGCAGATACCCATTTCATCGCAGAAAACAATGGCGTGGTCGTGGGTTACGCACACCTTGATCTGACTGACCAAGTTGAAGGCCCCAGCGCTGAATTAGTCGTTCATCCTGACCATCGCAAGAAAGGCATTGGTCAATCACTTCTCGCCGCAGTGCAAGAGCGCGCTGGATCAAAGCTTCGACTCTGGTCTCACGGAGACTTAATGGGCGCCAAGAACATCGCTGAAAAGTCTGGCTTTTCTCGCGCCCGCACCGTCATCCAAATGCGCCGCTCACTCAACGATCCCATCCCTGAACTCTCTAAAGAAGTAACAATCAGAAACTTCTTACCTAGTATCGATAATGAAGAGTGGATAGCGCTCAACAACAGAGCTTTTGCTCGCCATCCAGAACAAGGAAATTGGAGCGTTCGTGACCTTGATATTCGCACCAAAGAAGAGTGGTTCGATCCGCAAGGATTTCTTATTGCCGAAGAAAATGGCGAGATGACCGGATTTTGTTGGACCAAGATTCATGGTGGACATACCCATAAGCATTCTCATAGCGAACCAGAACATGACCATGATCCGATTGGCGAGATTTATATTATGGGAGTTGATCCGAAACTTGCTGGAAAAGGAATCGGTAAAGCTGTCACGATTGCTGGGCTTCGACATATGCGCTACCAAGGAATCTTTAGCGCCATGCTCTATGTCGATGCTGATAACACTTCTGCAATCAAGCTCTATCAATCACTTGGATTTACCGAGTGGGGACGTGATGTCCTTTATCGCTATACGATGCCGCAATGATTACTCTCCCGAAAACAGATCTTCAGGTCCATCCGCTCTGCCTTGGTGGCAATGTCTTTGGCTTTAGCGCCGATGTGAAGAATTCGGAAGATGTGCTGAATTACTACTTTGATAACGGCGGAAATTTTGTCGATACCGCAGATATGTACTCTCAGTGGGCCCCCGGCCACGTAGGCGGTGAATCAGAAACCATCATTGGAAATTGGATGAAAAAGCGCGGAAATCGCAGCCAAATGGTGATTGCTACTAAAGTTTCAAAGCTCGATACCCGTCCTGGACTTAAAGCGGCAAATATTGCTGCAGCCTGTGATGACTCCTTACGTCGCTTACAAACTGATTACATCGACCTTTACTACGCACACCAAGATGATCCTGATACTCCGATTGAAGAAACTTTGGGTGCATTTGATTCCCTCATTAAGGCTGGAAAGGTTCGTTATATCGCTGCTTCAAACTTCACTCCAGCTCGCCTACAAGAATCACTTGACATTGCCAAGAAGTTAAATCTTGCTTCGTATGTTGCCTGCCAAGATCAATACAACTTAATGGATCGCGATTATGAGACAACGCTGCGCGACACTGTCGATAAGAATGGGCTTTCTGAAATTCCTTTCTATGGCTTAGCTCGTGGATTCCTTTCTGGGAAGTATCGCCCTGGCGTTACTGTCGAATCAGTTCGGGCAACTGGCGTTGCAAACTCGTATGCTAATGAACGCGGTTGGAAAATGTTAGAAAAATTAGATCAGATTGCTCAAGAGCGGAGCACTTCGGTTGCAGCTGTTGCATTAACTTGGCTTCGCGCACAACCCACTGTTTCAACACCTATTGCATCAGCTACTAAACTCGAGCAAATTAAAGAGCTGATGCCAGTTCTTAAGTTAAGTGAATCGGAACTTCAAGCCTTAACAAGCTCCTGACACATTGTCCGGAAGGCAGAAGTGTGAGCATCCACATCTGCTTCAGATGTATACGGCGACATCAAAGCCATGTTGTGAAATGGCGTTAACAAAAATCCATCGTTAAGTAATCGCAGATGGATGTATTGCTCGAGTTCAAAGTCTCCCGCCCGAGAAGCTTCGCCGCCCGTTCTTGGGGCATGACTTTGAAATAGGTACTCACCCCGAGCCCCTAAGCGGTTGACGTGCCAGGGCAAGCTAAATTCCTTGATTGCAGCCTCAACCCCATCACACCAACGATTTCCTAGCGCAATCATCTTTGTGAAATTAGCTTCGGTGAGAACGTGAGTAAGAGTTGCGCGCATTGCGGCCAAGGAGAGCGCGTTGCCAGCCAGCGTTCCACCAATTCCACCAGTGTCGATAACTTCGCGCTCAGTTTTCTGAGCGATTTGGGCAGCGATGTCGTGGGTCATGCCAAATGTTCCAGTTGGAATTCCACCGCCAATTGCTTTTCCAATCGTCAAGATATCCGGCTCAAGTCCCAAATCTGCAGTCATGCCCCCAGGGCCAACTGAAATCGTATGAGTCTCATCAATAATCCAGATCGCACCATACTTACGTGCCAATTCACCGACTGCAACAAGGTATCCATCATCGGGTAGAACTATTCCAACATTGGTCATTGCAGGTTCCATCAAGATTGCCGCAACATCACCATTCTTCAAAGCAGTTTCCATTGCGCCAAGATCATTAAATTCCACAACTCTCGTTGTTACATCCAATGGAACTGGGGCTCCGATATTTCCCTCACGTGCCACGGTATTGCCTGATGCATCCAAGGTTGCAAAGGTTTCATCTACAGAGCCGTGGTAGCAGCGATCGATAACAATCACTTTCTGCCTTCCAGTTATCAATCGTGAATAGCGAATAGCATGGCGGTTGGCATCGGTTGCTGAAACTGTAAATTGCCACAGAGGAAGTCCAAAGCGGCGCGCTAATTCGGATGAGACCGCTACCGCATCATCAGTTGGCAACATCGCCGTCATGCCTTTAGCAAGTTGTGAAGTAATCGCATCAACAGTTGGCTTAGGTGAGTGTCCAGTCATGGAACCGGTATCGCCCAAGCAGAGATCGATGTATTGATGTCCATCAACATCAACAAAATGTGCACCTTGCGCTGACGCCACAAATAAGGGGTATTGACCGGGCCACTTTGTCATCCATGACATTGGAACTCCGCCTGGCATTACACCTTTTGCTTTCTCAAAGAGCTCGCGACTCTTGGGGGTGCGCTCTAAAAATCGCTCTTCTTCCCGAGCATGCAAAGTTCTTAATTTCTGGCGATTAATCATTTTTCTAACTTATCAAATCTCTTCAAAGACAAAAAGCGCTTCGAGATAGGTATCACTTGAAATACCAAGATTTGCCGCATCGGGTGGAGCAGTTTGCGGTTCAACACAGACGCCTTCGGAATCTTGGTCATACACCACCCAATAAGGAGCATCAGATTCGATTTTAATTTGCATGACATCTTCCCAATAAACAGTAGGAGTGCCTCGAACTTCCGTAAAAGTATCGTCCCAGGGCGATGGAGTTGGTGTAATCAATTTTCCTGTCGGTAAATAGTCCGGGCCACGCTCAAACATTTTGCCGGGTTGAATATCTATTTCCACTGAACCTCCACGGTTTAGCTCGCGTGGAAACCAGGGATGAAATCCCAACCAAAACGGCAACTCACAACCATGCGCCTCATACTCCAGTGACCATCTCAGAGCATTATCGAGAATTTCAAAGCGTTGTTCTACGCGCGCTCCAGAATATGGAGCAGGAAAGTCAAGAGCGAAATATCCGTCGCCAATCTCCTCCCATGAAGAAGTAAGACCAAATCCATGTATCGCATGTGGCGCAGCTAAATTAATCGGTAACTGAAATTCTCTTCCGATTGCATTCTTCATTACTCCATCGCGAATACGCCCCGCCCACGGAGCCATCGCATACCAACCCCATGTCAGGGTCTGGCCGCGAAATGGAACTGCACATTCAATATCTCTAAAGCGAATGGAAGAGATTCGTGCACCTTGATCAATATCAATCTCAAGTGAAATCTCGCCGCCATCCATCGCATGATGTAAACCCACGGATTGAATCCTACTTACCCATCGGTCATGACCGTTCATACCTACCGTTTGATTGAACAATGATCGCTTTCTTCTTTTTATCAACCTAGCTGCCCACCTACACTCTGGCAATATTCAGTCAGCCTGACGGACATGACCGGGAGTAACTAGTCACGTGATTAACGTTGATACAACCAAGCTCCTCGCTGATCTCACCAAGACGGTTCTCGAAGATCCGCAACCAGATCAATTTCTTGCCCACATCACCAACAAAACTCTGGCATCACTCGATGCGCGCGGCGCGATTCTTGGCGTTATTGAACGTGAGGGATTCCTTGATCTGCAAGGTGCATATGGTTATGCACAAACTATGGTCGAGCCCTTTATGCGCATTCCATTATGGACGCCGATGCCCATCACAGATGCAGCGCGAACTGGAGACATTAGTATCTACAAATCGCCTGCTGAAATGGTGAGCGCTTATCCGCACTTAAGTGAATTTGGAAAAGCTGAGGCTGGAGTAACTGTTTCCGCGCCAATCAAGTATCGCAACACCGTTATAGGTGCAATCGGTTTTACTTCGATCACAGCGCCTCAAGATGGATTTGAAAACAGTGAGACAACTCAAGGCGTACTTGCACTCTGTGGTTTATACATTAGAAATCTTCTCTCAAATAAGAACCGGTCTGAAAAAGACTATTCCTCTTCGATGAAATCGCTTTCGCCGCGTCAAAAGCAGATTATCAACCTATTTAAAGAAGATCTCACTACTGATCAAATGGCAGAGCGCTTGAAGTATTCTTCCTCAACCATCAAGCAGGACATCATCAAGATATACAGTGTCTTTGGCGTCAACTCTCGGAGCGCAGTTGTCGAACTTGCTCAAAAAGCTGGGCTCTCCTAAAACTCTTCGATCTCAACCTTTGTCGGTGGTTGTGCGCCGGCACGCGAACAGGTAATTGCTGCAGCTTTTGCAGCTCTTTCCAACACTTTTTCGAGATTCTCAATCAGCCCAGAAACTCCCACTTGAGATATCGCTTCAAGGAGAATCGCTCCGACGGTATCTCCGGCACCTACGGTGTCAACGACAGCAACTTTCTTACCCGGAACGTCAATAGTTTCGCTCTTGTACATGCCGCTAAGGCCATGTTCTCCACGTGTCAGAATTACCACAGCAGGCCCATAATTCAACAATTCTCGGGGGTGTCGATTGGTTCCATACAGCCATTGCCAATCTTCCTCTGACATCTTTACTACTTCAGCTAATGCCACCCACTTTTCAAAGATGGCGCAGTATTTTTCGCGATCACCCATGACAGAAGGTCGAATATTTGGATCATAGATCTTTGGCACTTTGATTGACTCTGCCCATGTATAAAGGTCAGAAGCGCCGGGTTGGATAAGTGTGCCTAAAGTTCCCAAGTGAAGCGCCGCCGGTGCTCCTTGAGGTAACCACGAACTTCTAAAGTCAAACGTTGCAGTTCCATCTAGAGAAAATTCATATGTCGCTGACCCAGACACATTAAGAGTTACATTTGCCGTAGCAGTCGGTAGTTCTGATTGCAACGAGAGTGATATATCAACACCATTACGCAGAAGCTCTTCTTTGATTTGTCGGCCATAGGAATCAGATGAAATGCCGCCAATGAACTTGGAATTTATGCCTAGTTTTGCAAGAGCCTTTGCAGTATTTGCTGGTCCTCCACCGACGATCGCGCGACGTTTACCGTCTGCATCTGGAACGAGATCAATGAGCGCTTCACCAACAATCCACGCGCCCTCTTCATTCACGCGAGTAGTCTGCCGCAAATCACGGGGAATATTGCTGCTACGGCTACGCTTAGCACGTGATGAAAAGGCTCCTTGGTCTGCGCCATGAATTTGGAAAGTTCTTTAGCGTCGGGGCTCTCGGCTACATCGTTGGCGTCGGTGGCTTTAACTTTCTCGTGCATCTCGAAAATGCACCTCTGGCCAGCAAACCACTCACGGCATCGCTAATCTCAGGTGTTGCATCAATTTTGGTGGCCTATGTTGGTAACCGGCACTGGACTTGGAAATACCGCCAGCGGACCGGCGCTAGGCGCGAGATAACGCTCTTTTTTATCATCAACGGCATCACACTCGTGTTCGGCGTGATCTGTTTGGCTATCTCACGCTAGGTACTGGGTTTGGATTCCGCCCTTGCAGATAATATTTCAGCAAATGTGATCGGTGTTGGAATTGGAACTCTCTTTAGATTCTGGAGCTATCGAACCATCGTATTCAAGCCTCACTAAAGGCTTACGCTTTTAACCTCTCGGCCATAACTCCTGCAACATCAAGCCACCGCGTAATCTCATCTTGAGTAAAGGGCTTATCTCCAGGTCGAACCACATAGAGTCCTGTGAACATATCGTCGTGGTATTGATAAGCGCCAAACAAATAGCGCGCACTTTCTGCCTCCCCAATTTTGGCATGAACAATTACTCTATGAGATGCGGAAACAAGGTTTGCGGGGACTTTAGGAAGATCCAAGAATTCATATTTGGTGAAGGCACCGTCGCGCTCAGTGCCACCAAGATTTTTTACCCAATTTGCATAACTCAACTTCACTTCACTCAACGCTTGTTCCGCTGCTGCGACACTTCGATATCGCACCGACTCAGTAGATAAGAAGAGATATGGATTACCTGTCTTGTTTGCTAGAACTTGACGGCGTTCTTTACGGAGCCGCTCTGAATCAAATTGCGCGCTACATAGATCCAAAGTTGGATCCTCTAGAGTTGTGCCGCGACCCATCGGA
>CAZVPL010000088.1:0-7129 GCA_964629075.1 uncultured Bifidobacterium sp. | reverse complement strand
TCGGCACCTTCCTACCGCTAGCCGGTGTGCTGGTGATGCTGTTCATCCCGAAGGCCGAGGAACAGTTGAACAAGGCGGTCGCGCTGATCACTGCGCTCGCCACGCTTGCCGTTGGCGTGTACACGCTGACGCAGTTCGACTACGACCAGGCAGGGAAGATGCAGTTCGTCGCCGAGACCAACTGGATCTCGGTGATCAAGAGCACCTACTACATCGGACTCGACGGCATCAGCCTGCCGCTCTACTTCCTTTCGATGGTGATCACGGTGCTCGTGATGATCTACAGCTGGAACCACATCCCGTCGCCGGGCAACCCGAAGGCTTTCCTCATGCTGATGCTGGTTCTCCAGACCGGCATGGCAGGAACGTTCATCGCCCAGGACCTGATCCTCTTCTTCGTCTTCTTCGAACTCGTCCTCCTGCCGATGTACTTCATGATCGGCGTGTGGGGTGGCGAGAATCGTCAGTACGCCTCGCTCAAGTTCTTCCTCTACACGATGTTCGGCTCGGCACTCATGTTGGTGGCGTTCCTCGCGTTGTTCTTCAAGACGGGTGCCGAGAGCTTTGCCATTCCCTACCTCGTGGAGAATGGCGGGGCCATCGCGAAGAACACCCAGGTGTGGATCTTCGCCGGAATGTTCATCGGGTTCGCGGTGAAGGTTCCGATGTTCCCGTTCCACACGTGGCTGCCCGACGCACACACTCAGGCTCCGACGCAGGGTTCTGTGATCCTGGCCGCGATCCTTCTGAAGCTGGGCACCTACGGCTTCATGCGCATCGCCATTCCGATCCTTCCCGATGCCGCCGTGGAATGGGCACCGTGGATCGGTCTGCTCGCAGTCATCGGCATCATCTACGGTGCGCTCGGCTGTCTCGCCCAGTCCGACATGAAGCGACTCATCGCGTTTTCGTCGGTTGCGCACATGGGTTTCGTGATGCTCGGTATCTCAACCCTCACCTCGTTCGGCATGAACGCGGCGGTGTTCGGAATGGTGGCCCACGGTCTCATCACCGGCATGCTCTTCTTCGTCGCCGGCAGCGTGAAGGAGCGCTATCACACTCTCGAGATCTCGCGTCTCAGCGGCTTGCTGAAGCAGGTTCCGAAGCTCGGTTGGATCCTTGGCTTTTGTGCAATGGCCTCTCTCGGTCTTCCCGGTCTTGCCGGATTCTGGGGTGAGTTCCCCGCGATTCTCTCGGCCTACAACCCCGCACCGGGACTATCCGAAGAGATTTTCCGCGTCTACATGGTGATCGCAGCGCTCGGTACGGTCTTCGCCGCGGCCTATCTGTTGTGGCTGTACCAGCGCACCGCCTTCGGCGAGCCGAACCCCGAGTTCGCCAGTCACGGACACGGCGATGGACACGGACACGGTGATGATCACGATGAGATTCACGACGTGAATGCGTTCGAGTGGATTGCGTGGGCTCCGCTGCTCGTTGCGATCGTGCTCTTCGGCGTCATGCCGAATCTCATGTTCAAGATCATCGACCCTGCGGTCGCCACGATCGTTTCCGGTATCGGGGGCTGAGCCGGTGTTGTCCTCGCTCCTCGCCGCAGCGCCGTGGACGGCTCCGGTCGTCGACTACCACGGTTTGGCGCCCGAGATCGTCGTGGCGCTCGGCTTGTGCGTCGTGTTGCTTGTCGACTTGTTCATTGCCGAGCGCAGCAAGTGGCTGCTCGCCAGCCTCACTGGATTCACCCTGCTCGGAGCCTTCATTCCCATCCTCACCCTCGCGCTCGACGATGCGGGAGTGCGGTCCATGTTCGACGGTCGCTACGTCATCGACGACTTCAGCCTCATTTTGAAGGGGCTCTTCCTTCTCGCCGGGTACGTCGTCGTTTTGTTGTCAACGACCTACATCGAAGAGGGCGAGTACTACCAAGGTGAGTACTGGGTGCTCATGCTGGCGAGCATTCTCGGCATGATGATGATGACGTCGAGCCGCGACCTCGTCTCGGTGTTCGTCGCACTCGAGTTCCTCTCGATCCCTGCCTACATGCTGGCGGCTTGGCGCAAGCGCGACGCAAAGAGCAACGAGGCGGGTGTCAAGTACTTCCTGCTCGGTGTGTTCGCGTCCGCCGTGATGCTCTACGGAATGTCGCTGCTCTACGGCGTCACCAATTCGACCCTCCTCACCGACATCGGAGCGTCAATCTCGGGCGACCTCACGGCTGTGCGCATTCTGGCCATCGTGTTCATCGTCGTCGGCTTTGCCTTCAAGGTGTCGGCCGTACCGTTCCACACGTGGGCACCTGACACGTACGAAGGAGCACCCACCCCGGTCACGGCATTCCTGTCCGTTGCGTCGAAGGCGGCGGGTTTCGTTGCTCTCGTGACGGTTCTCTACGTCGCGGTGCCGGGTGGTTCCGACGTGTGGCAGCCGCTCGTCTGGGTGCTGGCCGTTCTCACCATGACCGTCGGCAACGTCCTCGCGCTGCGCCAGACGAACATCGTCCGTATGCTCGCGTACTCGTCGATCAGCCAGGGCGGCTTCATCCTCATGCCGCTCGCGGTTGCCGCCGAGGGTGGTGCCAGCGAGGCGGTGTTGCGTTCCGTCGTCACGTACCTCATCGTGTACGCGGCAACGAACCTCGGCACGTTCGCCGTCATTCTCGCCGTCAGCCGCAAGACCCGCAGTGGTGAGATCTCGTCGTTTGGCGGGCTGTTCAGTTACGCACCGGGACTCGGTGTCGTGATGACGATCTTCCTCGGGTCACTCGCCGGCATTCCGCCTCTCGGTGGATGGATCGGCAAGTTCTCTGCGTTCCAGGCGGTTCTCGAAGCCGGTACCGGGTGGGCATACGCGATCGCGATCGTGGGCGCGGTGAACTCAGTTGTTGCTTTCGGCTACTACGGCAACGTGATGCGGGAAATCTGGATGCGTCCGGCTCCCGATGGTGACACGACCCCAATCCGTACGCCCGCACCGCTCGTGTTGGCGCTTTCGATCACCACCATCGCAACGCTCGCACTCGGTGTGCTGCCTGGAGTTGCATTGCACTTCGGTGATCTCGCCACCTTTGCCAGTGGCTTCGGCGGCTGACACACTCCGCGCGGAGATCTCCGCGTCGGGTGGTGCGATTCCGTTCCGCCGCTTCATGGAACTCTCGCTGTACGGCGAGGGAGGGTTCTATTCGGGTGTGGGCTCTGCCGGCCGCCGCGGAGACTTCATCACCTCGCCCGAGGTCGGCCCACTGTTCGGCACCGTCATCGCACGGGCACTCGATGCGTGGTGGGTCGAACTCGGTTCACCCGAGAACTTCACCGTCATCGAGGCTGCGGCCGGACCGGGAACCCTCGCCAGGGCAATTCTCTCGGCGAGACCCGAGTGTCTGCGGGTTGGTCGCTACGTGGCCGTCGAGGTGTCGGCGTCACAGAGGGCACGTCACCCCGAGGGTGTCGAATCTCTGGCAACAATGCCTGACCGGCAGGTGACGGGCGTGGTGCTTGCGAACGAGTTGCTCGACAATCTGCCATTCGACCTCGCAGTGTTCGATGCCGGTTGGCGCGAGGCGTGGGTTGCCGCAACAGGTGGTCGGTTCGTTGAAGTGCTCCGTCCGTTCGACGAGACACCGTCGGCTCTCCCTGCGTCGGCCCCGCACGGTGCCCGGGCTCCGATCCAGCGCGCGGCCCAGGACTGGTTGCGAGAAGCGCTCGGCGTTCTTGATCGTGGTCGCATTCTTGTCTTCGACTACTGCACGCCCCTTACCTTGACTGCCGTCACCTCACCGTGGCGCGAGTGGCTGCGGACCTATGCCCAGCACGAACGTGGTGGGCACTATCTGGCCAACCCGGGTGAACAAGACATCACCACCCAGGTGATGCTCGACCAGCTGGACGTGGTCACCGAACCCGAGTCGCTACGAACCCAGGCGCAGTTTCTTCAACTGTGGGGAATCGACGAGCTGGTCGAAGAGGGTCGTGTCGCGTGGGAGGCCGCTGCGGCACGGCCGGATCTTGCGGCGATGAAGATGCGTTCGCGCATCAGTGAAGCCGCAGCATTGCTCGACCCGACCGGCCTCGGTGGGTTCAGCGCATTGACTTATCGAATCGGCTGAAGATTTCGAGCCAGTTTTCGTCGTCGGGTCGGTCGACGCCGGCCATCGTGATGATGGAAAGACCGACGGGAATGGCAAGCAACAAAGACGCCAACGTATGTGCATCGATCGCGCGCGAAATCGCACCATCGGCTTGCGCATCGTCAACGATGCGGCGGTACATCGCATAGTGCTCGCGAACGCGGGGCTTCAGAATCTCGCGCGCGGCGGGGTCGCGCCACGAGGCGTAATACGCCTCGATCAGGAGTTGTTGCGCCGGTGTCGGGCCGGTATCGCCGGCATTGCGGGGTACGGTCGCGGCAATCTTCAGAAGCCAGTCGGTGCCGGTGAGGCCCGTCGTTTCGATGAACTCGGCGTTGCTGCGAACCTGCGCAGACAGTGCGTTTTCGAGTGCGGCACGGAACAACTCTTCCTTGTTGGCAAACCACGTGTAGACCGACCCCGGTGTCATCTCGGCACGTTCGGCGATCTCCGCAAGACGCGCACGTTCGAATCCGACCGCGGCAATTTCTTCGGTTGCTGCGTCGAGCAGACGTTCTTTGCTGACGAGAGCCCACGGACGTCGGTCGCGACCGTCGATATGGATGACGTTCTTCGCCGTCTTGCTGGGAACACCGGTCCTTCTTGTTGCGGCCTTCTTTGCGGCGGGCTTCGCGTTGGAGCGTCGTGCGGGCTTTGCCATGTGACGAAACTACCCCGATCAGCGAGTGGTTGTCATTCGGGTCGACGCTCTCGGAGACCCCACTAGGGTTGGCGGAATGGCGGACGAAACGATCGAAGCACTCCTCCTCGAGCAGCGGAAGTTCCCACCGAGCGAAACCTTCAAGAAAAACTCACTCGTCGTCGGAACCCATCTCTACGACGAGGCGAACGCCGACTACGAAGCCTTCTGGGCGCGCCAGGCGCACGAGCTCGTGTCGTGGTCGACACCTTGGTCACAGATTTGTGAATGGAACCTGCCCTTCAGCAAGTGGTTCGTGGGCGGCACCCTGAACGTCGCCTACAACTGTCTCGACCGCCATGTCGAGGCCGGTCGCGGCAACAAGGTGGCGATCCACTGGGAAGGCGAACCCGGCGACACCCGCACCATGACGTACGCCGAACTCTTGGCGGAAGTCGAACGCTTCTCCAACGCGCTGCGCAGCCTCGGTGTCGTGCGCGGAGATCGAATCAACATTTACCTTCCGATGATTCCCGAGGCCGTTGTCGCGATGCTCGCGTGTGCTCGAATCGGTGCGGCGCACTCGGTGGTGTTCGGTGGGTTCAGTTCGCAGGCTCTGGCCGATCGCATCAACGACGCCAGCGCGAAGGTGTTGATCACCGCCGACGGTGGCTGGCGTCGGGGAGAGGTCTTCCCGCTGAAGCCCCAAGCCGACGAAGCGCTTGCATCGACGCCGTCGATCGAACACGTCGTCGTCGTGAAGCGCGGAAACAACGATGTCTCGATGAAGGCGGGTCGCGACCACTGGTATCACGAACTCATGGCGAAGGCCGACGCCAAGTGTCCGGCCGAGCCGATGGACTCCGAGCAGTTGCTCTTCCTTCTCTACACCAGCGGCACGACGGGCAAGCCCAAGGGCATCATGCACACGACGGGTGGCTATCTCACGCACGTCACCTACACGCACAAGTACGTGTTCGATCTGCATCCCGACACCGACGTGTACTGGTGCACGGCCGACGTCGGTTGGGTGACCGGTCACTCGTACATCGTCTACGGACCGTTGTCGAACGGTGCGACGCAGGTGATCTACGAAGGCGTTCCGAATTTTCCCGGCAACGACCGACTGTGGAGCATCATCGCGAAGTACGGCGTCACCATCTTCTATACGGCTCCCACCGCGATCCGAACCTTCATGAAGTGGGGAACTCAGGAACCCGCAAAGCACGACTTGTCGTCCCTGCGCGTCATCGGCAGCGTCGGTGAACCGATCAACCCCGAAGCATGGATGTGGTACCACGAGCACATCGGTCGCGGAAACTGTCCGATCGTCGACACCTGGTGGCAAACCGAAACCGGCGGCATCATGATCAGCCCGATGCCCGGCGCGACAACGACGAAACCCGGGTCGGCAACGTTCGCGCTGCCCGGCGTCGGCGCCGAAGTGGTCGACGAAGCGGGCAAGACCGTCACGAAGGGTGGTGGTTATCTCACACTCACGCACCCTTGGCCCGGCATGTTGCGCGGCATCTGGGGCGACCCCGAGCGCTACAAGGAGACGTACTGGAGTCGTTTTCCCGGCCGCTACTTTGCCGGTGATGGCGCAAAGCTCGACGATGACGGCTATCTCTGGTTGCTCGGCCGCGTCGACGATGTGATGAACGTGTCGGGACACCGCATCTCGACCACGGAAGTCGAGTCTGCGTTGGTGTCGCATCCGAGCGTTGCCGAAGCCGCGGTGGTTGGTGCGAACGACGCGACGACCGGCCAGGCAATCATCGCCTACGTCACCTTGCGCGGTGGTGCCGAGGTGAACGAGACCGATCTGCGCAATCATGTCGCGAAAGAAATCGGTGCGATCGCAAAACCGAAGACGATCTATTTCACGCCCGATCTACCGAAGACACGCAGCGGCAAGATCATGCGACGTCTTCTGCGCGACGTTGCCGAGGGTCGCAATCTTGGTGACACCACCACGCTCGCCGACGCGAGCGTCGTCACGGAACTACAGAGCCGCGCTGCCCAATCAACCGAAGACTGAACAAACAGCGACCGACGGGTTCAGTCGCGGAAGTTCTCGAACTGGAGGGGCACTTCGAGGTCGGAACCCTTCAGCAACGCGATGACGGCCTGGAGGTCGTCACGCTTCTTGCCGGTCACGCGGATTTGCTCGCCCTGGGTTTGACTGGAGACACCTTTCGGGCCCTTTTCCTTGATCAGTTTGTTGATCTCGCGGGCCTTGTCGGAGTTGATGCCAACCTTGACCGTCACCACCTGGCGCACGGTGTCACCCGAGGCCTGCTCGAACTTTCCCCAGTCGATGCCCTTCAGCGACATGCCGCGCTTCACGAATTTCTCCTCGAGGAGGGTGCGCACGGCGCGGGCCTTTTCCTCGCTGATGGTGCGGA
>CAZVPL010000087.1:0-7267 GCA_964629075.1 uncultured Bifidobacterium sp. | reverse complement strand
TTTGTCGGCCAAAGCGCCGAACGTGATCGTCTGCGGCGCGACGCCGACAACGTCGACCGGCTCAAGAGCCTGCGAGGTCTGACCGTTTCCAAGTTGCCCCACATTTGTTACCACTCCACCAGCCAGCCCCCAACACATCACGCTGGAGGTACGCGACATCGCACATCCAAAAGAAGAGGCCGTTTCGACAACCGCAACATTGCCAAGGTTGCGTACAGCGACTGGGGCAAAGATCCCCATTACGCTCGCCCCGCCCGTCCCAAGTTCGCCCTGATTGTTTGAGCCCCAACAAGCAACCGTCCCGTTAACGCGCGTGGCACAACTAAATGCCTGCCCTGCTGACACATTGAGAGCGTCCGTGAAACCGGCAGTTGAACCACGCTCCGTCACTACCTCAACCGGGCGCTGTCCATTATTGAGCGCCAACCAGGCGGCTTGGTCTTCCAAACTCAGGCCGAGGCCGGCGCCCAACTGCCCAGCGGTCCAAGATCCCCAGCACCACAGCTTTCCAACCGTTGATCGGGCACAGGCGTGATTGTCGCCAACCGACACCTCGACGATGTTCTCAATGTTTAGGACTTCGACAGGCCCAGAAGTATCGGTCGTTGACGTGCGGGTGTCATTGCCCAGCTGACCGAGGCTGTTCTCCCCCCAACATTGCACCCGCTTTGCGGTGGGAACTACGCAGGCGCTGCCGGATCCAACTGCCAAATCAGAAGCTCCAGACGAGACTCCAACCACGTACACGGGAAGATGGTCACTCGCCGCCCCAGGCACGGAGCTTGGACGGCCCAAAATGGCCGAGCCGCCGAGGCCGTTGTAGCCCCAACACATCACACCACCCGTCGCAGCAATTAACGCGCAGGTCGAGGCCCGTCCCGAGCTGATTGCGGACACCGCCGGCAACCCAGAAACTGCAGCCGGCCCGCCTAAGGCGCCCGACGCTCGACCAAGCTGCTTGTCAGCGTTCGAACCCCAACACCACACACTTCCGTCAGCAAGGAGTGCACACGAGTGCGTTTGACCCGTCGTGACTGCTACTGCCGTCGTAATTCCAGTCACCTCGACCGGCACACTGCTCGAACCTGCGTTAAGCGAGGACGACCCGAGTTTCCCGTCCTCATTATCGCCCCAGCAATAGACGCGCCCGTCGAGCACGGCACACGCGTGGCTCCACTGTGCCGACAACCTCCCGTCGACCGACTCCCGGCCGCGCGCGGCTTCCCCCCGTGAGCCCACCGCCAAGGCAGGCACCGACGGATTCGCGGACGCAAATCCGACAAAAATGAGAACAAGAACCAGAGACGCTCTACGAATCGATGACATTGAACGCAGTTTTACCCATGTGAGCCGCGGCGGCAAGGGATCGCTTGTACGGCTTACTGGCGCAGGGCAATGAGTTGGTTGAGAACCTGCGTCGATGTCGCGGCGATTGGCGTGCGGCGCTCGCCGTGGCGGAGGGGAAAGAGATCGCGGCCGTGGGCGTCGGCGATGGCGACGCCGACTTCGCTGCAGACGAGCGCGGCGCCGGCGTAGTCCCAGACTCCGTGTTGGTCGCAGTCGAGATAGCCGTCGAGACCGCCGTCGGCGACGAGACATAGGTCGAGAGCGGCGGCGCCGTTGGCGCGGAACTGCCACCACCCGGGTTGTCCGGGTGGTGGCCCCGATACGCCGATCACGCACTTGTCGAAATCGCGGGTTGCCGGTGCGCCAAGGGCAAGCCCGTTCTTCCACGCACCACTTCCACGAATCGCGACGTATTCGGTGTGTGGTGGCGCGAGTTGCGCAACGACTGCGACGCGCGGGCCAATGTTGTCGACGCAACACAGCGAGACGGCGTGCCATGCGATGCCGCGGCTGGCGTTTGTGCTGCCGTCGATGGGGTCGACAATGACAACGAGTTGGTCGCCGAGCTCGGCCGGATGCGCCGCGTCGAAGCCCTCGGCCCCGGATTCTTCACTGAGGACTCCCCATCCGAATTCGCGGAGTGACGAGATGACCGCATCATTCACGAAAACATCGGCTGCGTACTGCCCCTGTTGCAGTCCGGTGAACGACCAGTCCCGTGCGGCCGAAATGGTGAGCTGTGCAACATTCGCAACGTTCCGAAGCGCGTACAGAATGGCCTCGTCTGATGAATCACGGTTGAACGAGGCGGCGATGGACACACCTGAAAGGTAGTGTCACGGCGTGGCAGTCATCGACGTCGCGGGCTTCGTGTCCGACCTGAAGAGCCATGCTGTCGATCACGGTTTCCATGTGCACGACGAGCGCCACTTCGTCGAGACCTACTCCCTCCGGCAGTCATGGGAGGTCGACCTGCACCCCGAAGAGGCCTGCAACGGTCCAATCGACCTCCACCTGTCTCTCGAGGTTGACCCCCGCGTACTGCTTGGGTTCGAAGACGCCGTGGTGAAGATGGACGATCCCGACGACGACCCGCCGAGTGGTTTCGAGTTCCATCTTCTCTTTACGTGGACGTTGCCGCCGCTTCCCCACCCGCCCGATCTGTTGATTCTCGCGACCGAGCTCGCGGGCATCGGCGGGCTCGATCTTCCCGTCGAGGTGTCGGCCATCGATTCCTATCCGTCGGTCACCGATGCGCCCGAGCGAAGCCTCAGCCTGGTCGCAAAAGTGCCCGTGTCGCTTGCCGACGTGTACGCGGTACGCGACGAGAGTCTGTGCACCGTGCTCGACAAGTGTCGCGAGGTCAGTCTCGACCTACTCGAGCGTTCCCCCACTTGGCTTGGTGACGCATGAACACCGTTCTGCGACGCGTCGTCGGAGTGTTGTTGTCCGTGGTCGTCCTTGGAGCGGGGTCGTGGGCGTTGGGTGCCTGGCAGCCGTTCGCATTCGACTGGCCCGACACGTGGGACCCGCGCGTGGCCAAACTTGCCGACTACGTCGAGCGCCACGCCGACTTCGACTTCGAGCATCCGGTACGGACGCGGTTCCTCGGCGACAAAGAATTCGAAAAGCTCGTCACCGAAGACGAAGACGACCTCACCGACGACGATCGCGACTATTACGACGCAACCGGTCGACTGCTTCGGGCACTCGGGTTGGCCGCCGGTGAAGTCGACCTCTTCAAAGACCAGAACACCCTGAACGCAAGCGGCATCCTCGCCTACTACTCACCCGCCGATCGCGAGATGGTGATTCGCATGAATCCAGACGACGTGAACGGCAACGAGTTGTCACCGGCCCTGAGAGCCACGGTTGTCCATGAACTCACCCATGCCCTCCAGGACCAGCGATTCGGTCTCGAACGTATGCGCGAACGCGCTCATGACTCGAGCCACGACGAGGCACTCACAGCGCTCATCGAGGGACACGCGTTGTCCATCGAGAACAAGTACGTCAGCGACAACTTCTCCGACGATGAACGCGAGCAGTACGACAACGCAATGCAAGGCGACGAGGAAGACAATGTCGCCATCCGCAAGGTCCCCGAGATTCTCTCGGCACAGCAATTCTCCCCGTACGTTTTTGGCCCGACGTTTGTCGAGGCACTCGAACGCAAGGGCGAACAGACCCTGCTCGACGCCTTCATGAAGAAACAACCGAAGTCGCTTGAACAGGCGATCCTGCCGTCGAAGTATTTCGAGGGCGACAAGCCGGAAGAAATTGACATCCCGAAGGGTCCGAAAGACTCCGAGCTTGCGGTGTCGGGTCAGCTGAGTCAACTTGACTTGTTCTTTCTTCTGGTGCGTGCGTGGGATGCGCCCGAGGCTCTGCGCCTCAGTGACCTGTGGGGCAACGGTTCGTATGCGGGGTTCGACGTTGGCGACGACGATTTTTGCGCCGCACTGAACGTGCGCGGCGAGAACGACGAGACAACCGAGGAACTGCGGCAAGCATTCGGTGAGTGGGCGAAGTCACCCGGTCTTCGCGGTGCCAAGGTGACCTCGCACAACCACTACTTCAGCGTCGAATCGTGCGACCCGGGACCCAAGGCGAAGCTCAAGCTGCCGAGCGAAAGCGACACGCGGCAGCTGTTCTGGCGTGCGGGCGACATTTCCTACATCTGGCGCTCCGAACCTGATTCCGTCGCCGAGTGTGTCGCCACGGGGATCTACACCGAGTTCTCCACCGACGAGTTGCAGTCCGATGAGCGGGCGATCGACCGCTACAACGAACTCCTCGCCGAATGCCGTCGGGACTAGCGCACGACAACACCTGTTTCCGCGACGACTAATCTGCCCCGCGTGGGGGAACTGAACTTTTCGCGCATCCTGAAACGCGGTTTGATGTTCGCCGACGAGCGAGCACTCATCGACCTGGCAAGTGGCTACGACGCCACATACCGCCAGCACATCGACCGCGTAACCCAGTTGATCGGGGCGTTGCGCTCCCTCGGCGTCCAGCCCGACGATCGTGTCGGTGTGCTCGCCGGGTCGTGCCACGAGTACATCGAACTGTGGCATGCGTGCCTCAGCGGCACCGCGATCATCAACCCACTGAACAGTCGCCTGGCGGCCGACGAATTCGTCTACATCCTGAACGATTCGGGCACGACGGTGTTGTTCGTTGACTCGACGTTCGCACCACTGATCGCCGAGATCCGGCCACGACTTTCCCATCTGCGGACCGTGGTCCTCATCGGCAACGCCGATGCACCGCACGACCTGCGCTACGACAACCTGGTCGACGTCCAACCCGTGGGTTCTCTTCCGCCCGAACCCGACGACGACCAGCCCGCGGTCTTGATGTACACCGGCGGAACCACCGGATTACCGAAGGGCGTGGTACTGCCGCAAAAGGCGATCGTGCTCATCACCTACCGCAGCCAGATGGGCATGCTCATCGAACCAGGCTGGCGGTATCTCGCCTTCATGCCGCTGTTCCACGTGGGCAGCATCATGACCTGGGCACTTCTCATTCCCACCGGTGGTTCGGTCTACCTGCTGCCCGGTTTCGAACCGAAAGCGGTGATGAATGCTGTGCGCGACCACCGCATCACTGCGATCGCCGGTGTCCCGACAATGTTCGGCCTCATCGTGCACCATCCCGATTTCGAGCCATCGATGTTCGAATCACTCACGCTGATGGGGTACGGCGCGGCACCGATGCCCGATGCATTGCTCGCCCGCTACATGTCGCTGTACCCGAACCTCAACTTCTTCCAGGCATACGGGATGACCGAGTTCGCCGCGACGGTGTGCGCCCTCACGCCCCATGATCACCGCGTCGGTGGCAACATCTTGAAGTCGGTCGGCCGACCGTGCATCGGTGTCGAAGTCGAGATCCGTGACCCCGAGACCACCGAGCCACTGCCCATTGGCGAGGTTGGGGAACTGTGGATCCGCTGCGACTCGGCAATGCTCGGCTATTGGAACAAACCCGATGCCACCGCACATGCACTTGTCAACGGTTGGTACCGCTCGGGCGACGCGGGACGGATGGACGAACACGGCTATGTGTTTCTCGCCGACCGCGTGAAGGACATGATCGTTTCCGGCGGCGAGAACGTCTATTCACTCGAAGTTGAGAATGCGATCGCGACGTTCCCCGGCGTCACGCAGGTCGCCGTCGTCGGCAGACCCCACGAGATCTGGGGTGAGGCGGTACATGCGTTCGTTGTCTGTGCTCCGGGGGCGGCAACCGAGGTCGACCTCGATGCACATGCTCGAAGGACGATCGCTGGCTACAAGGTGCCGAAGTCATGGACCATTCAGAGCGAGCCGCTTCCCTTGTCGGGTGCGGGAAAGATTCTGAAGCGTGAACTTCGCGAGCGTTTGATCGGTGCGGCGCAGTAGCGTCGCGCCATGACCTTCAAGAAACTCGACCCCGCCATCCGCGAACTTGCCCAAGGGAAGAACTTCGGGACGCTCTCGTTCATGCTGCCGAGTGGCCGCATCGCCAGCCATGTGATGTGGGTCGATGCCGACGACGACCACATTCTCATCAACACCGATCTCGGTCGCATCAAGTACGACTCCATCAAGGCGAACCCGATGGTGACCGTTGCAATGTGGAAAGCCGACAATCCCTACGCCTACGCCGAGGTTCGAGGGCGATTCGTTGCCGAGGTGGCAGGCAAGGAAGCCCACGACCACATCGATGCGTGTTCGGTGCGCTACACCGGCGGCCCCTACGCAATGCCCATCCAGAAGGGCCGAGTGATCATGAAGATCGCGGTCGAATCGCAGCGCTCCCAAAACCTCTGACACGGGAAATGGTCTCCAAAACCTGTATTTGATTTCAGGTTTTCAATGTCATAGATTTGACCTTCGTGTCAATCTCCGAACTCGTCAGCCTGAACCTCGGCTCACCGGCGGTCCTCGCCTTCGCTCTCGGCCTCGTCGCCACGCTGTTCCGTAGCGATCTGCGATTCCCTGAGGCAGTCACGTCGCTTCTGTCGACATACCTGCTTTTTGCCATCGGCTTGAAGGGTGGCATCGAACTGCGTGACGCCGCCCTCGGCGACATCGCAGCGCCGACGGTCGTCACCCTCGCCATCGGCCTGTTGGTTCCCTTCGTCGCCTACCAGGTCGCACGCCGATTCGTCAGGCTCGAGATCGCCGATGCGGCGTCGATCGCCGCGCACTATGGCTCGGTCTCGGCGGTCACGTTCTCCGCGGCGGAAACTTTCACCCGCGCGGCGGGCACCCTTGAAGAGGGCTACCTGCCTGCGCTCGTTGCGCTCCTCGAGATTCCCGGAATCGTCGTTGCAATGGTGATTGCCAGCCGGGCGCTCGGTGGGCGCAACCTGAGGTCTGCCGTCCACGAAGTCGTGACGGGAAAGAGCATCGTGTTGTTGGTCGGGGGCCTCCTCATCGGCTGTTTTGCCAATCAGGCGGGGATTGAAAAGGTCGAGCCGCTCTTCCGCGATCTCTTTGCGGGGGTGCTCGTTCTCTTCCTTCTGGACCTCGGAACCCTGGCCGCCCAACGACTGCGGACGCTGAAGGCCGTCGGACCGAGACTCGTCGTCTTTGCAATCGGCATGCCCCTCGTCTTCGGCACCGTTGGCGTTCTCGGCGGCACCCTTGCCGGTCTGTCAATTGGTGGTGCCGCAGTACTCGGCGCGATGTCGGCGAGCGCCAGTTACATCGCCGCGCCCGCCGCCGTGCGGGTGGGCCTGCCCGAGGCCGATGTCGGTTTGTCGCTCGGCGCAGCGCTCGGCATGACATTCCCGTTCAACTTGGCCATCGGCATTCCGCTCTTCCACGAAATCGCCCAAAGCATCGGCTGACACGCCCGGCACGGGTTTGGTAGGCCAGGTAGGGATCGAACCTACGACCAAGGGATTATGAGTCCCCTGCTC
>CAZVPL010000086.1:0-7273 GCA_964629075.1 uncultured Bifidobacterium sp. | reverse complement strand
TGTACGAACTCGAGCGCACGGGTGGCCGCTACGGCATCATCTCGATGTGCTGCGGCGGCGGTCTCGGCACGGGGACGCTCATCGAGCGCATCTGACACGCACCGTCCGCCACCTCGTTGCTGCGGCCCTGTGTGCCGCGACAACGGCGGCCTGCACCCGCGGCTCTTCATCGTCAGGTTCGGAATCGACGACCTCCGTCAACACGGGGGTCGTCGTTTCCGTTTCCGACGGCGACACAATCACCGTCCAGGTTGGTGGCGCAAAGGAAAAGGTGCGCCTCATCGGGGTCGACACACCCGAGACGCAGCACCCGACCAAGGGTGTTCAGTGCTGGGGTCCCGAGGCCTCGAACTTCACGAAGAGCGTGATGACAAAAGGGACGCGCGTGCGCCTCGTGCGAGATGTCGAGGCGCGTGACCGGTACGGACGTCTCCTCGCCTACGTGTACATCGACGACACGAATGTCTTTTTCAACCTCGAACTCGTTCGCCTCGGTTTTGCTCGCCCCTACCCGTTTGAACCGAACACGACGCACGAATCCGACTTTGCCGCGGCGGCATGGGAGGCACAGGGCGCAGGACGGGGACTGTGGGGTGCGTGCTGACACGACTAGTTTGTGGTCGATGACGCAACACACCCACGATGCGGGCCTACTCGAGGCCATGGGTCTGTCGCGCGACGCGCGGGCCGTCATCCTCTCTTGCGACGACCTCGGCTCCTGCCACGCCGCGAACGTCGGCGTGTACGACGCGTTGCGCAAAGGGGTTGCCACGTGTGCGTCGCTGATGGTGCCCGCGCCATGGGCGCGTCATGCCGCCAACATGTACCGCGGCGAGGACATCGGCGTGCATCTCACCTTGAATGCCGAACACGACAATCTGCGCTGGGGGCCCATCACCCACGCACCCTCGCTCCTGTCGGGTGATGGTGGTTTTCCCAGCAGCATCGAGGACCTGTGGGACCATGCCGACCCCGCCGAAGTGCGTCGCGAATGCCGTGCACAGATCGAACGTGCGATCGCGTGGGGAATCGACGTCACCCACCTCGCACCGCATCTCACCGCGATCACCCTGCGTCCCGAGTTCTTCGACATTTATCTCGATCTCGCGGTCGAGTTCCGACTGCCGATCCGACTGCCCTCGACGATCGACGAACGCGATGCCGGCTTTCCATTCCGCAAACTCGCCCACGACGAGGGTGTCGTTTTCCCCGACTACTTCAACCACGATTGGCGAGCAGGCAGTCGCGAACGCGTGCTGGGCGACCTGTCCGACCTGCGGCCAGGAATCACGGAAATCCACGTGCAACCCGCGATCGACACCGCCGAAGTGCGTGCGCTCGGCGACGTCTCACTCGGCTGGATAGAAGACCACAACTTCGTCGTGAACGACCCGACGCTGCGCGAGGCGATTGAACAATCAGGCGCGGTGATGGTGGGTTACCGACGCGTCAGAGACGCGATGCGACTGCGCTGAGCGCGCGGTCGACTTCACCACTCGCCAGGGCACGCAGCAGAACACCCGTGTGTCCTGTTGCCTTCAGTTTGCCGCGCATGTAGGCGACGTTGGCGCCGAGTTCGAGGTCGCCTGCCGCAATCGACACGACAACGTCCGCGTCGTCGGGACCTTCGACGACTTCTTCCTTCTTGCCCTTCGCCACGCGGTACTGGATGTTCGACTTCTTCGCCATGCCCATTCCCTACGGCAACCGCTCGAGTGGCGTGAGTTCGATTGCCGACATGCCACCCCGCACACCCGCAAAAAGATCGTCTTCGAAGGTGCCCGGCTGGGGTCCATCGACGATGCTGCGTGCGAGCACCCAGTCCTCCCAGGGGTACACCTCGGCGAGTTGTTCGTCGGACAGGCCGAACCAGAAAGGTTCGTCGGGATCGATCTGGGTTTCGTGCGCACGCAGCGCGCCCGACCGGGCGTACATGTAGTCACCGACGTGCAGACGGGTGGTGATGCGCCAATCCTGGTTCGCCCGGGCGAGCCACTTTTCGTCGAACGGCGACTCACCGCGGTGCTTCAACATCCCCTCGTGCAACGCCATCAGCCGCATGCGCGACCAGAGCGTGTAGTACATCTTCGCCGGTTGCCACACGGGCCCCGCATCGGGGTACCACATCGGATCGCCGGCACGTTGAAACGCGGCAATGGAAATGTCGTGGACTTTCAGGTGGTCGGGATGTGGATAGCTCGATTGATCGTCGTTGTAGGTGATGATCACCTGCGGACGCTCGGCGCGGATGACGCGAACGAGACGTTCTGTCGCCGCATCGAGGGGCGCCATGTGGAAGCACTCGGGATGGTTGTTCGACTCGGCCCCCTGCATTCCCGAGTCGCGGTAGCCGAGCATGTGCACGGCGTGGAACCCGATCACCTCGGCCGACTTGGCGAGCTCGAGCGGGCGCATCTCGGCGAGAAGTGCCTTTTCCGCCGCACCCTCGAGACCGTGGAACGGCTGTCCCGGCTCTTTCAGGCGTGGATTGTTCACGTCGCCCTCTTCGCCACCCGTACAACAGACGAGCACGGTTCGCACGCCGTCGGCGCCGTACTTGGCCAGGGTCGGAGCACCCTTCGACGCCTCGTCGTCGGGATGCGCGTGCACCGTGAGGAGACACAGTTGCTCGCCGTCCATGGCGTGTCAGGCTACTGGCGGGTCCCATAGGCTCGGCGTATGCGTCGTCGTCGCCCCGTCGTGTTCGCTCTTTTTTGCACCGCAGTGCTCGCCGCATGCAGCTCTGATGATGGTCGCGAGATGAAGCCTCCCACCGAGGCCCAGATCGCGTCGTCGCTCACAACGACCACGATCGCCCCCGAAACGACGCTTGCCGTTCTCGACGGTGGCGATTCTGCATCACTCGACACGACGGTCGACGATGGATCATCGAACGTTCTCACTCTCACGGCCCCGTGGGCCGATGGCGAAACGATCCCGGCCACGTACCGCTGCGTGGGGCCCGAAGCCTCGCCCGAGATCTCGTGGACGGGCGTCCCCGAGGGCACGAAATCCCTCGCGTTGGTCCTCATCGACGAAGACGCACCCGACTACACCCACTGGGTGGTGGCGAACATCGACCCCTCGACCACTGCCCTGCTGGCGGGAAGTGTCGACCCGAATGCCGTTCAAGCGAAGAACTCCGCCGGGACGGTCGGCTACAGCGGTCCGTGCCCGCCCGAAGGCGAATCACATGCGTACTCTCTTTCGTTGTACGCCCTCGACCAGGTGCTCGAGGTCCAAAACGGCGACGACGGAGCCGCGATGCAAGACGCCATTTACGCTGCGGCCATCGAGGCGGCGGCTGTCACCTTCACCGCCTGAATCGCCCCTGCCCGAATCCGCGGTACCACCCGAATCGGGTGCAAAACTTGGGGAATCGACCGCGTTCTCGCTTCCCTCCCCGTCGCCGTCTGCGAGACCGATCCCGACGGCCGACTGCTCGCGGTGAACGACGCGTTTCGTGCGCTCGTGCTCGGTGGCGCACCGATGGTGGTGGGTTCGGCACCGTGGGTGAACGCATCGCCAACCGAGCGAGCCGCCGCAGAACGATCCTGGGAGGAGACTCGTTCACTTGCCGGCGCATTCACCCACGAGTTCCGGTTGCTGTCGTCCGATGGCGATGAACGGTGGATCTCGCTTCACCTCGAGCCCGTGCGCGACGCGTCGGGGAGACTCACCGGCTTCGTCGGCACCGCGGCCGACCACACCGACATGGTCACGCGGCGCACGTTGTCGGAACAACTCGTTGGCCTGCTCGACGTCAGTGCGGATGCGGTGTTGGTCTTCGACCGCGCGGGTCGGATGCTCTTCTGCAACGACGGCGCGAAACAACTCGTCGGCGTCAGCGATGCCGACAACGACACGGTCGCCGACACGTTCCTGCGCGCGATCCGTGACCAGGTGCCCCGCGAAGTGTTGAATGCCTCGCCCGCCCTCGCAGCACCCGAAGAGAACCGCTGGATGGGCGAGGTCGGCTTCCGCGGCCCCGACGGCATCGTTCGCACTCTCGCCCTCACCCTTCAGGTCGTGCGCGATTCGACGGGCGTGGTGCAGCACTTCAGTGCCATTGCCCGCGACATCACCGAGACCAAGCAATTGCACGACGAACTCACCCGGCAGGCCACCCACGACGCGCGCACGGGCCTCCCCAACCGGGTTCTCTTCCTCCGTCGTCTCGCCGAGGCACTCGAAAAGGACCGCACGCTCAAGTCGGGGTGTGCGGTCATGTTCATCGACCTCGACCGTCTGAAGATCGTGAACGACACGATGGGCCACGACGTTGGCGATGTGCTCATCTCGAACATCGCCAAGCGCATCGTCAACGCGACACGACCCTCCGACACCGTCGCCCGCAACGGGGGTGACGAATTCGTCGTGTTGTGCGACGGCGTGACCGACGAACACATTGCCATCGACATCGCGAACCGCATTCTCCAGGCAGTCACCGGCCAGATGGTGCTGCAGGGCACCGAAGTGTTCACCAGTGCGAGCATCGGCATCGCGATGTCGACCCAGCAACTTCTCGCCGAACACGCACCGGCCGACGCGGCACAGATTCTGCTGAACAACGCCGACACGGCGATGTACCGGGCCAAGCAACGCGGCCGTGGCAGGGCCGAGGTGTACAGCGAGGCGATGCGTGCCGAGGCTCGCGAGCGGGTTGTTCTCACCAACGCCCTCGAACGGGCGCTCGCCACCGGCCAGATGCGACTCGTCTACCAGCCCATCGTGTCGGCACACACCGGTCGCAACGCCGGTGTCGAGGCGTACCTGCGCTGGGACCACCCGGAACGCGGTGAGCTCACCCCGCCCACGTTCATTCCGGTCGCCGAAGAGTCGGGAATGATCGGGCCCCTCGGCGAGTTCGTCGTCTCCCGGGCGTGCGCCGATCTGCGCGGATGGATCGACGCGGGCCTCGTCGACCGATCGTTTGCGCTGCATGTCAACGTGTCGGCCAAACAACTCACCGACTCGTCGTTTGTCGACCGCACGCTGACGGCACTGCGCGATGCCGGCCTCGAAGCCGGACAACTCGTCGTCGAGGTCATCGAAAAGACCGTGCTCGACGACAACCCCGGGATCGGCCGCAGCATCAACGCCCTGAAGCGCGCGGGTATTCGAATCGCCATCGACGACTTCGGCAGCGGGTTCTCATCGCTCTCGTCGCTGCGCAACTTCCCCGCCGACGTGCTGAAGCTCGACGGCTCGCTCGTGCGCGACATCGGTCGCGACGGATACGACGACCCGATCGTGCGTTCGATCATCCAACTCGCCCACTCACTCGACATGACCGTCGTGGCCGAATGGGTCAGCACCGAAGAACAAATGAAGCGTCTGCGGGTGCTCGGGTGCGATCACCTGCAGGGCAACCGGATCGGCGAGCCCGCGTCAGCCGACGAGTTCGCCCGGACCCTCGCCCGCGTGCGCTGATTCAGCCCGCCGGAGCCGGCGCGCCGGTCGGAGGTGGCCCCACCCCGGCGAAAAACGCGAGTGTCTCTTTCGAGTTTCCGCCCAGCTTCACCACGGCCATGCCCGCCTCGGTGTCCTGGTACACCTCGAGGCCAAAATTCGCGATATTGCCGTCGGCTGCCGGCCGCATGCTCTTCAGGAACGACGGCATGTCGAGGTTCGCGTCGACGGTGACGGTCGAGGTGACGGCATGAATGACATCGCCCGCCTTGAACGGATTCGCCGCGGCGTACTTTGCGGCCTGCCGCAGCATCAGGGTGATGAACTCGCGCTGACGCGCCGAACGACCGATGTCCCCCGTTCCTTCGAGCACCCACTCACCTTTGATTCGCTGTTGGTAGTGACGGCTTCGCGCGTAGCGCAACGCGCCGATGCCAGTGAGGCGGTTGCAGCCCTTGCGAACCCACAACCCGATGTGCGTGTCGCGTGCCTGGTAGGGCGCACACAGAGTGACACCGCCGATGGCATTGACGAGATCCTTGAAGCCCTGGAAGTTGACCTCGATGTAGTGATGAATGGGAATACCGAAGTTTGCGGTGACCGTGCGAACAAGCATCGCTGCACCGAGGTTGTACGTCGCGTTGATGCGGTTCGACTTCTGGCCGTTCCCGATGCGCACCCACAGGTCGCGCGGAAACGAGGTGATGGAGAGCGTGCTCGTTTTCTTCTCGTGACGCAGAACCATGATCGTGTCGCTGCGTTGGCCGCCCACGTCGCCGGCGGATCCGATGACGTTGAAATCGGACTCCGTCGGGTCGATTCCCTCGCGACTGTCCGACCCAACCAGGAGGAAATTCTCGAACTCGGGGTTCGGTGCGGCGAGGTCGGTGACCACCTCGGTGTTGCGCTTCACGTCTTTCATCTGGCTCTTCGCGCCCGAAACCAGGCCCGTCGCACCGGCAAAAGCCACGACGGCCGCGAGACACGCGGCAATGACGAAACGCGTTGCCTTCACGTCAACCCAACGTAGCCGCTAGTCGGTGCTGCGGAGATGCACCACGTCGGCCGTGTCGATGCGATGCGTGACGGCACATTCGTCAACGATCCGCAGGCGACCGTCGCGCTCGACGCCAACCGCACGCCCCGTGATCGCGGAACCGTCGGGCAGGTCGCAGCGGACTTTTGAACCGGTTGTCGTGAGAAGGTTTTCGTAGGCCACGAAAGCTTCGTCCGCTCCCGTCGCTTCGAGTTCGTCGAACGCGTCGAGAATGCGCAGGAGAACCAAGTGAGGTTCGACCGGTGATCCCGAATCACCAATCTCGGCGGTCACAGATGTTGCGGGCGCCACGTCGGGCGGTGGCGCCCAGCCGACATTCAATCCCATGCCGACGACAACATCGACACGACCGTCCGCGGACACCGCTCCGGCCTGCGCGAGGATCCCTGCGATCTTCGTCGCGACGTCGTTTCTCGTCACAACGACATCGTTCGGCCACTTGAGACCGGCGGGTATCCCGAAATCACGCCGTAACACCAGCGCGCATGCGGTACCGAGCAACTGCGTCATGCGGTGAACCGGATCGGGAACGTCTCTGAAGTGAATCGAGACGAGCAGGTTGGTTCCGGGCGGCGCCTGCCACGTTCGCCCGAGACGCCCGCGACCTGCGGTTTGGTGGTCGGTGCGCAAAACGGCCCGATCGGGCAGCCCCGAGGCACTGAGGGCGAGCAGATCGGCGTTTGTCGACCCCGTCTCCGCCACCGCCCGAACGAGCCACCGCCCGTGCCGTTCGACCCCATTTTCCGCCCCATTTTCGAGCCAGTTCGCATTCACCCCGTCCATCGCACCAACATTGTCACTCGT
>CAZVPL010000085.1:0-7384 GCA_964629075.1 uncultured Bifidobacterium sp. | reverse complement strand
GAATACCAGGCGCAGAAGGAGTTCGTCTTCCCGCCACGCCAGAGCATGCGTCTCGTGCGCGACACCATCGCATTCACCGCGGCCGAAATGCCGAAGTGGCACTCGATCTCGATCTCCGGCTACCACATCCGCGAGGCCGGGGCGACCGCTGCCGAGGAACTTGCGTTCACCGTCGCAAACGGTTTCGCCTACGTCGAACTTGCGCTGCAGGCCGGTCTGCCGATCGATTCTTTCGCCCCGCGACTGTCGTTCTTCTTCAACGCGCACATCGACTTCTTCGAGGAAATTGCGAAGTACCGCGCCGCCCGTCGCATCTGGGCCCGTTGGTTGAAAGAGCGCTACGGAGCCAAGCTCGACCGTTCGATGCAGCTGCGGTTCCACACCCAAACAGCCGGTGTGTCGTTGACCGCGCAGCAACCCGAAATCAACATCGCCCGTACCGCGATCGAGGCGCTTGCCGGCGTGTTGGGCGGTACCCAGAGCCTGCACACCAACTCAATGGACGAGGCGCTCGCGCTTCCCACCGAAAAGGCTGCTCGCATCGCGCTGCGTACCCAGCAAATCATCGCCTACGAAACCAACGTTGCCCACGTCGCTGACCCGCTGGGCGGCTCGTGGTACGTCGAGGAACTCACCGATGAAATGGAGCGCCGTGCCGAGGAAATCTTCGCCTACCTCGATGAACTCGGCGGTGGGTCGATCCTCGAGGGCTGCATCCGCGGTATCGAAGAAAACTGGTTCCAGGGACGCATTGCCGATTCGGCCTACGAACTCGAGCGGGCGTTCAACCAGGGCCGCCGCGTCATCGTCGGTGTCAACAAATTCACCGAGGGAAACGAAGAGGACAACCTCGAGATTCTCCAGATCACGAACGAAGACGAGGCGCGTCAGCTGAAGCGCCTCGACGTCGTGAAGGGCAAGCGCGATCAGGCCGCCGTCGACGCGGTGCTTGCGAAACTTGCCGCAGAGGCGGCCGACCCCGAGATCAACCTCATGCCGACTCTTGTCGAGGCCGTCGGCCAGTACGCGACATTGGGTGAGATCATGAACACGATGGCCGGTGTCTTCGGTCGCCACGTCGAGGTTCCGACAATCTGAGGTTTGCCACACGATCGGGGGAATCGTGCACAACATCAAAGAAATGCCCGCGCGTCTCGCCACCTTTCTCGAAAAGGTCGAGCCGCGCTGGAAGGACGTCAGGGTCGACTCGTACGAGGTGATGACCGGCGGCTACAGCCGTTTGCTTGCGCGAGCGGAAGTCACGCACGCCGGTGGTCACGAAACGCTCGTCCTTCGAGGTGATCCGCCGAAAGACCGGCAGCTCATCGAGACGAGTCGCAAACAGGAGTACGAACTCCTGCGTGTGGTCGCCGATCACGACGTGCGCACGCCGCGGGCGCTCTATTTCGACGAGACGGGCGAACAGCTCGGCACGTCGACGATCGTGCTCGAGTACTCCAAGTGCACCTCGTTCGTCCCGTGGTTCAACGCGGGTGGTTCACTCGACGGGTTGCACCTTCGCCTCGCCGAGGCGATTGCCTCGTACCAGAAGGTGCCGATCGACAAGTTGCCCGCCAGCATGGAGCGTCCTGCGAGTTGGGACGCCTACATGACCAAGCGCATCGATGCGTGGCGGCAGGCCAGCCTGAACCACGTCGAGTCGTTGCCCATCTTCCACTTCGTGGCCGAGTGGCTCGATGCACATCGTCCGCCCGAAGCACCCTTGGTTCTCCGTCACGGCGACTTTCAGAGCTCGAACGTCATGATCTC
This sequence comes from uncultured Bifidobacterium sp., assembly GCA_964629075.1. Taxonomy (GTDB): domain Bacteria; phylum Actinomycetota; class Acidimicrobiia; order Acidimicrobiales; family Ilumatobacteraceae; genus F1-20-MAGs119. Next base: position 5,614 of record CAZVPL010000085.1, on the reverse strand, counting down.
GGCTGATGGCCACTTCGAGATGATCGACTGGGAGCTCGCCGGAATCGGCGATCCGCGCGAGGACATGGGCTACTTCAAGGCGGTTGCCCAGGCGATGCCGCCCGATCTGCTCGACGACACCCGAATCGAAGAGTTCTGCGCGCGCTATCGCGAGTTGACGGGCATGAACGAACTGCAGGTCAATCCGGCAACGGTGGCCTACTTCCTCATCCTCGGTGTCGTCGGCACGGTCGAGCAGTTGATGCAAGGTGGTGCCAAGTGGGCAACCGGCGAGAACCATCTCTTCAATTCGGTATTCAACATGTCGTCGGTCCTCTTCGGCCAGAGCATGTGGTTGGCTGCGGCATCCCAGCTGTCCGAGCCCATGAAGCAGATCGCCGCCGCGGCGCAAGGAGGCAAGTGATGTTTTCGAAGCCGACGACCGAACAGCTGCTCGCCGGGGTCGCAGAGCAACTGCGCACGACTGTGATGTCCGAAATTCAGACCGAACCGACCAAGATCCTCCTGCAGCAGATCGACCAGATTCTGATGGGTTGTTCGCGCCGTGCAGCGCACGAAATCGCATTCGTGCACGAAGAGGCAGAGCGTGTTGCCACACTGACCGGAAAGAACATGGGTTCTCCGGCAAGTCTTCACCTCGACGACGTCGTCGAGTGGTACCACAAGATCAGCGTCGCACTGTCAGAAGAAATTGAAGCAGCGTTCAAATCGGGCGATCAGGCCCGCATCGATGCTGCACGCGCCATGCTCGAGGCCCGCTCCGCGGTCGAGATGCAGATTCTCGGCGCACTCGATCTCGTCGGTCGCGGCTGAGGCTGACGATGCTCGCCGCACCCGACGGGTGGCAACACATCGACGACGCATACGTGCGAGAGTTCACGTTCGACTCGTTCTCCGGGGCAGCCGAGTTCGTTGCGGTAATCGGTCGTATCGCCGACGAAGTCGACCACCATCCCGAGGTGTCGCTCAGATATCCCGGAGTCGTGTCGGTGCACATCACTTCGCACGACACGGGTGCGGTGACCGAGCGCGACGTACGACTCGCGAACTTGTTGAACGCAGTCGCCTGAAGTCAGAGTCCGAGCGGCGTGCCCGTGCCGCGGTCGGCGGCTCCTTGGCGAAACTTCGCGGCATCGATTGCCATGTGGCTCGTCACCTCGTCGGAGCGTGTGAACTCGTGGACGCAGATGCGTGCCTTGATGCGCCACTCTCCACCGCGACGTTCATACGTGTCGAGATACCGACCCCACCAGGTCTCGAGCAGTTTGCGACCTGCGTCCTCGCGAAAGACGTAGGTGACGTTGTAGATCTCTCCGTGGCCGGTTCCTGCGTCTTCGTCGACCTCGATGGCGTGGTTCATGACGCAGTGCATCGTGGCGATGAACCTCTGGTGGGAAGAGATCACACGGTCGCAGAAATCCATGGCGTTGCCGACGAATACGCCATGGTCGTCGGTTGCATCGGGCCAGTAGGCGGATTTCATGAGCTCACCGTCGAGCCGGTCGACCCCGCGCGAATACCGTGCCGCAACCTGTCTGATCTGGTCGTGTGAAGAGAGTTCCGTCACCTTCTGCATCGCCATCGCCTGCCCCCGTCGTGATTGCTGCCTGCAGTGTAAGTCGTCGGGTTAGCGTGAATGTCATGGAAGAGTCGGTGCGCAGAGTGTGGGCGGCGCTCGACCGCGAAGCCTCGCGACTGTCGAAGACAACCATCGCCGATCTCTTCGCCTCGGATGCCCACCGCACCAGTCGTCACACCGTCGAATCTGCTGATCTCCGGCTTGATTTTTCGCGTCAGCGCATCGATTCCGGTGCCCTCGCGGTGCTTGTTGCGCTCGCCGAGGCGACCGATGTTCCGGCAAAACGCGATGCGATGTTTGCGGGTGAATCCATCAACTCGACCGAGGGTCGTGCGGTGCTGCACACGGCGCTGCGGGCGCCGACCGGCACCAGTGTTGAAGCGGGCGGAATCGATGTCGTGCGCGCCGTGCACTCCACGCGCGAGCACATGGTCCGCCTTGTCGACGAGATGAAGTCCGAAGGGATCCGCACCGTCGTGAACATCGGAATCGGTGGCAGTGATCTGGGGCCGGCCATGGCCGCGGGTGCTCTCGCGCCGTTTGCAACGACGGGAATCGATGCCCGTTTCGTATCGAACGTCGACCCTGCCGATCTCGCGGCATGTCTCGCTGACCTCGACGCACGGACCACGGCTCTGGTGGTGTCGTCGAAGACGTTCACCACACAAGAGACGATGGCAAATGCGCGATCCGCAGTGCGCTGGCTCGCCGCCGGGCTCGGGCTCGATGAGGAATCGGCGGTGTCGACCAGGGTCTATGCCGTCACGTCGAACATCGCGGCGGCAACCCACTTCGGTGTTGCAGAGTCGAGAACTCTTCCGATGTGGGAGTGGGTCGGGGGCCGGTTCTCGCTCGCCTCTGCGATCGGCTTTGCGCTGATGTGTTCGATCGGCTCTGAAAACTTCGAAGCGATGCTCGCGGGTATGCATGCAGTCGACCGCCACTTCGTCGAGACGCCGCTCGACCGCAACGGTCCGGTGCTTCTCGGGCTCGTCGGGATCATGAACCGCAACGGCTTTGGTTACGGCTCACGGGCCGTCATCCCGTACCTCCAGCAGCTCGCCCGCTTTCCTGCCTACCTTCAGCAGCTCGAGATGGAGAGCAACGGAAAGCGTTCGGACATCGACGGGGAAGCCGTCTTGCACCACACCGCACCGGTTGTCTGGGGCGAGCCCGGCACCAACGGCCAGCACGCCTTCTTTCAGCTGCTTCACCAGGGAACCGACATCATCCCGGTCGACTTCATCGGCGCACGACGATCGACCGCAGCGGGGCTCAACCGAGACGATGTCGACTCGCAACACGAAAAGCTCGTCGCCAATCTCTTCGCCCAAGCGGCCGCACTTGCCTTCGGGGCGCCGGCCACAACCGACAACCCGCGCGCTCTCGGCGAACACAGGGCATTCCCTGGCAACAGGCCATCAACGACAATCCTGATGGATGCCCTCACGCCGTCGACGCTCGGTCAGTTGATCGCCCTCTACGAGCATTCAACGTTCGTTCAGGGCGCGGTGTGGGGTATCAACAGCTTCGACCAATGGGGCGTGGAGTTGGGCAAGGCACTTGCCGGCGACGTCCTGACCCACATCGCCGACCCTGCGGCACCGACGAACCTCGACCCCGCCACCCGTGCTGCGGTTGCCTGGTATCGCCCTTAGCGGGCGACAACCATGTCCCTGGAGTCGCCCTTAGCGGGCGACAACCATCTTCACATCGTTCCAGGTGGCGGACATGCCCGCGCCCGTGGTGATGCCGGCGTCGACGGTGATGTTCTGGCCCGTGATGTAACTGCCGCCATCGCTCCAGAGGAACATGACGGTTTCGGCGATGTCGCTGGCGTGCGGGGCGCGCTTGAGCGGTGACATGGTGGCCATGCGCTCGGCGGCTTTTTCCACCGCGTCGGGGTCGCCGGTGATGACGTGCGCGGTCATGCCGGTGGGAATCGAGCCGGGTGCAATGGAGTTTGAACGGATGCGATGGCCTGCGAGTTCCGACGCTGCGCTGCGCGCGAGACCGATGACACCGGCTTTGGCCATGGCGTATGCGTGGGGTCCGAGACCACCCATGACGCCCGCGACGGACGCGGTGCCGACGATGCAGCCACCGTTGCCGGCGGCGATCATGACGCGAGCCGCGTGCTTGTAGGTGGTGAACACTCCGCGAACGAGAACAGCCATGGTCTTGTCGAAATCTTCGAGGGGAGTGGCCGCGATGGGTCCCGAGATGCCGACGATGCCCGCATTCGCAAAGCAACCATCGAGACGGCCCCACTTGGCGATCGCAGCATCGGCCGCCGCGGCGACGTCGGATTCAACCGTGACGTCGCACTTCACGAAAATCGCCTTGTCACCGAGTGACTTTGCAACTGCCTCGCCACGCTCGACGCCGTAGTCGGCGATGACAACCTTGCCACCCTCGGCAACCGCGAGTCGCGCGGTTTCTTCACCGAGTCCGCTCGCACCCCCGGTGACGAGCGCAACCTTTCCCTCGAAACGACCAGCCATGATTTCCCCCTTCGTCGGCGTGTTTCGGGCAACTGTAGTGTCGGGTCACCACTTGGCCGAATTGACGGGCTGAATCGAGGGGAAGGGGTCACGATGGCAAAGCCGCCGTACGGAGTCGGAGCGGGCCGAATCAAGGGCACGGGAACTCGTCAAACAATCATTGCCTACTTCTCGATGCGCGGTGTCACGTTTGAAGAGCGTTGCTCGGCCGCCGCCGCCGCGGGTTTCGACGGTATCGGGTACAACGGTGCCGAGTATCTCAAGTTGCGGTCCGAAGGCTGGACCGACGACAACTTCCGTGCGATTCTCGACAAGTACGGCGTGCGGATTCTCGAACTCGAGGCCTTGCGTTTGCTCGATGACGATGCCTCTCGGGATTTCGAACACATTGCGCGTGCGTTCGGAGCCGAGCGCATTCAGGTGATTGCCCCGTTCGCGGGCAACATCGACATCGACTTACAGGTCGCGGGGAAGTGGATCGGCGATCTCGCCCGTCGTACCGAAGATGCCGATGTTCACTACGCGATCGAGTTCTTGCCCCCCACCCGCATCCCCGACATCACGACGGCCCAGAAGGTCTGCGCAATCGCCGGTCACCCGAATGTCGGATTGTGTGTCGACACGTGGCACGTCTACCGCGGTGCGGGCGCACCGTCGCTCGCTGACCTCGACTTCGCCCGGGTGAAGAACGTGCAGGTCGATGACGGGACGATGAAGCCGATCGACCCGGAGTACATCCCTGACTGCATCCACAACCGGGAGCTGTTGGGCGACGGTGAGTTCCCGTTGGTCGACTTCTTCCGTTCGACCCCGCCGAACGCCCCAATTTCGGTCGAGATCATTGACGACGACCTCGACGTGATCCCCGCCGCCGAACGGGCCGACCGTATGGCGCGAGCCCTCGAGCGCACCCTGGCGCGCGTCTGAAAGACCCTGCCGAGTTGCCGATTGGCACCCGGGAACGGAGAGAATGAGACCCATGGGAATCCAGCCACCGCAGATCGGGCCCCGCAGCCCCGAGGAAGCCGACATCACGGGCATCAACCCGTTCCGCGACTCCGTCATGCACCAATGTCCGCACATGTACTTCCGGCGGATGCAGCAGGAAACCCCGCTCTACGACGTCGAAGGAACCGACGTGCACATCGTCACGCGTCACGAACTGATCGTGCCCATCGTGCGTGACATCGAGACGTTCTCCAACCAGTTCGGTAGCGCGGGTGAACCCGCGAAGGGCGACGTCATGCAGAAGATCAAAGAGATCTACGCAACGGGTTGGCCGCCGGTCCCAACGATGCTGACGATGGACCCGCCGTGGCACACCCGTTACCGCAACACCGTCGCCGCCTACTTCACTCCCCGCAAGATCGCCGAACTACGTCCGGTCATCGAAGAGTACGTCGATTCATTGCTCGACAAGATTCTCGCGAACCCGAACCGCACCGTCGAGTGGGTCTCGGAGTTCGCGGTACCGCTGCCGGTCATTGCCATCGCGACGATTCTCGGGGGGGGGCCCGACAACAGAGCAGGC
>CAZVPL010000084.1:0-7501 GCA_964629075.1 uncultured Bifidobacterium sp. | reverse complement strand
CCCGTCTCGTTTCGCTCGTCGGCGATGCGGTGCGTGTTCCCGAATGGCGTGGTGGTCGCGATCCCATGAAACAGTTCGCGCTCGTGCCGGCGGGGCGTGTCGATCTGCGCGACGTGAACGCGGCGCGACAGCGCGTCACCCCGGGCGAGGTGCATCCGCGTGACTGGACGGGTGACATCGCGGGCATCGTTCCCACGGTGCCCGTCGAACCGTGCCGCGAAGTCGACGTCGTCGATGCCGATGGTCGTCGTGTGGTTGTCACCGGACGTCACCTGTTCTCATCGCAGCCCGCCTTCGTCGTCGACGGTGTGCGACGGCACGGTGTCGTTGCATGTTTTGGTCCGTGGCCCGTCGAGGAACGCTGGTGGGACACCACGCGACGCCGACGTGTCGCGCGCGTGCAGTGTCTGGTCGATGTCGACAACCGCCGTGCGGCGTGGCTGCTCGTGTCGGAGCACAGGTCGTGGTGGCTGGTCGGGGTCCACGGCTGAAATACTGACGACATGTCGGTGGATGAACTGCTTGCGATCGTGCGTCATCACGTTGCGATCGACGAACGCGAACGCGAATCGTTGCGCATCTTCCGTGAGACCGTCGTTGGTCTTGCAGAGCCGTGCAGCGAACAGGCGGATCCCGTGCACGTCACCGCATCTGCGTTGGTTGTCGCGCAACGTGGAACGGTGCTGCACCTGCACAAGCGTCTGAACATCTGGCTGCAGCCCGGTGGTCACATCGAAGTGGGGGAGAATCCGCCCGTTGCGGCACTGCGCGAAGCGACCGAAGAGACGGGTCTCGCCGTCTCCCATCCCGGCGATGGTCCGCTGTTTTTTCACCTCGACGTGCACCCCGGTCCGCGGGGTCACACGCATCTCGACCTGCGCTACCTGCTTCTTGCCGACGGCGACCACGACCCCGCCCCGGCCCCGGGGGAGAGCCAACAGGTGCGCTGGTTTTCCTGGGACGAGGCCGCAGAGGTGGCCGATGCGGGGCTGGCGGGGGCCTTGGTTCGGGCCCGGGAATTGGTGACACACCACATCTGAAAGCGAACGTATGTTCGCTAGCCTCGGGTCCCTATGGGGGCCTCTGATCTCGTGTCCGGCGATGTTCTGGCGTCGTACGGCTTTCACGCACCGCACGTGTCGTGGACCGAACTGGAACGGCGCCTCTCCGATGTGCCGCGGGCGTCGCGGTCATCGGCACCCAACGCGGGTGGTGATGGTCCGGCCTTCGGCGCCAAGCGCGCTCCGTACGTGGCGCCGGTCGATCTGCGCTACATCCCCGCCGCCACCCCGTACGCCGAACTGCACTGTCTGTCGCACTATTCGTTTCTCACCGGCGCATCGTCCCCGGAACATCTCGTCCAAACGGCGGTGGCACTTGGTCTCCACGGTGTGTCGATCACCGACCGCAACGGCTTCTACGGTGTCGTACGGTTCGCCGAAGCGGCACGCGAATTCGGTCTGCCCACCGTGTTCGGTGCCGAACTGCATCCGGTGGTCGACGGTGGGCTTGTCGTTCTTGCGCGCAATCCCGTCGGTTACGCGCGTTTGGCGCACACCATCACCACCGCCCAACTGGCTGGCTCGAAGGGCAATCCCGTGTACTCACTCGGTGATCTTGCACGCGGTCACGCGAATGGTCATGGCGACTGGTGGGTGCTCACCGGAGGTCTCGACGGAGCAGTTGCGCGGCAGTTGGTTGCACACGGGCCGACGGCAGCGGAACACGTGTTGCGTCAGATCGTCGACGTTTTCGGTGTCGACAACGTGGCCGTCGAACTGGTGCATCACGGCGACCCGCTCGACACCGCGCGCAACGACGCACTCGTGCGCATCGCCGACCGGGTGGGTGCGGTCTGCGTTGCCACCAACCACGTTCATTACGCGTCGTCGGCGCAGTTTCCCCTCGCCACCGCGATGGCTGCCATCCGCCGGCGCAGTTCACTGAACGACATCGACCATCTGCTGCCCCATGCGGCCAGTGCCCTCGTTCGGTCCGGCGCCGAACAAGAGCGGATGTTTGCGCGTTACCCGGGAGTCGTTGCCCGCAGTGCCGACATCGCCGCCGACTGCGCATTCGACCTGTCACTCGTTGCACCGAAATTGCCACCCTTTCCGTGTCCGGGTGGCATGAGCGAGATCTCGTACCTGCGACATCTCGTCATCCAGGGTGCAACGCGACGCTACGGGTCACCACCCTCGTCAACCGACGACACGTTGTCATTGCGTGCCCGTGCATGGTCGGTGGTGCGTCACGAACTCGACGTCATCGAAGCGCTCGGCTTTGCCGGCTATTTCCTCGTGGTCTGGGACATCGTCGAGTTCTGCAACCGCAACGACATTCTCTGTCAGGGCCGGGGAAGCGCAGCCAACAGCGTCGTGTGCTACTCGCTCGGTATCACCAAGGCCGATGCAGTCGCGCTCGGCCTTTTGTTCGAGAGGTTTTTGTCCCCCGAGCGCGACGGACCTCCCGACATCGACATCGACATCGAAAGCGGACGACGCGAAGAGGTCATCCAGTACGTGTACGAACGATACGGACGTACGCATGCGGCCCAGGTGGCCAACGTCATCACCTACCGCACGCGGTCGGCCGTGCGTGATGCGGCAAAGGCCTTGGCTCGCGACGGGGTCGACCCCGACCAACCGCCCGCCGATGTCGCGGCACTGGCGGCGCAGTTGCTCGACCATCCGCGACACCTCGGCATCCACTCGGGTGGCATGGTCATCTGTGATCGACCGGTCAGTCAGGTCTGTCCCGTCGAATGGGCAACCATGCAGAACCGCAGCGTGTTGCAGTGGGACAAAGACGACTGCGCGGCTGCCGGTCTCGTGAAGTTCGACCTGCTGGGTCTCGGCATGCTCTCGGCACTGCACAACGCGGTCGACTTCATCGCCGAACACCGCGGTGAGCCCCTCGACCTTGCCGGCTTGCCCCAGGAAGACGAGGTGTACGCCATGTTGTGTCGGGCCGACACCGTCGGAGTGTTTCAGGTCGAATCACGGGCGCAGATGGCCACGTTGCCACGTTTGAAACCGCGCCGCTTCTACGACCTCGTCGTTGAGGTGGCGCTCATTCGTCCGGGCCCCATTCAGGGCGGTTCGGTGCATCCGTACATTCGCCGCCGCAACGGAGAGGAACCCGTCACCTACCTGCATCCGTTGCTCGAGAACTCCCTCGGCAAAACCCTCGGGGTTCCCCTCTTCCAAGAGCAACTCATGCAGATGGCAATCGACGTCGCGGGTTTCTCCGCGGCCGAGGCCGATCAGTTGCGCCAAGCCATGGGGTCGAAGCGTTCCAAGGCGCGCATGCAGCGTCTACGCGAACGGTTGTACGCGGGTATGGAACAACGCGGCATCACGGGTGAAACCGCCGACATCATCTTCGACAAGATGCAGGCCTTCGCCAACTACGGGTTTCCCGAAAGTCACTCGGTCAGCTTCGCCTATCTCGTTTATGCATCGGCCTACATCAAGTTCCACGAGCCGGCCATTTTCTGTGCCGCACTGTTGAATGCGCAGCCGATGGGCTTCTGGTCGCCGCATTCCCTCACGCGCGACGCGCGTCGTCACGGTGTGGTGGTGAACCAGCCGTGTATCAACGCGTCATCTGCGCTTGCATCCCTCGAAGCCGATGCGTCATCGACCGGTGGTCTTGCCGTGCGGCTCGGGCTGTCGTCGGTGCGGGGGATTGGTCGGGATCTCGCTGACGACATCGCTGCACAACGTCCGTACGTCGACATGGAAGACCTCGTGCGCCGCGTTCCCTCGTTGAACACCGCACAGCTCGAGTCACTGGCCACCGCCGGTGCGTTCGGTGTGTTTGGTGGTCAGCGCCGCGACGCCCTGTGGGCGGCAGGTGCCGTTGCCCAATCACGCCCCGATCGCCTGGTCGGCATCACCACCGGGGTGCAGTCTCCCGTTCTCCCCGGCATGGAGCCGGCCGAGGTGGCGATCGCCGATCTCTGGGCCACGGGCATCGCACCCAACGGTCATCCCACCATTTTCTTGCGCGGCAAACTGCGCGATCTTGGGGTGCGTACGGCCGATGAACTGCCGTCATTGCCCGACGGGTCACGAGTCCTCGTGGCGGGTGTTGTCACCCATCGTCAACGACCGATGACCGCCGGCGGCGCAACGTTCATCAACCTCGAAGACGAAACGGGTCTCATCAACGTGGTCTGCTCGAAGGGGTGTTGGGCGCGTTTTCGTCTCGTTGCCCGCGATGCCCCCGCGCTTGTCGTGCGTGGACGCATGCAGAACAGCGAGGGTGTGGTGAACATCGTGGCCGAACACCTTTCGGCACTGACGGTTCCGGCGGGCATGGCCTCGCGTGATTTCCGTTAGGCGCAACGTTTGCCGGCACGTCACCCCTGTGGGGTGCTGCGCTGCACGATGTCCCACGGCTCGGGGGGCGGGCCGAGTGTCACGACTTCGTGAACCAGCCGCGGCAAGTGCAACGGGGCAAAAAACGTGGTGTCGGGTTCGGCCAACAACTCGTCGATGCTCCACCACCGCAGATCGACCAGGTACTCGGCTCGCAACTGCTCGGGTGACAACAAAGGTGCGGGTTCGAATCGTGGAGTACGCACCAGATAGGCGCGCTCACGCTGGCCGTCCCATTTGCCGTCGATGAACGGAATGATGTGCGTCCGGGTCCAGAGATGGGGGCCGATGTCATCGGGTGACAGACCAACCTCTTCGCGCAATTCACGCAGCAGACCTTGATGGTGTGTTTCGTCCGCCTCGAGCCCGCCGCCGGGCAACACCCAGACCGAGCGTGCAGGGAATGCGAGATGTGCGAGAAGAACGTGGTCGTTCTGGTCGACAACGAGACCGCGGACCGCCTCGCGGATACGCAGACCGGAAAGCTCGTCGGTCGCCAAGGAGCGTCAGTCGAAGTCGGTGGTGGCGATGCGCTGCGCGTTGTACACCGGCGCCTTCGCATCGACGCGGTACTTCATCGTTTCGGCACCGGTGATGCCGTGCTCTTGGAAGGTCTTGCGCATGTTGAAGTAATTCTCGTGCAGGAAGTGTGCGGCAAGTGACGGAGCATCGGTCCACAGCTCGTACACGGAGATGGTGCCGGGCTCGCAGGGGTCGCCGGCAAAGACGTAGGCCTCGCAGCCCGGCTCTTCGTCGCGGGTCGCCTGCTGGAGAGGCTTGGTGGCCTCGAGTAGTGCTGCGCGCTTGGCGGGATCGATGAAGATACGTCCGGCGATGATGATCATGGTTGCTCCGTTTCGGTTGTTGCTCATTCGTTTGGTCGTTCGTTCAGGCCGTCGTTGAACGCCCTGTACGTGTCGTAGATGTCCTTGCAGGCCTCGCACAGCGGCAACTGTTTGGGGTCGCGCGAGGGAATCCACACGTGCCCGCAGAGTGCCTCGAGCGGGGTGCCGTAGATGCGCGCCTCGAGAACCTTCGAGGCAGCCGACTCGCCGGGCTCGGTTTTCACGATGTGGGCCATGGCCGGCTCGCCGGTCTCGGGTACGCGCTCGGTCTCGGGTTCGACGCGTGCAGGCAGCGTCGTCAGGGGACCGCTCGACATTCCGTCAGTCAACCACACGTCCAGTAGCGTTGTCGCATGCCGTTGTACGAGTACCGCTGCCCGTCGTGTGATGCCGCTTTCGAATTGCGCCGCCCGATGAGCGAGGCGTCGTCGCCCGCGCCCTGTGCGTGTGGTGCCGAGGCCAAGCGGCGCTTGTCGGTGTTTGCGTCGGTGGGTGGGGGCTCGCAGGCTGCGCCGACACCTGCGCCGTCGATGCAGCGCGGGTGCGGCGGGGGCTGCGCCTGTCACTGACCGTCACGAATGATTCTCGTCGACGAATGCCATTGGTGGTTTCGCGACCGCCGGTGGTGCCACATGGTGAGTGACACGTCGTACGACGAGCTCCACGAGATGGCCGCGGCTCTCGGGATTCCGCGACGCGGCTTTCAGGGCGACCACTACGACCTGCCCGAGGAGTACCGCGAGCGTGCGATCGAGTTGGGTGCGACAGCGGTGGGCAGCAGGGAACTGTTGACCCGACTGCGTGAAGCGGGTCTGCGGCTCAGCCCAGCCCGGCGACGTGCCGAGGGCACCACACCGCCCCCTGACCTGCGAACCGGGCACCAGCCGTAGCGAAGCCGCGAACGCACCAGTCGACAAGGACGATGCCCGCGCGGTCGCAGATGTCGGCCATCGCGAACCAACGCTCGGCATCATCGGGTGACGGAGCCGCGTCGGGTTCGACGGTCATGACATAGCAGCCGACTGCGAGTGGGTTGGCCGATGCGACTGCGACGACGTTGTGCGCGATGGTGCGGCCTGCCGACGTGGGGTCGTCGCGCATACCGACGATGCCGGGACCAGAGTGAAGACCGACCCCGCGCCGTGCCGGGTCGATGAGCAACACGAGGTGCTGGGGCTGGAATGGTCGCTGGACGGTGAGGGAAAACACACTGAGCGCCTGTGAAGTGGTTGAGATGGTGTCGAAAAAGGGACGCGGTACGTCGACGAGGGTGAGGGGTTGTGTGCTCATCGCGCGCACCGTAACGACGGGGTGCGACGCGTTGGTGCTCAGAGGGTCGAGTACGCGATGAGGAACGAGGCGAGGCCGACTGCAGCGGGAACCGCGTAGTTCATCCATTGGGCATACGTGCGCCCGCGCGGCGGAATGAGCACGACACCGCAAGCCGCGCCGCCGATCAATCCGCCGATGTGTCCGCCAATCGAGATTCCCGGAATGGTGACGGTGATGAGGAGATTCAAGACAAGCGTCATGCCGAGTCCGGTTTGCAGCGGGTTGATACCGCGTTGCCGCATGCCGACGGTGGCGAGACCCATGAGGCCGAAGACGGCGCCGGATGCGCCACCCGACAACGCCCACGGAGATGCGATCAAGGCACCCGTGCTTCCGGCGAGAAGTGACGCTGCATAGGTGAGGAGAAACGGCCCGCGACCGATCTCACGTTCGAGCATCGTTCCCAACTGCCAGAGGAGGAACATGTTCATTCCGATGTGGAAGATTCCGAAGTGCACGAAACCGGCAGTGACGAGGCGGTACCACTCGTCGTTGTAGAGGAACCCCTTGTAAAGGCCGAGGTTGATGGTGTTCTCGGACAGTTCACCACCGCCGCCAAGGTTCACTCCGCCGACGTTGGTGTAGATGAAGACGACAACGTTGAGTGCGATGATTGCCTTGGTGACGAGAAGCGGCTGCGCCGCATTCCAGTAGTTGATGCGGGTGCGTGCGGAGGGGCGGTCACGTCGCACGCAGTCGAGGCACTTCGAGCCGACATCGGCCTGAACCAGACAATCGCCACACGCGGGCCGACCACAGCGGGTGCAGCTTCGGCCGGTCAACCGGTCGGGGTGCCGTGTGCAGTTCGGAAGGGGCGGGGGAGGAAAGCTCATTTGGCGTGTCGCGGACTAGGGGGCTTGTTCGGCGATCTCGCGGTGCGCGAGGTACCACGCAACCGTTGCCTCGAGACCTTTGCGGAAGTCCATCCGTGCGGTCCAA
>CAZVPL010000083.1:0-7833 GCA_964629075.1 uncultured Bifidobacterium sp. | reverse complement strand
GTCTCACCAACGGCGTCACGCACGACTTCCGCGTCGCGGCGGTCAACGCCCGCGGGACGGGTGTGTATGCAACCGCGTCGGGTGCGGCCAGCATCGGCGCGGTTCCCGGAATCCCGACGGGACTCACCGCGACCCCGGGCAACGGTCAGGTGGCACTCGCGTGGTCGGCTCCGGCCTCGCTCGGCGGTTCGCCGATCGTGGGTTACAAGATCGAGCGGTCGCCCACCGGAACGGGTGACTGGTCGACGGTTTCTGCGAACACGGGCAGTGCGATCACCGCCTACACGGTTCCGAGTCTCGCCAACGGCACGCAGGTGTTCTTCCGCGTCAGCGCCATCAACGGCGGTGGCACGGGCAGCGCGAGCAGCACCGCGAGCGCCACCCCGAACCAGCCCGCAACCGCACCTCAGAATGTCGTCGCCACGGCGGGCAATACGCAGGCGATCATCACCTGGGCGGCGCCTTCGAACCTCGGTGGTTCGAACCTTGTGAATTACGTGGTTCAGATGTCGTCGAACAACGGAAGCACGTGGTCGCAGGTCGCGACGACGACGGGTACGACCTCGACCCAAACCGGTCTCACGAACGGCACGAAGTACGTGTTCCGTGTGTACGCAGTGACCGCGGCAGGTGACGGTGTCTCGTCTTCGCCCGTCATTGCGACTCCGTTCACGGCGGCGGCCGCGCCGACGGGATTGTCGTTGCTGGCCGGCGACGGGCAGATCGTTGCTTCGTGGACGGCACCCGCTGACAACGGCGCGGCGATCACCGAGTACCGCGTGTCGTACAACGTCGACGGCGGTGCCTACTCGAGCGACATCGTCGTCACCGGAACGACCGCCGTCATCACCGGTCTGTCCAACGGGACGAACGTCCGCGTGCGCGTGACCGCGGTGAACGCCGCGGGACCGGGTGCGGTCGCGACGGCCGGGCCGACGGTCCCGCGCGGTCTTGCCACTGCGCCACAGTCGCTGACGGCGACGGCGGCGAACACCGCCGCTTCGCTGTCGTGGACCGCACCGTCGACGAATGGTGGTGCTGCAATCATCGAGTACCGCATCGAGACGTTCGTGTCCGGTGCATGGAGCGAGATCGCCCGCAGTGCGACCACGTCGTACAACGTCACGTCGCTGCAGAACGGTACGGCCTACCAGTACCGCGTCTCTGCGGTGACGGCCGCGGGAATCGGCGCCGCAACCGAGCCTGTCGTCGTGACGCCGGCAACGACGCCGACGGCCCCCATCTCGCTCGGTGCGACACCGGGTGATCGTTTCGTCACACTCACGTGGGCCGCGCCCGCGGACACCGGCGGGTCGACGATCACAACCTACGTCGTCGAGCAATCGACCAACGGAACGTTGTGGACTGAATCACTGCGCACCACCGCTCTCACCGCAACGGTGACGGGTCTGACGAACGGCACCTCGTACTCGTTCCGCGTGTATGCGATCAACGGAGCCGGTGCTGGTGCGGCGGTGACGACCGCGACGACTCACCAGCCGGGAGCGAAGGCTTCCGCGCCGACCGCGCTGGTGGCGACTCCGTCGTCGACCCAAATTTCGCTGTCCTGGTCGGCGCCAACCGACACAGGCGGTACCACCCTCACGGGTTACGTCGTCGAACAGTCGACCGACGGTGGTCTCAACTGGACCACTGCCACGACCGTATCGGGCACGTCCGCCACCATTACGGGTCTCGCGAACGGTACTGCGTACTCGCTGCGCGTCAGGGCGACGAATTCGTCGGGTAACGGCGCAGCCTCTGTAATCGTCACCGCCACGCCATTCGCACTGCCCGGAGCCCCGGTTGTTGCGGTTCCGGTTGCCGGGGACTCACAGGTGACACTCACGTGGAGCTCGCCCGCCGGCAACGGATCAAGCATCACGTCGTACGTGGTTCAACAATCGGCTGACAATGTGACCTTCTCGAACGTTGCGAACCCCACCGCGACATCTGCGATCGTGACCGGTCTCACGAACGGCACGAGGTACTGGTTCAGGGTGTTCGCCGTCAACGCGGCGGTGACAAGTGTTGCCACGATCGCCTCGTCGGGTGCTCCGGCATCCAACACGGTGAACGCCGTCCCCGTGACGGTTGCCGCGGCACCGACCGGGCTGACGGCGACGCCCTCGAACGCTGCGACCAGCTTGAGTTGGACCGCGCCCACCGACACGGGTGGTGGCACGATCACGTCGTATCGCATCGAGAGACTCGATGGCGCGAGCTGGGTCTTTGTGGTCAATGCCGCGTCGTCGCCGCGCTCGATCACGGGCCTGATCAACGGCACGACGTACACGTACCGGATTGCAGCGAACACAGCCGCGGGTACCGGTGCCTTCACCGAGGCCGTCATCGTCACGCCTGCGACGGTCGCATCAGTTCCGCGGTCGTTGTCGCGAGTTGGAGGCGACCAATTCGTCACGCTCACATGGGCGTCACCATTGACCAACGGCGGCGCAGCGGTATCCGCTTATGTCGTCGAAGAGTCGACGGACGGCACGAACTGGACCGAAAGCTTGCGCACTTCGGCGCTGGAAGCGACGGTCACGGGTCTCACGAACGGCACGTCGTATCGATTCCGTGTCCGTGCTGTGAATGCGGCGGGCGAGAGCACGAATGCGACGACGACGGCGGTCGTGCCGAGTGCGGCCGCCGCAGCCCCCACGGGTCTCACGGCTACTCCGGGCAACGGATCGCTTGGCCTGGCATGGTCTGCGCCGATCGACACGGGTGGTTCGACTATCAGCGGCTACTCGATCGAGCGCACGACTGACGGCGGTCTCACCTGGTCGGTTGTCCGCACGGTTTCGTCAGCCGCAACGTCATTCACGGGCCTCGTGAACGGCGTGTCCTACTCGTTCCGCGTTCGCGCCATCAACGCGATCGGAACGGGTGCGGCCTCGACGTTCGTGACCGCGGCGCCCTACACCACACCGGGCGCCCCGCGCTCGGTGAGCGTTGCTCCGGCCGACACGCAGGCGGTTCTCACATGGATCGTTCCCGCATCGAACGGTGGAGCGACAATCACGTCGTACGTCGTGCAGCAGTCGACCGACAACGTGAACTGGGCCCTCGCCGACAATCCGACGTCGAATTCGACGACGATTGCCGACCTGCAGAACGGTGTGCAGTATTGGTTCCGGGTCTATGCGGTCAATGCGGCAGTCGCCGATGTGAACTCGGTGGAGTCGTCGGGTGCGGTCGCCTCGGCGACCGTGACAGTGGTGCCACGGACAACCGCATCGGCTCCGCTCAACCTGGTTCCGACCGCGGGTGACCGCCGGGTGACTCTTGCGTGGAACACGCCGACGAACAACGGTGGTGCCGCCCTCACGGGTTACCTCGTGCAGTCGTCGTCGACGGGTGGTCGCACGTGGACCACGGCCGGAACAGTGTCGGCATCGACTCTGTCCTTTGCGGTGACCGGCTTGACGAATGGCGTGGCCTACGCGTTCCGCGTGTCTGCGCTGAACGCGGCAGGCACCGGTGCCGCGTCCACGTGGGTGACGTCGTCGCCGGTCGCGCCGCCGATTGCGCCGCGGTCCGTCGAGGTTGCGGCGGCCGAGGAAACGGTCGCGGCGCTCCAGTGGACGCCGCCGACGGATGACGGTGGAGCAGCAGTCGTTGGATACAAGGTGCAAACCTCGGTTGATGGGGGAGCCACCTGGGTCGACACCGCGCAGCTCGGACCGAACGTCTTTGAGGCGGGCGTCCAAACCGCGTCGTTCGATGCCACGATCACAACCTCGTCGCGCCTGGTCACCCTCGGCCGGATCCGCTACCTCGTGGTCGATGATGCGGGACTGAACAGCGCAACGTCGCTTCAGGTCGGTGGCCTGTCGGCGGGCAAGATCTACAGCTTCCGCGTCGCGGCGTACTCGCTGGTCGGACAAAGCCCGTGGATCGACACCTCGCTGCGCGTCGGTACGACTCCGTCGGCTCCGCGCAACTTCAGCTACACATCGGACACCTCGTCGGTGACCCTTTCGTGGGATGCGCCGACGACACCCGCCGGTGCGGCCCTCACGTACAAGATCGAGCGTTCGACCGATGGCGGCGCAACGTGGACTGTCGTGACGACGGTCGACAGGACCAGCTATGTGAACACAGGACTCGAGTCGGGTACGACGTACCTCTACCGCGTGACTCCCTTGAACGGTGACCTGAACGGCGAGGCTGTCACGATCGAGACAAAGACGAAGACGGTTGAAAAGCAAGCATTGGCACCGGCGCCCGAGCCGGTCGTGCCGACTCCGACTCCAACCCCGACGCCCGCTGTGCCGGCGGAGCCGGTCGTGCCGGCTCCTGCGCCCACACCGGCTCCCGAAGCCGCCATCGCGGTGCCGGTGCTCCAGCCGCGGCTGTCGGTGAGCGTCGATCTCACGGCAACACGGACTGCCGAGGGAACGGCGGCGCGCGTGTCGGGATCTTTCGTGAAGGCTCGGTCGAAGGTGACGGTCACCCTCCAAGCGTTGACGGGTGATCTTGCAGGTTCTGGTCGTGACGTCGTGTTGTCGACCCGTGCCAACAACTTCGGCAAATTCGGCGCGCGGCTCGAACTCTCATCCGACTTGCCGTCGGGCCGTTACGTCCTCACGTTGAGGGCGGTCAACCCCGATGGCAAGGCGATCACAAAGACTGTCCGCTTTACGATCAAGGCAAAGGACACCGTGCCTGCCGGAAGCGAAGGCGGATCGGCATCCGATGGGGCGACGACCGGTGGTGACGAGGCAAACCCGGCCACAGAGTCCGGTGAGACCGCCTCGGGTGGCACTGCGGAGGAAGACGGGAAGACCGATGGCGCTGGCGACACAACCAGTGGAGACGGCGAGACAGCCGCACCGCCGACCACGGATGTGCCGACGACCCTGCCCGGCGACGCGTCTGCGACGACGATTCCCGAGGCGTCGGACCAACCGGACACCCAAGTGGTCACGCGAGTCGTCTACAAGGATCGTGCCGCAACAGCGTCGGTCGTTCTGGCACTCATCGGTCTGATCGTGGGGCTCGTGCTCGGCTGGATCCTGCGCGGTCGGCGCAAGAAGGACGAAGAGGAAACGGCCCGCTGAGGTGTTGCTCGGCGGGCCGGGCCCGGCTAGATCTTCGTGGTTTTGTCGCGGAGGAACCGGAAGTATTCCTCGTCGGTCACGGCGTCGTCGCCGAGAAGCGTGTTGTAGTAGAGCAACTGGTTGACGATGAGAATGAAAAGCACGCGTTCGTCAAAGACCTGACCCTCGGGCAAACGAGCGACGACACTTGCCGACCAATCCTTCATCACCTTGAAACGCGCCTGGGCGATGTCCTTCAGTCGTGCCTCGAGGGCGGGGTTCGTCGCGGCAACGGCGAGGATCTGCAGGCGAAGTTTCAAGTCGGGGTTGGTGTACGCCTCGCTCGGTTTCGGTGCCAGACCGAGAATCTGGTCGACGGTGAGCGGGCCGCTCGCCGGCAACAGCATCGTCATTCGCTGCGCTGTGCGGTCGAGAATCTCTTCGTAGAGGTCACCGAGTACTTGTGCGAGAAGACCGTCGCGGTCGCCGAAGTAGCGGTAGATGATCGACACCGAGTAGTGCGCATTGGCCGCAACTTCGGCAACGCGCAATCCGAGGATTCCGTTTTTCTCGACCTCGGCTCGCGCGCTTGCCAGAATCAGTTCGCGCGGGTCGCCTGCGGCTTCGCGGTCGGATTTGCGGGGGCGACCCATGGCTCGGAAACCTAGACCTCGCCACGAGGGCGAGGGAGAGAAAAATCTTTCGTTTTGGTGACCGTACGCAACGAAAAGTATCTCAGCGGCGCTGTGTGGCCTGCTAGTCGAGGTTCGGCCAACGTCGCTTCTGGCGACGGCGCTGGCCCGCGACGCCAGTCTTGCGGTGTTCGTAAAGCGCCCACTGGCGTCGCCAGCCCGTGTAGTCGGGTCCGGTCAGGGGAGTTGAGGATCCGCGAGCAGCGCGACGTCGTGCGGTCCAGAAGTCCGTTGATGACTCGTCACCCAATAGTGTGACCGCACGTTCGATGCGATCGCTGAAGCGACGCGTGTTTTCCCCGTCGTCAGGGAACAACGGCGCGCCGAACACCACGCGGGTGTGGCCTCGCTTCGGTCTCTTCATTCCCTTGCCGAAGATCGCACCGGTGCCGTCGATGAAGACCGGCACGACGGGCGCACCGGTTTTGCTGCTGAGGTAGGCGGCGCCGGCTTTGAACTCTTGGCCCCAACCGTCGGGGGACCGGCCTCCCTCTGGATAAATCACGAGGCTCCAGTCGCGTGCCAGGAGATGACGCAGTTCGTCGGACGACTTTCGACTCGTCGTCTCGCGGTCGATGGGAATGGCATTCAGTGCGAGCGCAGCGAGGGTGCCCTTCACCCGCTTGTCGAAGAAGTAGTCGGCGGCGGCCGCGACGACCAGACGGTCGCGCCATGGCTTTGGCACCGCGGTCACCATGAGCGGTGTGTCGAGATGCGAATGATGGTTCGGAGCGAAGATGACGCCTCCGATCGACTCGTTGTTGGCCAAGTCGGTGAGTCGGTCGACGCCCTCGATGGTTGGTCGTGCGAGAAACTGGACCATCGCAGTGACGGGTCCGGCAACGAGCAGTCTGCGCACGAAACGTGAGCCGGGTCCGCGGGCGAAGTCGGTGTCGAAGTTTGCTCCGAGTGTCGACTCCTTTGCGGGCACCTCAACGCCACGCGGAACGCTTGGTGCCCGATAGGGGAAACCCTTCGATCGCCACATCTTGACGGGTTTGGCAGCAAGGTTTTCGAGTCCATCGGCAACACCCGCCGCACGTTGCAACACGCGGCGAGAGAGCTCACTGCGTGTCTTGTGCTTCGGGTAGTCGCGGGCCATCGTGAATCGTTCCTACTTGACGTCCGCAACCATGATGGGCGGCGTATGGAGGTGGGTGATCGTTGGATTGCGTCCGACGACGTCGCTTGCGATCTCGAGTGCATCGTTCAGGGTCGATGCGGGGGTGAAGCCGAGTCGGCGCACGGTGGGTGCGTCACCACCCACGATGATCACGCGTCCGCAGTGCTGAAGACCGTGGCTTCCCCAGTACCACATGTAGAAGGGATGAACTCCGTGATAGGCGTAGCTGGTGCGGTAGAGGTGGCGGTACCAGTCGTCTTCCGCGAATCGTTTTTCGAAACGCGCTTCCAACTCGTGTGGCACCGTTGTTTCGGTGAGTACTTGTTCGAAGAAGTCGATGTAGCTGGGGTGGTGAACGGGGTGGAACTCGTTCGTCGTCGGGTGGGTCATGATGACGACACCGCCCTCGCGCACCAGCGGCTTGCCGCGGTAGAGATTGAAGAAGTACCCGAGGCCCGTGCACATCACGAGGATCGGGTTCATGATCGAGTTGACGTTGTAGGGGCAGATGAAGGGGATGCCCATCGTCAGGATGTCGGTCTGGCCCTGCACCTCGACGAGTTGCTGTTTCCACACGTTTTCGGTGGTGATCTTGTGGACCGCCTCGACTTCGCCGCACTGGATGCTCGTCATGTTGTGGGGTGCTTCGATGCCGTGGAAGATGTTGCGCGCCATGCGTGCCGGGGTGCGATTGAGTCCCGCCTGTGCAGCGATGAACTTCGCGCGGTCGCGGCCGTTCCATTCCCATTCACGCTTGTCGAGAAACTCGAAGCGTCCAGAGGAAACATCAAGGCTGTGATATCCGGTGCTGCACGATGAACTCGTCGCTCTCAGTTACAGCCAACGTGATGCGCACCTTGGCGACTCTGAAACGCGTTCACCAGATTGCCTTCGACGAATGGGAGGCCGCATGCCCCGCCCATCATGACGAGGTGCGCAGCCTGAGTTTACGAACGCAACCAAATGGGTC
>CAZVPL010000082.1:0-8340 GCA_964629075.1 uncultured Bifidobacterium sp. | reverse complement strand
CCCATGCCTTTGCGCCACTCCATGGGGTCGCGGCCGAGCTTTGCGTAACGGTCGGTGATCCAGATCGGCAGTCCGATGTCGCCACCGTCGGCGACGATGCGGGCCTGCTCACCGTTTTCGTCCCAGATGTGGCAGGTGTTCAGGTTGAAGCGCATGCGGGCGAGTCGTTCCTCGCGCGTTGTCGGTTCGGGTTCCACTTGCTCGGATCCTTCTGCGACGTTGACGGCGCGCATCGACCAGACGCTTTGAATTGCAACCGGCGCCATTGCCTGAAGAAGTGCGGTGGTGTGCGTGCATCCGCGCGGGCCGCCGAAGAGCTCGCGCACCTTGTGCGTGAAGCCGCGTGCGATGCTGAGGCCGATGAGCTTTTCGTAGTGCGTGGTGATGGCGGGGCAACCGCCGTGTGGGTACACCTCGAATTCGACGCGGGCGTCGGCGATGATCATCTCGGGCATCGTGACTTCGAGGGCGACGATCATGTGGTGCAACGGAAGCGGTTCGGGGTCGTTCGGAACGTAGAGGCCGGCGGGTTTCTCGTCGCGGACGGCGCCACGCAGAAGGATTGTTCTGTCGTTCTTGCGGTAGGCCCGCACGACATAGCTGCGGTCGTGGATTTCCTGCAGGTTGGGGTCGGAGGGCGGGGGGAGGATGTCGTTCATCTGATGTCCTTCACGATCTCGCTGACCTTGTGATCCATTGCAGCGATGAGGGGTCGCATGTGGAGTTCTTCGAGCAGCTCGTCGCCACGTTCGTTGCCGCCCTGCAGGTTTGAGGTGATGACTTGCGAGACGCCCTGCTGCAGGAGGGCCGCGCGGTAGTCGTACCAGAGCCGGTCGAGCGAATATCCCTTGAAACCGGGCTTGTCGGCGGCGAATTCGCTGACCTTGTTGAAGTAGTGGTTGATGAGATGTTCCTCGTGCTGGCGGCGCATGTCGGGTGTGAGCGACGCGGCAAGCAAGTTGCAGACGTCCCAGGCGGCGACATGGCGGGTACTGAGTTGAAAGTCGATCATCGTGATGGCATTCGCTCCCGCGCTGCCGCCGAAGAGGTAGTTCTCGGCGCGACAATCGGTGTGGGTGAAGGTTTGATGACCTTGTTTCACCCACCAGTCGAGCATTTCGGGGTAGATCTCGCACATCGTGTGCAGGGCATCGAGTGTCGCGCCGTCGAGGCGCGGGCCGAAGTGTTCCTTGAAGTGTGGCCACTGTGCCTCGGCCATCGCCTTGCCGGCCTTGTAGAGCGGATTGTTCATCGGCGGAAGCCATGTGAGCTCGTAGAGCTCTTTGGTTTCCCAGAATGCGGCGTGCAGGCGAGCGGCGGTTTCGAGAATCTTCTCGGCTTCGGTGAGCGAGAGTCCGGTGATTTGGTCGGGGCAGTGCGCGCCGGTGATTTCTTCGATGAGGATGACGAAGGGCAGCCCGTCGGCACCGCAGTCGGCGTAGTACGGCTTGGGGACGCGAATCGAGAGTCGGGTTGCGACGTCGCGGTAGAAGTTCACCTCGCGGAGGTAAAAGCCCATGGCCTGCGCCAGGAACTGGTTCTCTGGGGCAGGTGACTGGCACTTGGCGACCATCGTGGCGGGACCAGCCCCGGGTCCGTCGACATAGTCGAGAGTGAGCCGGGCGAGTTCGCCGAGAATCCCGACACCGGTGCCGAAGCGCTGGATGTCGAAGGTCTTCACGCGGCCGACGTCGGAGGGAAGAACCTCGTTCAGCCAGTCGGCCGTGATGTCGGCGATTTGTGACGGTA
Source organism: uncultured Bifidobacterium sp. (assembly GCA_964629075.1). GTDB lineage: Bacteria > Actinomycetota > Acidimicrobiia > Acidimicrobiales > Ilumatobacteraceae > F1-20-MAGs119. The sequence continues at coordinate 6,591 of CAZVPL010000082.1, read as the reverse complement.
TTTGTGGCATGCGAATCCCCCGATCGCAGTGTCGAATATTGGTGATCGTCAGTTCGACTGGCTGAGGCCGTCGAGCAGCGTGTTCCACGCAAGGGTGGCGCACTTGATGCGCACCGGGAACTTGACGACGCCGCGCAACGCTTCCAGGTCGCCGAGTGGCTTTGACTCGTCGAGGGGCGGTGCGTTTTCGTCTTCTTCCTCGATCGACATCATGTTCTTGAACCGGCGCACGAGGTTGCGGATCTCGTCGACGCTCTTGCCCTTGACGGCAGCCGACATCATTGACGCCGAGCTCTGGCTGATCGAGCAACCTTGGCCGCCGATCTTGATGTCGGAGACAACGCCGTCTTTCACGTCGAGGTACACCTGAATCTCGTCACCACAAAGCGGGTTGTGGCCCTCGGCGCGCACGGCTGGCGGGGCGAGCTCACCACGGTTACGGGGTGTCCGATAGTGGTCGAGAATGATCTCGCGGTAGAGGTCTTCCAATCCTGGCATCGGTGCTCCGGTCGTGGGTTTTCGCTTGCAGTCGAGAATGCGGTAACTAGAAGCCGAACAAGTCTCCGGCATTGGCCAGCGCGTCTGCAAGTGCGTCGGCGTCGGCCGTTGAATTGTAGATGTAGAAGCTCGCGCGGGCGGTTGCGTTCGCCCCCAGCAGCTTCATGAGCGGCTTGGCGCAGTGGTGTCCGGCGCGGACGCAGACGTTGGCCTGGTCGAGAACCTGGGAAACATCGTGCGGGTGAACGTCTTTGAAACGGAACGACAATGTGGCGCCGCGCACGGCCGGATCGGTGGGGCCATGGATGGTGATGTCGTCGCCGTAGCGGGCCTTCAGGGTGCCGATGGCGTAGGTGGCGATTTCGGCTTCGTGCGCGCGGATGTTGTCCATGCCGAGCGCAGAGAGATAGCTGATGGCGGCGTGCATGCCGATGGCTTCGGTGATGGGTGGGGTACCGGCTTCGAACTTTGCGGGTAGTTCGGCGCAGGTGAATCCGTCGAGACGGACGTCGGCGATCATGTTGCCGCCACCGAGGAAGGGCGGCATGGCGTCGAGCAGTGATTCGCGACCCCACAGGACGCCGATGCCCGAGGGTCCGCAGAGCTTGTGCGACGAAAAAGCAAGAAAGTCGGCGCCCCACGCCTGCACGTCGGTGGGGTTGTGAGGCACGTACTGGCAGCCGTCGACGATTGCGATGGCACCAGCGGCGTGTGCGGCGTCGACGAGTTGTTTGACCGGTGTCAGCGTGCCGAGCACGTTGCTCATGGCAGTGAACGAAAAGACCTTGGCGCCGTCGAGAAGTTTGGGCAGGTTCGTGAGATCGAGCTGGCCGTCGGCGGTGAGCGGAACCCATCGCAGTTCCAGTCCTCGTTCGGCAGCGAGCATGTGCCACGGCACGATGTTGGCGTGGTGTTCCATGTGGGTGAGGACAACGGCGTCGCCGGTACGCAGGTTGGCGCCACCCCACGAGTGGGCGACGAGGTTCAGTGCTTCGGTTGCGTTCTTCGTGAAGACGACTTCGTTCACGCGCGGGGCGTTGATGAACCGTCGCACCGCGGCGCGAGCGGCCTCGAAGGCGTCGGTTGACTCGGCGGCCAATTGGTAGGCGCTGCGGTTGATTGGTGCGTACGACGATTCCATGAAGCGCGACATGGCATCGATGACCTGACGCGGCTTTTGTGAGGTGTTCGCCGAATCCAGATACACGATGGGCTTGCCGTTGATTTCGCGTTCAAGAAGAGGGAAGTCCTTCTTCACGACGACGGGATCGAAGCTCATCGGTATCGCCGATTCCTAGCGGTATGCCTCGTAGCCCGACTTTTCGAGCTCGGCGGCGATTTCCATGCCACCCGACTTCACGATGCGCCCGTCGACCATGATGTGGACGAAATCGGGCTGCAGTTCGTCGAGCAGACGTTGGTAGTGGGTGATGAGAACGATGCCGAGCTTTGGTCGGTCGACGCGCACTTCACGGATTCCCTTCGCGACGATTCGCAGTGCATCGATGTCGAGACCGGAGTCGGTTTCGTCGAGAATCGCGAGGTCGGGTTCGAGAATGGCCATCTGCATGATTTCATTGCGCTTCTTTTCGCCGCCCGAAAAACCCTCGTTGAGGTAGCGGTCGACGAACGACGAGTCCATGCCAAGGCGTTTCATCCAGTCCATGACGGAAAGTCGCAGTTCAAGAACCGAAAGGTCGAGGCCCTTGCGGGCCGACAGCGCCTGGCGCAGAAACTGGATCACCGACACTCCTGCGATTTCCTGCGGATACTGGAATGCAAGGAAGATGCCGGCCTTGGCGCGAACGTCGGTGGACCAGTCGGTGATGTCTTCACCCTTGTAGATGAGGCGCCCCGAGGTGACCTCGTATTCGGGAGAGGCCAAGAGGGTGGAGGCGAGGGTCGACTTGCCGCAGCCGTTCGGACCCATGATCGCGTGGACTTCACCCTCGTTCACGGTGAGGTCGAGGCCGCGCAGGATTTCTTTGGTCGACGGAGCGCCGGTTGAATCGATCGAATCGGCCGAATCGTCGGTGGAAACAGGCGTGACATGCAGGGATTCGACGCGGAACAACTGGCTCACGGGGCCAAGTCTAAGAGGCCCCCCAGGGTTTTTCACTATGCAGGTAGTGGTAATTCCCGACCGGTGGCAAGGGTCCGCCAAACGCGCGGGTACGAGGGGTGTTCGCGTTCCGCCGTGATGTAACCCGCGTCACGCAAGCGGCGCGTGTAGTCGGGCAAATTGCGAAACGGGATGCCTGCGTCGACGTGGTGTGCGGTGTGGAAACCGATGTTGTACGGCACGAGGAAGAAGCGGGCGAACCAGCGCTGCCGCACGGCATGGGTCGACAATCGGCGGTCGATTCCGGCCGTCATACCGCCGTGTTCGGCGATTGCCCGCAGGCGATTGATGACGCGCCACACGGTCATGTTCGGGGCAAGCCACAGCACCGGATACACCCACGCGTTGCCGGACGCGACGCCGCAAACGAAGAGAATGATCTGCAGGCCCCAGATCTTTTGTTGCGTGCGTCGTACGCGTGGTTCGCGTGATGCGAGACCGCGCAATTGTGCACGGAACAACTTTGCGCCCGTGATGCCGAGAGCATCGCGGAAGAGTTTGCGGCGGAGACTTGCAGGCGACACGGGGTAGTTCGCGTATAGCGGCACGTCGGGTTCCTCGGGGCCGAACTCTTGACGGTGGTGTGCCATGTGAACCCGGCGGTAGGCGGGTGTGCTGGTGAAAGAAGGGAAGCCGAGCAGCCAGTTACCGATGACGTCGTTGACCCGTTTGTTCGAGAACAACAAGCGGTGGGCAGCCTCGTGCATGAGCGAAAGGAATTGTGCGTGCGCGCGACCCATCAACAGGAACGCAACGATGCGCACGACGAGGTTGTCGATCATGACCGCCGCCACGACGATTCCGATCGTCTGGGCGTACAGCGACGCGACGCTGAAGGCGTTGCGTGCGTCGGGGATGCGGCGCAGACGTTCGCGGTACGCGGCGGTGGGTCGTCCGTCGGCTCCGATGAACTCGTCGGCGCGGGCAGGTAGAAGCGTCGCCGGATCCGGCGCCATGCCGCCCAGTACGTAACGACGTTCGCTCACGGGTCAATTATCGCCCACAGTTACACTCGGGGCGTGGGTCAGCGATCGGTTCGTCACGTGCTGATCGTCAACCAGCACGGCGACAACCGTGGAGATGAGGCTGCTCTGCACGGAATGCTGACGGGCATTTCCCGCGCCGCCGGCGGCGAGGTTCGTTACACGGTCATCCACCAGATCGCCCATGATTCTTCCGTACGCGAGCTCGCCGACACGTCGGGCTTCGATGTCGGTTGGATTTCCCTCAAATTGTCGCCGCTCGAGGGACTACGCCTCGTCGCGTACCTCGTCACCAGAATTCCTGCGCTGCTGGGGCCCGTCGGTCGGGCGACAATCGCCGCATACCGCAGTGCCGACGTGGTGGTGTCGGCCCCGGGCGGACCGTATTTCGGCGACCTCTACATCGGTCACGAACCCGTGCACTGGTTGTACGTGTGGATGGCGCGGATCCACAGGAAGCCGGTCATGTTGTATGCGACGTCCGCGGGGCCGTTCGAGCGCAAGTGGGCCAACCCCTTCCGTCGGCTCACGTACCGCATGTTCGACGTGTTGTTCGTGCGCGAAGAGATTTCAGCGGCACACATTCGTGCGCTGTTCGGCACGAGACGGCGCAACGTCGAGGTTCTCGTGACGGTCGACGCAGCACTGCAGGTGTCGGTGCCGGCTTCGCCGCGTGATGCTTCTCTGCGCCGAATCGTCGTGTCGGCCATCGACTGGAAATACGACGGCGGTCCGTCGCCGGGTGCGCGTCGTACCAACTACGACACCGCTGTTGCCGCCGCGGTCGCCGAACTGTGCGGGGGTGTCGCATCCGAGGTGATCCTTGTTCCGCAGCTGCACGGAGTCCATCGCGATGCTCCGTATCTCGAACGCCTCGCCGACCGCATACGTACCGCCGTCGCGAATGCCAACGTGACGGTGTCGGTGTTCGACGAGTCGCGCGACATGCTCGCCCAGCGGGGGCTCTTCGCCTCGGCCGACTTCGTGGTGTCGGGTCGCTACCACCCGGCAGTGTTCGCGCTATCGGCGGGCGTTCCGCAGGTGTGCATTCCCTACGAACACAAAGCGACGGGTGTGTTGCAACTCGCCGGCCTCTCCGACGTGGTGGTACCGATCAACGATGTGACGCCCGAGCGTCTTGCAGAAGTGACGCGACGAGTGCGCGACGCGGCTGACGACGTGCGTGAGCGATCACGCCGTGCGGCAGGTGATCTTGCGGCGGTGTCGTCTCGCACGTCGGCGGCGGTGGTCGAGCTGATGGGTGGCCCCGAGTGACGACGAAACGAATCTTGATGTTGGGCAGCTTCGACCCGGCTTTCGGCCGCAACCGCCAGCTCGTCAGGCTGGCCACCATGGCGGGTTGGGGCGTCTCGGTGCGAAGCGTCAATGCCTGGGGTGGTGACAAGGTGGCCGCGGCATCGCGGGCACGCATCGTGACCGCCGCGCGCGCCGCAATTGCCTACGTGCGGATCGTCGGTATTCTGCTCGCGGCTTCGGTGCCGGGACGTCGACCACATGTCGTGCTGGTTCCGCACCCATCGCAGATCGATGCCGTGATCATCGGCGTTCTGTGCAAGGTGCTGCGCCTGCGTCTTGCCGTCGACTTCTTCGTGTCGCTGCACGAGACCGTTGTGGTCGATCGTGGACTCGTTGGTTCACGGTCGCCGGTTGCCGCGGTTCTGCGTCGTTGCGACGCGTGGGCCGCGCGGCTCGCCGACGTCGTTCTCACCGATACCCCGCAGGATGCCGATTACTTCGCTGCCGCAACAGCGACGCCGCGGACCAAGTGGCATGTCGTGTGGGTGGGGGCAGACCCGCAGGTCTTCACCGAACGCCCCGACGTTGCCGTCGAGCCGCGCTCGGTTCTGTTCTATGGCACATACATTCCTCTGCAGGGGATCGAACACATCGTGCGCGCCTCTCTCTTGATGCCCCGTGACTGGCGCATTCGTCTGGTGGGAAGCGGTCAGCTGCGTCCCGACATCGAGAGGCTCGTGGGGCAAACCGGTGCGCCCGTGGAAATCGTCGATCAGGTTCCCGAGGCGCAGCTGCCCGGTCTCATCGCGTCGTCGATGGTGTGCCTGGGTGTGTTCGGCTCGGGGGACAAGACGCGTCGGGTGATACCGAACAAGGTCTTCCAGTGCATGGCGGTCGGGCGGCCCATCGTCACGGGCGACACCGATGCCGTGGCCGGTCTGGGTACAGCCGTCGAACGGGTGCCCGTTGCCGACCCTGCCGCCATCGCAGCCGCGGTGCAGAAGCTCATGGACGATCCCGTGCGTCGCGAAGCGTTGGCTCGCCGCGCGCGTCAGACCTTCGTCGACAGATTCGACGACGTTGCCGTGGTGCCGGTGTTCGAACGCGCGCTCGGCGGAGTCGCCACCGACAGGCCCACACTGCCGCCACTCACGACGATGGCGCGTTTGCGCCAGCCGTTCATCGAGACCGCACTGCGTCGGGTGCGGCCACGTTCAATCCTGGAAGTTGGCGCGGGCCAGGGAGCGACAGGCGCGCGTCTTGCGCGTCATGCGCGTTACGTCGGGGTCGAGCCCGACTTGTCGTCGGCAGCAGTTGCGGCATCGCGTCTTGCGCGCGTCGACGATGCCGACTTCCGCATGGGGGGCATCGAGCGTGTCGCGGCAGACGAACGTTTCGGATTGCTGTGCGCGTTCGAGGTTCTGGAACACATCGACGACGATGTTGCGGCGTTGCGGCGGTGGCTCGATCATCTCGAACCCGACGGTCACGTGCTGGTCAGCGTGCCCGCCCACGCAAAGCGGTTCGGGGCGTCCGACGAGGCCGTCGGACACTTTCGCCGGTACGACGCGGTCGACATCGAGCGTCTCTTCGACGAAGTGGGTTGCGAGATCGTGATGCGCCGCGCGTACGGCGCCGGCGGCGGCCATCTGCTCGAGACGGTGCGCAACGTCATCATCTCGCGTCGCGGTGGAAACGTCGACCGCGCAGCTGCCGCCGAGGTGAAGTCGG
>CAZVPL010000081.1:0-8423 GCA_964629075.1 uncultured Bifidobacterium sp. | reverse complement strand
GAACCTTCAGGCTCTTCAGGTGCTCGTTCTTCAGGTTGAGGTCGTAGTGCTCGAACACCGTGCCGGCCTCGAACTGCAGGTTGACACCCTCGATTCCCTTGATTTGCTCGACAAGGTCGACGTTGGGCTGCGGAGTGATGACGTCGACTTCACCGTTCTGAAGGGCGGCCGGCTGCTGGGTTGCGTCGGGCACCATCTGGAACACGATCTTCGCGGCCTTGGCAGGTTCACCCCACCACTTCGGGTTGCGCTCGAGGGTCAGGCTCTGACCGGCCGTGAAGTCGGTGATGACGTACGGGCCACCGGAAACCGCGACTTCGGGCTTGAAGCCGACGAAGCCGGTGTTCCAGAAATCCGCAACCTTGTAGAGGTCGGCATCCGACAGTTCGGCGGTGAGGTCGGCGACACCGGAATCACGCTCGACGACGTGCGCCGGCAGCAGGCCACCGAACATCGTCTTCCAGTCGGCGAAGATCTTCGAGTACACGGACGTGATCGTCTTTCCGTCCTCGGAACAGGTCACGCTGTCGACGAGTTCGTAACCCGTGGTGCTCGCGGTGTTCCACACCGGAACCGGGTTGCCTTCTTCGTCCTTCAACTCGGCACCGGCTTCGTCCTTGCGGTTGCCGTCCTTGCCGTTGCTCGAACGCCAAGCGAGCACGAAGTCGTCGCAGTCGATGGCTTCTCCGTCGCTCCACACCGCATCAGGGTTCAGCACGTACTCGACGGTGAACGGGTCTTCCGATGTGACCGTGACGGACGATGCGATTGCCTCGTAGACCTTGTTCGTCGCGTCGGGGTTGAAAAAGATGGGTCCGGGAAGCAACTGGTTCAAAACCAATGTGTTTGCGAACAAGCCTTGGTCGGCGGCTCCGTTGTTGTACGAGGTGTATTCCTGCTCGGCCGCGTACACGATCGTTGGATCTTCCGCGGGCGCCGCGGTGGTGTCAGCCGTCGCGGTGGTGTCTGCAGTTGCAGTGGTGTCGGCCGTCGTGTCGCCCGACGAACCACCGTCGTCGCCACACGCCGCGGCGATGAGCGAAAAGCCCACCGCACACGCGAGGACGACCCTCTTGCGGGTCTTTCTCATGTCTTCCTCCCCTTTGTCGCAATCCGCGACACTTGCAGGACCGCGCCAAGCAGCCCAGATAACTGATGACCGCAAATTACCACGGGGTAAACCAACGTCGGGGAGGCGGAAAGATTCTCTCGCTCGAAACAACCGTCAGGCTGCGTGCAGGCGGTACTTGACAATGCGTGCGAACTCATCCGGATCGAGACTGGCGCCACCCACCAAAGCCCCGTCGATGTCGGCCTGACCCATCAATTCCGCGATGTTTCCGGCCTTCACCGAACCTCCGTACTGGATCCGGATCGCCTTCGCGGCGTCATTGCCGTGGGACGCCCGGACCTCGGCCCTGATGGCTCCGCACACTGCCTGGGCATCTGCCGCGGTGGCGGTTCGACCCGTCCCTATCGCCCAGATCGGCTCGTAGGCCACCACGAGTTTCCCCACGATCTCGGGCGTTCGCTTGGCAAGCGCGGCACGTACCTGGCCGATCACTTTCGCCTCGGTCGACCCCGCCTCGCGCTCCGGGAGCGTTTCGCCCACGCACACGATCGGGATCATGCCTGCCGTCAGCACGGCCGTCGCCTTCCTTGCCACCATCTCGTCGGTCTCTCCGAAAATCTCACGACGCTCGCTGTGACCCACGATCACGTACTTCACCGAAAGCTTGGCCAGCATCGACGGGGCGACCTCGCCCGTGTACGCGCCCTTCTCTTCGAAGTGGCAGTGCTGCGCGCCGAGCAGGAAACGCAACTCATCGGCCTCGATCAATGTCTGGACGCTACGGATGTCGGTGAAAGGCGGATGCAGGGAGACGTCGACCGCATCGAAGTCTTCCTTGGCGACGAGGTAGTTCAGTTTCTGGACGAGCTGAATGGCCTCGAAGTGGTTCAAGTGCATCTTCCAGTTGCCGCTGATCAACGGCTTTCGCGCCTCACTTGACATTCGGTGCCCCCCTCAACGCGGCAAGACCGGGTAAATCGCCGAACTCGAGGAACTCGAGAGATGCCCCGCCACCCGTTGAAACATGGTCGACGCTGTCATCCAGACCGAACTGCGCGAGTGCCGCGGCGCTGTCGCCGCCACCCACCACCGTGAACGCCTTGGTGTCGGCGACCGCCTGAGCGACGGTCTTCGTGCCGTTCGCAAACCGCGAGTCTTCGAACATCCCCATCGGCCCGTTCCAAAAAACGGTGCGGGCATCCATGATGACATCACAAAACGCGGCAGCGGTGCCGGGTCCGATGTCGAGACCTTTGGAGCCATCGGGCAGGCGGATTCCAAAGGTCGCGTAATTCCCGTTCGCATCGACACCGACGATGTCTTCCGGAAGATGAATCGGCTTTGGTCCATCGAGAAGTCGGCGACAGAACGCAACCTGATCGAGCTCGCAAATCGAGTCGCCCACGGGCATTCCCTTCGCGGCGAGAAACGTGAAACACATGCCCCCACCGATGACGAGGGCGTCGACGGTCTGCAGCAGCGCCTCGATGACGCCGAGCTTGTCGCTCACCTTGGCACCACCCAGAACCGCAACGAACGGACGCTTCGGGTGCTCACGCAGACCACCCAAAATCTCGGCTTCTTTTTGCAACAGCCGTCCCGCGGCCGACGGAAGTGTCTTTGGCGGACCGACGACGGATGCATGCGCTCGGTGGGCGGCACCGAAGGCGTCGTCGACGTATGCGTCGAATCCTGAAACGAGTTGAGCGACGAAATCTTCGCTGTTCGCCTCTTCGCCCGGATTGAAGCGAAGATTCTCGAGCAATTCGACCCCTGGTGCGAGCTCGGCAAGTCGTGCGCGCACCGGGTCCATCGAGTACTTCTGCACCGACTTGCCCTTCGGTCGACCGAGATGGCTTGCGCACACGACCTTCGCCCCGCGCGACGTCAACCACTCGATTGTCGGGAGCGCGGCGCGAATCCGGAAGTCATCGGTGATGGTGCGAGCCTCGTCGGGCCCTTCCATCGGCACGTTGAAGTCGGTTCGGACAAGGACTCGCTTGCCCGCGACATCTCCCAGATCCTCGAGCACGGGCAGACGTGCCATGGTCAGGCCTTCAGCTTGGCGCCGATGTGCCTCGTCAGGTCGACGAGCCGGTTCGAGTAACCCCACTCGTTGTCGTACCAGCCGAGCACCTTGACCAGCGTCCCCATTGACATCGTGAGGTCGCTGTCGAAGATGCACGAATGTGGATTGGTGACGATGTCGCTCGAGACGATCGGTGCATCGGTGTACTCGAGGACACCCTTCAGGGGGCCGTCAGCCGCCGCCTTGAAGGCCGCGTTGATTTCATCCACCGTCGCCGGCTTCTTCAGATTCGCGACGAAATCCGTGATGGAACCAGTCGGGACCGGCACTCGCAGGGCCGTGCCGTCGAGCTTTCCCTTCATGGCGGCCATGACGAGGCTCGTTGCGCGTGCCGCTCCGGTGCTGGTGGGCGTGATGTTGATCGCCGCACCTCGGGCCCGGCGCAAGTCACTGTGGGGCCCGTCGACCAGTTGCTGGTCGCCCGTGTAAGCGTGAACCGTCGTCATGAGACCGTTCTCGACCCCGAAAGCATCGTCGAGGACCTTCACCAGGGGAACGAAGCAGTTGGTGGTACAGCTGGCATTCGACACGACCTTGTGCTTCGAGGGGTCGAAGTCGGCATGGTTGACGCCGTAGACGAACGTTGCATCTGCTCCGTTCGAGGGGGCGGACACGATCACCAACGGCGCCCCGGCGTCGAGATGCATCGCCGCCTTGTCCCGGTCGGTGAAGATACCCGTCGACTCAATCACAAGATCGACACCGAGCGCCTTCCAGGGAAGCTCCTTCGGGTCCCGAACCTGCAGAACCTTCAGCACCTTGCCGTCGATCTTGATGCCGTCGTCGGTCGCGGAGATGTCGTTCGGAAGGACACCGAGCACCGAGTCGTACTTCAACAGATGGGCCATCGTCTTCAACGAGCCAAGATCGTTCACAGCGACGATCTCGATGTCGGCACCGCTCGACTGAACCGCCCGGAAGAAGTTGCGACCGATACGACCGAAGCCGTTGATACCCACACGAACCGTCATTGACCTGCTCCTTGACCTTCTCGGCTTCTTGATCCTCTCGTCGGCGCCGAACCGACGATGCGAGATTAGTGGCGGACCCGTGGTGGGTCCCCATCGGCTAGCCGCGAACGAGGTCCCGGTGGGTGATCCGTGGACGCATGTCACGGGCCTGGAACCAGGCCGCAAGTCGCTCGGCAATGGCGACCGACCGATGCTGACCGCCCGTGCACCCGATCGCGATCGACAGATAGCTCTTGCCTTCACCGACGTACGCGGGCAGAAGAGTCTCGAGCATGTCCTCGAGTTTCTCGAGGAACGTGGTGGCCAACGGATTGTCGAGCACGTGGTTGCGCACCGGTTCATCGAGGCCCGACAGCGGGCGAAGGTTTTCGTCCCAGTAGGGATTGGGGAGAAAGCGGACGTCGAACACCAAGTCGACGTCGAGAGGCAATCCGTGCTTGAAACCGAACGAGACGACGCCGACCTGCAGTGTGTCGGTCGGCGACGACGGACCAAACAGTTCGACGAGACGCGCCTTCAACTGGTGCACCGTGAGATCGGATGTGTCGATCACGAGATCGGCCTCGGCCTTCACCGGTTGCAGCAATTCGCGTTCGCGCTGGATCACGGAGGCGATTCCGGATTCCGACGAGGATTGACCCCCTTCGAGGTCGAGCGGATGGCGACGACGCGTCGCGCCGTACCGCTTCACGAGCGAACTGGTCGATGCGTCGAGGAAAAGGACACGCACGCGGTGCCCGGAGTCACGCAAATTGCGCAACATCCCCACCATGTCGGCCTGCTGGCTCGCGTTTCCCACCACCAGACACAGCTGATGGTGGGTGTCACCGGGTTGTCGCGCCATCTCGACAACCTGGGCAACCAACGCCGTCGGCAGATTGTCGACGACGAACCACCCAAGGTCCTCGAGGTCGTCGGCGGCTTGGGAGCGCCCGGCCCCCGACAAACCTGTGATGACGAGTACGTCGGTCACCGCACCAAGGCTATCTCTCACCCACGACCAAAGCCGGGAGTTTCCGCAAACGCAGGGCGAGGAGTCGCGGGATTGTCGACGCCGATGCGTATTCCTCGCAGCGTGCAAGGAAGCCCGGCGGAGGGGGCGGTTCATGCATGCGCTCGAGCACCAAACCTGCGGCCGAGAGCGTGTTGACGTACCTTCCGAGCGGACGATGCACGAACCGGACACGAACACCTGGCTCGACCTCTTCGATGTTGACGGTCTCGGTGAGATACTCACCGATGCGCCAGTACTGCTCCGGTGGATCAAGGATTTGGTCGTCGATCCACCCGCTGTTCGGCGTTTGGAGAAGAGGGTGGTTCAACAAGAAAAGGAACGTTCCGCCCGGGGCGATGACGCGAGCGACTTCGCCGATGGCCACGTCGAGATCGTCGACGTGCTCGAAGACCAGACACGCAACGACTGCGTCGAAGTAGCCGTCGTCGAAGGGCAACCGGTCGAGCGAGCCGAGTAGGTAGTCGACGCCGCCACCGCGTGACCGAGCGACCTCGATGTGGCGCTCGGTGGGGTCAAGACCAATCACCTCGCGGTCGGCTCGAGCGACCGCGAGTCGACGACTCACCTGACCCTCCCCACAACCCACGTCGAGTATTCGCTTGGCGTGCACGAGTTCGGCGACAACGAGCGGGATGATTTGCTCTTCGTACTCGGGGTCGACGCCGCCGGTGAATCCGTCGATCCACCAGTCCGCATGTTCGTCCCACGATGGGGCTTGATCGTCAGCGTTCGTCATTTCCAGCAACCTTCTCGTGAACCGCTCGGGCAACGGCCTCGGGTAACCACGACACCGAAAGAAGGGCCTCGAGTCCGGCTTCCTTCACACCTTTCACTCCCCCGAATTCCTTGATGAGCTTTGCCTTGCGTGTCTCGCCGAGACCGGGGATTCCGTCGAGCAATCCGCTCTTCATCCGTTTGCCGCGGAGTTCCCTGTGGAACGAGTTCGCAAACCGGTGGGCCTCGTCGCGGATCCGTTGGAGCATGAACATTGCCTCACTACCCCGCGGAATGGCGACGGGTGTGGTTCGCCCGGGGACGTAAACCTCCTCGAACCGCTTCGCAAGCGCGGCGACGGGAATCTCGTCTTCGAGACCGAGTTCCCGAACGACATCGATCGCGACCGACAACTGGCCCTTGCCCCCATCGACCAACAAGAGCTGGGGAGGATAGGAAAACCTGCCGGGTTTCTTCACGACGGGTTCGTCGCCGTCGACACCGACCGATCCGTCGTTCTGGCTGTCGAGATAGGCGCGCAGGCGCCGTGACAACACCTCGCGCATGGCTGCGTAATCGTCGTTTCCCGCGACGTCACGCACCTTGAACCGCCGATACTCCCGCTTTGCCGGAAGACCATCTTCGAGCACGACCATCGAACCGACGTAGTCGGTTCCCTGAAGGTGAGCCATGTCGTAACACTCGATGCGCAGGGGTGCCTCGGGAAGCTCGAGATGGTGTTGCAGTTCGGTGAGCGCCCGACTGCGTGAGTTGTGGTCGGAGGCGCGACGCATTCGATGTCGCGCAAACTCCTCGCGAGCATTCAAGGTGACCGTGTCGTGCAACGTCCGCTTGTCGCCGCGCTGAGGCACGCGCACATCGACGCTCGAACCACGCAGGGCGCTCAACCACTCGAGGTGTATCGCATGATCGACGCCGAGAACGGGAACGAGCACGCTCTTCGGATACCCCATGGCGGGTTCTTCGCCGTACAACTCCTCAAGGACCCTGTCGACGAGCTCGGCCTCGCCCAAGGGCTCGACCTTGTCGATGATGAAGCCCCTGCGACCGACGACGCGACCATGCCGTACGTAAAAAACCTGAACGGACGCTTCGAGGTCGTCTTGGGCGACCCCGATGACGTCAATGTCCTCGCTTCGGTCGGCCACGATCTGCTGTCGCTCCATCGCTCGCCTGACGGCCGCCAATCGGTCGCGCAACCGCGCGGCAAGTTCGTACTCTTGGACCGACGACGCCTCGGCCATGCGCTCCGAAATGGCTTTCTCCACCTCGTCGGTCTTTCCATCGAGGAAGTTGGCGAGGCCCGAGACATACGCTGCGTACTCGTCGGTCGCGACGGAACCCACGCAAGGCCCCGAGCACTTCTCGATGTGGAACAAGAGACACGGACGACCCAACCGCTTGTGCTCGTTGAACTTCGAAGGCGCACATGTTCGGACGGGAAAGGTTCTGAGCAGTAGATCGAGCGTTTCACGTATCGCATAGGCATGCGCATAGGGGCCGAAGTAACGCGTTCCACGACGCTTGCGACCCCGCATCACCGTTGCGCGTGGCCACTCCTCGTCAATGGTGATGGCAAGGAACGGATAACTCTTGTCGTCGCGCAACCTGATGTTGAAACGTGGACGATGCTGCTTGATGAGGTTGTACTCGAGCATCAAGGCCTCGACTTCGTTGCGCACCTCTATCCACTCGACGGATTCCGCCGCCGCGACCATTGCTGCGGTCCGGGGATGGAGGTTCCGTTTGTCCTGGAAGTAGTTCGACAGACGAGACCGGAGGCTCGAAGCCTTGCCCACGTAAATCACACGACCATGCACGTCCTTGAACTGATACGACCCGGGCGCATCGGGTATCGAGCCGGCGGGTGGCCTCTCGATCATTTGCGCGCGGTCGACTTCTTGGTTCCGGCCGACCGCGGCGTCTTCGCGATGCTGCCGACGAGCAGAGGTGCAAGGAAACGACCGGTGTGGCTCGCTTTGACCTTCGCCACCGCTTCGGGTGGTCCCTCGGCGACGATCTGACCGCCTCCCGACCCGCCTTCGGGCCCGAGATCGATGAGCCAGTCAGCGGTCTTGATGACATCCAGGTTGTGTTCGATGACGAGGACCGTGTTCCCCTGGTCGACCAAGCGCGAGAGAACCGTGAGCAAGCGTCGAACGTCTTCAAAATGGAGACCCGTCGTGGGTTCGTCGAGAAGGTAGATCGTGTGCCCGGTGCTTCGCTTGGCGAGTTCCGAAGCCAACTTCACTCGTTGAGCCTCGCCACCCGACAGTGTGGGTGCAGACTGCCCGAGCCTGACGTAGCCAAGACCCACGTCGACGAGGGTTTGCATGTGGCGCGCGATCGAGGGCTGATTGGCAAAGAAGTCGACCGCCTCTGAAATCGGCATGTCGAGCACGTCGGCAATGCTCTTGCCCTTGAACTGGATCTCGAGCGTGTCGCGGTTGTAGCGCTGACCCTTGCACACCTCGCAGGGCACGTAGACGTCGGGAAGGAAGTGCATCTCGATCTTGATGGTCCCGTCGCCCGAACAGGCTT